>PKRH01000192.1 GCA_017577565.1 Thermoanaerobacterales bacterium | reverse complement strand
GGGTCCCACCTGCCGCCCCCGCCCGGCGCGCCGGCCGGTGCGACCCCGAGCGGTGCGGCTTCGGGCGCCACCCGCCCCGGGCCCGGGCTGCCGCCGCCCGGCGGCGCCACCGAGCTGCCGCCCGGCTACCTCACCGACGAGGAGCGCGCCCGCCGGCGCCGCCGCGAGCGCCGCAAGCGGCTCGCGCTCGTGGCGCTGGGCACGGTCGTGTTCCTCGTCGCGCTGGCGTACACCATCGCCATCTCGGTCCGCGACGACGACAAGACCCTCGCCGACGTCGAGGTCGGCCAGTGCTTCAACGGCGACCCGAACGAGGTCACGGTCGTCGACTGCGACGAGGCCCACCGCTACGAGCTGTTCGCCGTCGCCGAGGCGTCCGACCCCGACGCCGACTACCCGGGCCAGGACGCCGTGCGCCAAGAGGGCGGCAGCATCTGCACGATGGAGCTGGTCGAGTACTTCGGCGCGACGGCGGACGTGGCGCTCGAGAACGGCATCGAGCTGTGGCCCGTCGCCCCCACCGAGGAGCAGTGGGAGGAGGGGCAGACCGACACCTACTGCCTCGCCACCCACGCCGAGGGCGAGGCCCTCGAGGGGTCGATCCGGGGCCGGGGCGCCGCCGGCTGAGCCGGCCGCGGCCCCGGCCGCCGGGCCGCTCAGCCGAAGAAGACCTCGGCCACCTCGTAGAGCTTCGGGTCGACGAGCTTGAGCTCGGCGGTGGCCTCCTCCAGGGGGACCCGCACGATCTCGCCGGCCCGCAGCGCGACCATCGTGCCGAAGGCGCCGTCGTGCACGGCGTCGATGGCGGCGATGCCGAAGCGGGTCGCGAGCACCCGGTCGAAGGCGGTGGGCGTGCCGCCCCGCTGCACGTGGCCGAGGACGATGGCCCGCGTCTCGTAGCCGGTGCGCTCCTCGATGGCGCGGGCCAGCCGGTCGCCGATGCCGCCGAGGCGCACGTGCCCGAACTCGTCGACCTCGTCGGACTGGACCGCCATCGTGCCCTCGACCGGCACGGCCCCCTCGGCCACGACGACGATCGAGGCGTAGCGGCCGCGCTCGTGCCGGCGGCGGATGACCTCGCACACCTCGTCGATGTCGAAGGGCCGCTCGGGGATGAGCACGACGGTGGCGCCGCCGGCGATGCCCGCCCAGGTGGCGATGTGCCCGGCGTGGCGGCCCATGACCTCGACGACCATCACCCGGTTGTGGGACTCGGCGGTGGTGTGCAGCCGGTCGATGGCGTCGACGCAGATCTGCACCGCCGTGTCGAAGCCGAAGGTCAGCTCGGTGGCCGACAGGTCGTTGTCGATGGTCTTGGGCACGCCGACGACGGCGAGGCCCTCGGCGGCGAGCTTGGCCGCCACCCCCAGGGTGTCCTCGCCGCCGATGGCGATCAGCGCGTCGATGGCGTTGTCGGCCAGCGTCCGCTTCACGGCCTCGGGCCCGCCGTCGATCTTGTAGGGGTTCGTGCGGGAGGAGCCGAGGATGGTGCCCCCGCGGGGCAACGTGCCCCGGAACGACTCGACCGACAGCGGGACGACGTCGTTCTCGACCGCCCCCCGCCACCCGTCGCGCAGGCCCACGATCTCGTCGCCGTAGACGGTCTCGCCCTTGCGGGCGACCGCCCGCATGACGGCGTTGAGGCCCGGGCAGTCGCCCCCACCGGTGAGCATCGCGACACGCATGCCCGCGACACTACCGACCGTCCTGCCGAGCGGCGCGGGGGTATCGCGGGGACGTAGGGTCCCGCCCCGATGTCCGTGGTGATCGCGATCGACGCGGGGACGACCGGGGTCCGCAGCCTCGCGCTGCGGCCCGACGGCACGCCGGCCGGCTACGCCTACCGCGAGTTCCCCCAGCACTTCCCGAACCCCGGCTGGGTCGAGCACGACCCCGACGACATCTGGGACGCCACCGTGGCCACGCTCGCCGAGCTGGTGGGCCGGCTCGAGGGCGAGGGCGAGACCGTGGCGGCCGTCGGCATCACCAACCAGCGGGAGACGGTCGTCGCCTGGGACCGCCGCACCGGCCGGCCCCTGCACCGGGCGCTGGTGTGGCAGGACCGCCGCACGGCGCCGCGCTGCGACGAGCTGCGGGAGGCGGGCCACCTCGACCTCGTCCGCCGGACGACCGGCCTGGTCCTCGACCCGTACTTCTCGGCGACGAAGATGGAGTGGCTGCTGACCGAGGGCGGCGTCGAGGCCGGGCCCGACCTCGCCCTCGGCACGGTCGACGCCTGGCTGGTCTGGCGCCTGACCGGCGGGCCCGACGGCGGCGTCCTCGCCACCGAGCCGTCCAACGCCAGCCGGACGATGCTGTTCGACATCCACCGGCTGGCCTGGTCGGACGAGCTGTGCGAGCTGTTCGGGGTGCCGGTCCCGTGCCTGCCCGAGGTCCGGCCCTCGGCCTGCCGCTTCGGCGTCGCCGCCGCGGGCACGCCCGTGGCGGGCGTCCCGGTGTCGGGCGTCCTCGGCGACCAGCAGGCGGCGCTGTTCGGCCAGGCCTGCCTCGAGCCGGGGATGACGAAGAACACCTACGGCACCGGCAGCTTCGTGCTCATGAACGTGGGCGACCGCTGCCCCGAGCCGGCCGAGGGGCTGCTCACGACGGTGGCGTGGACCACCGAGCGCACCGGCGAGGTCGCCTACGCGCTCGAGGGCTCGATCTTCGTGACCGGCGCCGCCGTGCAGTGGCTGCGGGACGGGCTCGGGCTCATCCGGGAGAGCGCCGAGATCGGGCCGCTGGCCGAGTCGTGCCCGGACAGCGGCGGCGTCTACCTCGTGCCCGCCTTCACCGGCCTCGGCAGCCCCTGGTGGGACCCCTACGCCCGGGGGACGATCGTCGGCATCACCCGGGGCACGACGGCCGCCCACCTCGCCCGGGCGGCGGTCGAGGCCATGGCCTACCAGACCCGTGACGTCGTCGAGGCCATGGCCGCGGCGAGCGGCCGCCGGGTGGCCGAGCTGCGGGTCGACGGCGGCGCCGCCATGGACCTGCTCGTGCAGATCCAGGCCGACCAGCTCGGCGTCCCCGTCACCCGGCCCGTCGTGCGGGAGACGACGGCGCTCGGCGCCGCCTACATCGCCGGCCTGGCCGAGGGGGTGTGGGGCTCGCCGGACGAGATCGAGCGGAGCTGGCGGGCCGACCTGCGCTGCGAGCCCCGGGCCGACCGGGCCGACGCCGACGCCCGCCACGCCCGCTGGCGCCGGGCGGTCGAGCGCGCCCGGGGCTGGGCGACGGCCGGCTGAGCCCGCCGCAGCCGCGCGCGGGCGGCCGGCCCCCCGGGGGGGCCGCCGCCCGGGCTCCGGCCGCCTCGGGCCCGGCGGGGGCGTTCCGCCGGTGGCGCCGACGAGCGCGATGCGCTCGCCGCGGCGGGCCGACAGGTTCACGCCGCGGAGCACCGGCACGCCGGGTTTGTAGGAGAAGTGCACGTCCTCCAAGGCGATGGCCTCGTCGGGCGCGGCCTCGGCTTCGGGCATCGCGCGTGGCGGCGGCACGAGATCCTTCTCGTCGAGCAGGCCGAAGAGGCGCGGCGCACCGGCCCTGCCCTTTATAAACATCAGCCGCTCCGCCGAAAAGGAAGAAGGAAAAACCAGTTGTCGACGGAGCA
>PKRH01000021.1 GCA_017577565.1 Thermoanaerobacterales bacterium | reverse complement strand
GGCGAGGCCGATCGCCCCCGGGCAGGCCTCACCCGGATCGCGGACGGTGGCGCCGCTCGCGACCAGCTCGTCGAGTGTGGCCTTCACCCCGGCCGGCGGTGCGGAGGGCGAGGTGGAGGTGGAACCGCTCCCTGCCCGACGAGCGGGGGCAGCCGGCCAGAAGCGGTTGGCCGGCTCGATGACGCGGAGCTCGTTCCCCTCGGGGTCGGCGAGCACGACGTGGGTGTCGTCGGGGTCCTGAGCGATCTCGACGTGGCTCCCGCCGAGCGCCGGCAGCTCGGCCACCGTGCCCTCCTGGTCGTCGAGCGACGAGGTCGTGAGGTCGACGTGGATCCGGTTCTGGCCGAGCTTCTCGTACGGGGCCTCCCGGAACAGCAGGCGGAAGCTCGGCTCCTCGGTCACGCGTCGACCTCCCACCCATGGCCGCCGGACGTGCTGCAGCCGGTGGACGACGGCGATGGCGAAGAAGACGACGGCCAGGGCGTTCCGCCCTGGCCGGATCGTGTCGGAGGGGGGACTTGAACCCCCACGCCCTCAACGGGCACTAGGCCCTCAACCTAGCGCGTCTGCCAATTCCGCCACTCCGACGTGGCACCCGGGTGCGCCGGGCAGGTCGGACACTCTAGCGCGCCCGCCAGTGCCGCCCAATCGGGGGACGCTGGGCCTGCTAGCTGGTCTTCCGGCGGCGGCGCCGGCGGCGCAGGAAGATGCTGAGCAGCCACAGGACGGTCAGCCCCGCGATCACCGGCAGCGCCCGCTTGGCCACCGGCGCGCCCGCCGCGTCGAGCAGGTCGACGGGCTCGGCCTCGGGCGAGTCGATCCTGCGCACGCCCCCGCCGGAGGGCTGCTCCCCCGCGGCCACCGTCTCCAGCCGGGCCGACGCCGCGGCACCCTCGGAGGCGACGTCGAGCGGCCCGTGGCCCTCGCCGCCGGTCTCCACGCCCTCCGTCGCCGGGGGGACGACCGTCTCGGGGCGTCCGGGCCTCCCCTCCTCGCCGGCCGACGGCTCGGCGGTGCCAGCCGCCGCACCCACGGCCTCGGCGCCCACAGCGGCCGCCTCCGCCGGCGCCTCCTCCTGCGTCAGCTTGCCCTCCAGGCACTCGACGAACTGGCCCAGCAGCTTCGACGACACGTCCGCCATCACGCCCCGGCCGAACTGGGCGACCCGGCCGGTGACGGTCAGGTCGGTCACCACCGACACCGCGGTGCCGTCGCCGTCGGGCTGGAGCTGGGCCGTGATGGTGGCGGCGGCGTTGCCCTGGCCCCGGGTCTCCCGGCCCTCGGCCCGCAGCACGATCCGGCGGGCGGCCTCGTCCTTCTCGACGAACCGGGCCGCCCCCTTGTACTGGGCGGTCACCGGGCCGACCTTCACCTTGACGATGCCCCGGTACTCGTCGCCCTCGACCTCCTGGAGCTGCGCCCCGGGCATGCAGGGGGCGATCAGCTCGACGTCGGTCAGCACCTCCCAGGCTCGTTCGACGGGCACCCCGACGCGGAAGTCGTTCGTGAGCTCCATGGGTCCTCCGGGGTCAGCTCCACTCGGCGAGGTCCTCGACCGTGTCGATGTCGGCGGCCCGCCCCGGACACGGTACCTCCGTGACGAGGTCCGGTCGCCGGCGCATCACCACCCGGGCGCCGGCGTCGCCCGTCTTCGGCAGCAGCGGCCACACCATCGACGACAGCCGCACCGGGTTGCCCCGCACGCCGTCGTAGGTGGCCACCGCGATCGGCGTCGAGGTGGCCCGGGCCACCCGGCGCCAGGCCTCCGCCTGCACGAGCGGCTGGTCGCCCAGGCCGACGACCACGGCGGCGTGGCCGTCCCGGCGGGCCCGGGCGATGCCCGCCTGCAGCGAGGTCGCGATCCCGTCCCGCCAGGCGTCGTTGCGCACGACGACCACCCGGTCGGCGGCCAGCGGCGGGATCGGCAGGTCGGTCGCGCCCCGCACGACGTAGGTGGCGTCAAGGCCGGCGGCCACGGCGTTCTCGATCGCCCACTCCACCACCGTGCGCCCCAGGTAGGGCGCGAGCAGCTTGTGGCCCTCGCCGCCCGACGCCGTGAACCGCGCACCGCCCCCGGCGGCGAGGACGATCGCGGCGACGGTCATCGGCCGGTCAGGGCCGGGCCGGCAGGACCGTGGATGGGTCCCTCGGTCGTCCGCAGCGGTCGGACGTCGGTGCGTCCGTTGCGGTCGGCGATGATCTCCGCGCAGATGGACACGGCGGTCTCCTCGGGCGTCCGGGCCCCGATGTCGAGGCCGATCGGCGAACGGATGCGGTCCAGGCCCGCCTGGTCGACACCCGCCTCCCGCAGGCGCCTCGTGCGGTCGGCGTGGGTCCGGCGGCTGCCCATCGCCCCGATGTAGCCCGCCTCGGTCCGCAGGGCGGCGGACAGCGCGGGCACGTCGAACTTGGCGTCGTGGGTCAACACGCAGATCACGTCCCGGGGGGTCAACGTGGGCCCGACCCTGTCGAGGAGGCGGTGCGGCCAGTCGACCACCACCTCGTCGGCCTCGGGGAACCGGGTCCGGGTGGCGAACACCTCCCGGGCGTCGCACACGGTCACCCGGTAGCCGAGCACCTTGGCCACCTTCACCAGGGCGGCGGTGAAGTCGACGGCGCCGAAGACGAACATCCGGGGCGGTGGGGCGAAGCTCTCGATGAACACCGCGACGGTGGCCTCGCGGGCCTCGCCCCGCTCGCCGTAGTGGCGGATGCCGGTCGTGCCGGCGGCCAGCTCGCCGAGCGCGTCGCGGGCCACCACCCGGTCGAGGTCGGGGTTCCCGAGCGTCCCGAGCGGCTCCTCGTCGGGCGCCACCAGCAGCTTGCCGCCGGTGCCGGGGCCCGAGACCACCGTCGCCAGCGCCACGGGCCGCTCGGCCCGCACAGCGGCGGCCAGCCGGTCGTAGATGCCCCCGCTCACCAGTCGAGCGGCTCGAGGTAGAGGTGGATGGTCCCGCCGCAGGTGAGGCCCACCGCGAAGGCCTCGTCGTCGCTGTAGCCGAAGCTGACGACCTTGCGCTCGCCGGTGCGGAGCACCTCGAGGGCCTCGGTCACCACCGCGCCCTCGACGCAGCCCCCGGAGACCGAGCCGGCGACCTCGCCCCGCTCGTTCACCGCCATGGCGGCGCCCGGCTCCCGGGGCCCCGAGCCCTCCAGGTCGACCACCCGGGCGATGGCGACGCCGACGCCCTCGGACCGCCACGTGTCGATGTCGTCCAGCAGGTCCCTCATCTCCCCTCCCTCATCGTGCGACCAGCTCGGCCAGGGCCTCGAGCGAGGCCACCGAGTGGCCCTCCACGAACTCGTCGACGTGCGGCAGCGCCGCCGCCATGCCCCCGGCCAGCGGCGCGTACCCCGGCGTCGCCTTCAACGGGTTCACCCACACGACCCGGTGGGCCACCCGCTTCAGGCGGGCCATCTCCTCCCCCAGCACCTGCGGGTCGCCCCGGTCCCATCCGTCGGACAGCACGACGACGACCGCGCCCCGGGCCAGGCCCCGCACGCCCCAGCGGTCGTTGAACCGGCGGACGCCCTCCCCCAGCCGGGTGCCGCCCGACCAGTCGGCCACGACCGCGGCCGCCCGCCGGAGCGCGGCGTCGGGGTCGTGGGTGGACAGCTCCCGGGTGATGCGGGTGACCCGGGTGCCGAGGGCGAACACCTCGACCCGGCCGTGGCGGCGGGCCACGACCGCGGCGTGGGCGAACCGGACGAGCGCTCGCGAGTAGGGCTCCATCGAGCCGCTGACGTCGACCAGCAGCACCAGCCGCCGCGGTTGCTCGCCCGGCTGCAGGCGGGCGGGGCGCAGCACCTCGCCGCCGGTGGGCAGCGCCCGCCGCACGGTGCGGCGGAGGTCGAGCGTGCCCCGGTCGCCGGACGCCGGGCGCTTGCGCCGGCTCGGCCGGCAGGCCATGCGCACCCGCAGGCCGGCGATCAGCCGGTGCGCCTGCTCCAGCTCCTCCGGCGTGCAGGCGGCCAGGTCGCGGTGGCGGAGCTGCTCGGTGGCGCTCCAGCGCACGGTGCGGACGTCGGCGACCTGCGACTCCTCGTCGTCGCCGCCGGCCGGGGCGGCGCCGTCGTCGCCGGTGTCGAGCCGGACCTCGACGACCCGCGGCACGGCCGCCGCGGCGGCCACCGGCCCGCCGCCGAACACGGCGGCGAAGGCCCGGTCGTAGGCGGGGACGTCCTCGGGCCGGCGCACCAGCGTCGCCCGCCCCGACCAGTAGACGCCCGACGGCGTCGTCCCCGCGGCCGCCAGCGCCCGGGCGTAGGCCACGGTGGCGCCGGTCGGCACCGGCACGCCCTCCCGGCGCAGCGCCGCGGCCAGCTCGACCGCCCGCACGCCCACCTCGGGCGGCTCGGCGACGCCGAGGGCCGGGGCGGTGGCCGGGTCAGCCACCGCGGGCCACCGCCTCCCGCACCAGGGCCTCCACGCCGTGCTCGCGCACGCGCTGGAGGTCCTCCCGGTACTTCACGACCGTGCCGAGCGTCGCCTCCGCGGCCCGAGGGTCGAGCCCGTCCGGGGAGATCAGCGACAGCGCCCGGGCCCAGTCGACGGACTCGGCGATGCCCGGCGGCTTGTACAGCCCGAGCTCGCGGATCCCGGCGACCGCGTGCGCCACCTGGGCGGCCAGCCTGCCGTCGACCTCGGGGGCCCGGCGGCGGACGATCGCCACCTCCCGCTCGACGTCGGGCTGGTCGACCCAGTGGTAGAGGCACCGGCGCTTCAGGGCGTCGTGCACGTCGCGGGTGCGGTTGGAGGTCAGCACGGTCACCGGGGGCGTCGCCGCCCGGATGGTGCCGAGCTCGGGGACGGTCACCGCCCAGTCCGACAGCAGCTCGAGCAGGAAGGCCTCGAACTCGTCGTCGGCCCGGTCGATCTCGTCGATGAGCAGCACCGGCGGCGGCTCGCCGGGCCGGGTCTCGAGGGCCTGGAGCAGCGGGCGGCGCACGAGGAACCGCTCGTCGTAGAGCTCGTGCTCCAGCGACTCGACGCCGACCTCGCCGGCCCGGCCGGCCGCCTCGGCCGTCCGCAGGTGCAGCAGCTGCCGGGCGTGGTCCCACTCGAACAGCGCCTGGGCGGCGTCGATGCCCTCGTAGCACTGCAGGCGCACGAGCCGGCCGCCGGTCCAGGCGGCCAGCGCCTTGGCCAGCTCGGTCTTGCCCACGCCGGCGTCGCCCTCCAGGAACAGCGGCCGCTGCAGCCGGAGGGCGAGGAACACCGCGGTGGCGAGGCCCTCGTCGGCCAGGTAGCCCTCGGCCGACAGGCCCTCGACCACGGCGGCGACGTCGGCGACGGCGCCCGGGGCGGCACCCTCGGGGGACATGTCCACCAGCCTACGGGCGGTGGGGCCGGACGAATCGTCCGAGCCCCACCACCGTGTGCCCCCCGCCTCAGCCGCTGGCGGTCTCGAGCGCCCGCCGGACCAGCACCCGGGCCAGGTGGCGCCGGTACTCCGCCGAGCCGTTGAGGTCGGTCGGCGGGTCGGTGCCCTCGTCGGCCCGGGCGGCGGCCTCGCCGAGCGACGCCCCGGCGCGCAGCGCCTCCTCGACCCCGGCGGCCCGCATCGGCTGCGGGCCCATGTTCACCAGGCCCACGCCCGGGCCGCCGGCGCCGTCGGTCATGACGGCGGCGACGCCGACGATGGCCCAGTCCTGGGCCCGGCGGTTGAACTTCTCGAACGCCCAGCCGACGCCCGGCACCGCGGGGACCCGGATCTCGGTGAGGACCTCGTCGGGCGCGATGGCCGTCTCCAGGAACCCGGTGAAGAACTCGTCGGCCGGGATGCTCCGCTCGCCCGCCGGCCCCCGCACGACCAGCGTCGCCCGCAGCGCCAGCAGCGCCGCCGGCAGGTCGGACGCCGGGTCGCCGTGCACGACCGAGCCGCCGATCGTCCCCCGGTGCCGTACCTGCGGGTCGCCGATGCGGCTGGCCACGTGGGCCAGCAGCGGCACCTGCTCGCGCACCAGCTCGGAGGTGGCCAGGTCGTGGTGGCGGGTCAGCGCGCCGATCCGCAGCACGCGGCCGTCGGCCGGCGTCTCCGACACGTAGGACAGGTCGGCGATGCGGCCGATGTCGACGAGCACCGACGGCTGGGCGAGCCGCAGCTTCATGAGCGGCAGCAGCGAGTGACCGCCGGCCAGCAGCTTGGCGTCCTCCCCGTGCTGCCGGAGCAGCTCGATCGCCTCGTCGACCGACGAGGCCCGCTGGTAGTCGAACGGTGCCGGGATCACGGCGCCCCCTCCCCGTCGCCGGCCGAGCCGGATCGTGCCTGCTGGATCGCCGCCCACACCCGCTCGGGGGTGGCCGGCATGGCGATGTCGGTGATGCCGAACGGCGACAGCGCGTCGACGATCGCGTTGATCACCGCGGGCGTGGCGCCGATCGTGCCGGCCTCGCCGATGCCCTTCACGCCGAGCGGGTTCGTCGGGCTGGGCGTGACCGTGTGGTCGAGCTTGAGCGACGGCAGCTCGGCGGCGCTGGGCACGCCGTAGTCGACCAGGGTCGGGTTGCGCAGGTTGCCGTCGGCGTCGTAGACGGCCTCCTCCCACAGGGCCTGCGCCGCGCCCTGGACGATGCCGCCGTGCAGCTGCCCCTCGACGATCATGGGGTTGACCTGCGGCCCGCAGTCGTCGACCGCGGCGTAGTCCCGCAGCTCGACCCGGCCCGTCTCCTCGTCGACCTCGACGACCGCCACGTGGGTGCCGAACGGGAAGACGAAGTTCGGCGGGTCGTAGGACACCTGGGCCGACAGGTTGGGCTCCATGCCGTCGGGCAGGTCGTGGGCGCTGAACGCCTCGAAGGCGACGGCCTGCAAGGTCATCGACCTCGCCGGCGTGCCCCGCACCCGCAGCTCGCCGTCGACGAGCTCGAGGTCGTCCTCGGCGCACTCCAGCTGGTGGGCGGCGATGGCCTTGGCCTTGGCGATGACCTGGTCGGTGGCCATGGCCACGGCCACGCCGCCGACCGGCAGCGAGCGGCTGCCGTAGGTGTCCATGCCCAGCGGGCTCACCGCGGTGTCGGAGTGGAGCACCTCGACGTCGGCGGGGTCGATGCCCAGGCGGTCGGCCACGATCTGCGACCACGAGGTCTCGTGGCCCTGACCGTGAGGCGTCGTGCCGCTGACCACCTGGACCTTGCCGGTGGGCAGCACCCGCACGCTGGCGGCCTCCCAGCCGCCGGCGGCGTAGTTGAGCGACGCCAGCACCCGGCTGGGCGCCAGGCCGCACATCTCGACGTAGGTCGAGACGCCGATGCCCAGGTGCTTCTTCTCGCCCGCCGCCCGGCGCCGGGCCTGCTCGGCCCGCAGCTCCTCGTAGCCGACGAGCTCGAGGGCCCGGTCGAGCGTGGGCTCGTAGTCGCCGGAGTCGTAGGTCAGCCCGGCGACGGACTCGTAGGGGAACCTGTCCGGCGGGATGTAGTTGCGCCGGCGGATCTCGGCCGGGTCGACCCCGACCTCCCGGGCCAGCGCGTCCATGGCCCGCTCGATGGCGTAGGTCGCCTCCGGCCGCCCCGCGCCCCGGTAGGCGTCGGTGGGCGTCCGGTTGGTGAACACGCCCGTGCACTCGAAGTGGTAGGCGGGGACGTCGTAGACGCCGTGGTAGAGGAAGGCGCCGAGCAGCGGGATGCCCGGGGTGACCAGCTGCAGGTAGGCGCCCATGTCGGCGGTGATCCGGGCCCGGACGGCGGTCACCCGCCCCTCGGCGTCGGCGGCCAGCTCCATGCGCTGGACCTGGCCCCGGCCCTGGATGGTGGCGACCGCGTTCTCGGCGCGGGTCTCGGTCCAGCGCGTCGGCACGCCGAGCCGCCGGGCGAGCGCCACGGCGATGAGCTCCTCGGCGTAGACGTTGAGCTTCGAGCCGAACCCGCCCCCGACGGCCGGGGCGACGACCCGCACCTTGTGCTCGGGGACGCCGCAGGTGGCCGCGACCATCACCTTGAGGATGTGGGGGATCTGGGTCGACGAGTAGACGGTGAGGTCCCCGCCGTAGACGCCGGGCACCACGGCGACGCCCCGGGGCTCCATGGCCACGGGGATCAGCCGCTGCTGGACGTAGGTCTCGCTGACCGTGTGGGCGGCCTCGGCGAAGGCCCGCTCCACCGCCTCGGGCTCGGGCGACAGGGTCCACGTGTAGCTGCGGTTGGTGCCCAGCTCCTCGTGGACGACGACCCGGTCGCTGGCGGCGTCCTCGATGTCGACGACCGCCTCCAGCGGCTCGTAGTCGACGACGACGGCGTCGACCGCGTCGGCCGCCTGGTAGCGGTCCTCGGCCACGACGACGGCGACGATGTCGCCGACGTAGCAGGCCTTGTCCTTGGCGACCGGCCAGTGCGCCGGCGCCTTCATGTCCTCGGTGACCGGCCAGGCGCAGGGCATGGGGTCGGCCCAGGCGTCGGCCAGGTCGGCGCCGGTGAACACGTGGCGGACGCCCGGCATCTCCAGCGCCGCGCTGACGTCGATGCCGCGGATGCGGGCGTGGGCGTAGGGGCTGCGGACCATGCCCATCCACAGCGCGCCCGGGATCTGGAGGTCGTCGATGAACCGGGCCTCGCCGGTGAGCAGCCGGGGGTCCTCCTTGCGCAGCAGTCGCTGCCCGAAGGCTCGGCCCTCGGCGGTCGTCGGTGTCTCGGTGGCGGTCATGCCCGCACCTCCCCCGCGGCGGCGAGCACCGCTCGCACGATGTTCTGGTAGCCGGTGCAGCGGCACAGGTTGCCCTCGAGACCGAGCCGCACGTCCTCCTCGGTGGGGTGCGGGTTCTCGTCGAGCAGCGACACCGCCGCCATGACCATGCCCGGGGTGCAGAAGCCGCACTGGAGCCCGTGCTGGGCGTGGAAGGCCTCCTGCACCGGGTGGAGGGCACCGGTCTCGCCGTTGCCGGCGGCGCCGGCCAGGCCCTCGATCGTCGTCACCTCGTGCCCGTCGGCCTGGACCGCGAGGATCGTGCACGACTTCACCGACTCGCCGTCCAGCAGGACGGTGCACGCCCCGCACGACGAGGTGTCGCACCCGACGTTCGTGCCGGTGAGCCCCAGGTCGTCGCGCAGGTGGTGGACCAGCAGCCGGCGGGGTTCGACGTCCGACGTCCGTTCCACGCCGTTGACGGACAGGGTGATCTCCACGAGGCCCCCTCCCTGGGATGGGCGCCCGGCGACCGCCCGGGCGCATGTGACGACCGCCACACTAGCCCTCGCTGCGCGTCGGCGCTGGCGAGTTGCGTGGTCTCCTCAGCGGGTCGCGTCGCGGATCGCCCGCCACACCCGCTCGGGGGTGCACGGCATGTCCACGTGGCGCACCCCGAGGTGCGCGAGGGCGTCGCAGACGGCGTTGTGCACGGCCGGCGTCGACCCGATCGTGCCCGACTCGCCGATGCCCTTGGCCCCCAGCGGGTTGACGAAGGTGGGCGTCTCCATGTCGACGAGCTCGAACGACGGCAGCTCGGCGGCCGAGACGACCGCGTAGTCGGCGAAGGTGGCCGTCAGCGGGTTGCCGTCGTCGTCGAAGACGACCTGCTCGTAGAGCGCCTGCGCCACCCCCTGGGCCAGCCCGCCGTGGCGCTGGCCCTCGGCCAGCAGCGGGTTGACGATCCGGCCGGCGTCGTCGCAGGCCACCAGCCGGCGCAGCCGGACGTCCCCGGTCTCGGTGTCGACCTCGACGACGGCGACGTGGGCCCCGAACGGGTAGGTCGGCTGCGTGGCGGTGAACGTGTGCTCGGCCCGCAGCGCCGGCACGCCGGCGGCCGCCAGCACCTCGGCCCAGGTGCGCCCCACGGCCGGGGTGCCGGCGACGTGGAACCGGCCGGTGGCCGGGTCGAGCACGACGTCGTCGGCCGCCGCCTCCAGCTGCTCGGCGGCCAGCCGCCGGGCCTGCTCGACGACCTCGACGGCGGCGCCCCGGACGGCCGAGCCCCCGAGCTGCAGCGACCGCGAGCCGAAGGTCCCGGTGCCCCCGGCGACCAGGTCGGTGTCGCCGTGGACCACCCGCACCGCGTCGTGGGGCAGCCCCGTGTGGTGGGACACGAGCATGGCGAGCGCGGTGGCCAGGCCCTGCCCGTGGGGCGAGGCGCCGGTGCCGACGACGACCTCGACGCCCGCGTCGCCGCCGGGCCGCACCTCGACCCAGCCGACCTCCGAGCCGGCGTAGGGCCCGGTCGTCACCTCGACGTAGGTCGACACCCCGATGCCGAGGGCGATCGGGTCGCCGGCTTCCCGGCGCCGGGCCTGCTCGGCCCGCAGCTCCTCGTAGCCGGCCGCGGCCAGGGCCCGCTCGAGCGCTGCCGGGTAGTCGCCGGTGTCGTAGGTGGCCCCGGCGGCCGTCGTGTGGGGCTCGTCGAACCGGGGGACGAGGTTGCGCCGCCGCACCTCGGCGGGGTCGAGCCCGACCTCGGCCGCGAACAGGTCGACGGCCCGCTCGATGGCCGCGGTCGCCTCGGGCCGCCCCGCGCCACGGTAGGAGGCGACCGGCGTCGTGGTCGTCACGACGACGCGGGAGCGCGAGGTCACCCGGTCGACGGCGTAGGTGCCGGCGGCCATCGCCTGCGTGAGCCGGGGCAGGTAGGCGCCCATCGCCGGGTAGGCGCCGGCGTCCTGCACGATGTCGAGGTGGTAGGCCTCGATGGTGCCGTCGCGGCGCCCGCCGATGGTCACCTCGTGGACCTGGGCCCGCCCGTGCACCATCGCCGTCATGTTCTCGGTGCGGGTCTCCACCCACCGGACCGGCCGCCCGACCCGGCGGGCCAGCCAGGGCAGCACCAGGTCCTCGGGGTGGGCGCCGATCTTCGCCCCGAAGCCCCCGCCGACGTCGGGCGCGATCACCCGCACGTCGGCCGGGTCGAGGCCGTAGGCCCGCACGAGCGCGTCGTGCACGCCGTGGGCGTTCTGCGTCGAGCACCACACGACGAGCCGGCCACCGTCCCAGGCGGCCGCCGACGACCGCACCTCGAGCGGGCAGGCGGCCAGCCGCTGGTTGACCATGCGCTGGCGGACCACGACCTCGCAGCCGGCGGGCCCGTCGGGGGCGGTGGCGCCGTCGGGGGCGCCCGCCTCGGCGACCAGGTTGGTGCCGACCTCGGGGAAGAGCAGCGTCTCGTCGGCCAGGGCGGCGTCGGTGCCGACGACCGGCGGCAGGGGGTCGACGTCGACGACGACGAGCTCGGCGGCGTCCGGGCCCTGCTCGGGGCGCTCGGTGAGCACGACGGCCACCGGCTCGCCGACGAACCGGACCCGGTCGACCGCCAGGTAGGGCCGCGCCATCGCCCGGTTGACCGTGCCGGGGACGGGCGGCAGGTCGACCTCGGCCCCGACGACCACGTCGACGACGCCGGGCATCCGCCGGGCCTCGTCGACGTCGACGCCCCGGAGGGCCCCGTGGGCGACGGCGGAGCGCACGAAGGTCGCGTGCAGCGCGCCCTCGAGGCGGGGGTCCCGCACGTCGGCGGTGTACGTGCCGCCCCCGGTCAGCAGGCGGGGGTCCTCGACACGGACGACCCGCGTCCCGAGGATGCTCATGGCCCGCGGGCGGGTCAGCCGAGCATGAGCGCGAGCGCGACCACCGTGAAGCCCCAGATCAGGGACACGACGACCGTGATGCGGTCGAGGTTGCGCTCCATGACCGTCGACCCCATGGCGCTGGCGCCGATGCCGCCGCCGAACATGTCCGAGAGGCCGCCGCCCTTGCCGCTGTGCAGCAGCACCAGGACGATCATCAGCAGGGACGACAGGACGTTGAGAACGACGGTGATCGCGGTCAGCACGGCTGGCGGGTCTCCTCGGGTCGGAGCGGCCAGGTTAGTGGGGACCGCCGCCGGGCCGCACGACCGGGCGGGCGGCCGTGGGCGGTCTCAGGCGTCGGGGGCGGCCGGCGCCCGTCCCGGGTCGAGGTCCCGGTGGGCGCCGGTGCGCAGGTGGCACTCGGCCACGTGGCCGGGGTCGTCGCCGGGCAGCAGCGCGGGCACCTCGGTGTCGCACACGCCCTCGACCGCGATGGGGCACCGGGTGTGGAACCGGCAGCCGGACGGCGGGTGCAGCGGGCTCGGCATCTCGCCGCTCAGCCGGACCCGGCGCCGGGGCCGGTCGGGGTCGGGCACCGGGATGGCCGACAGCAGCGCCTCGGTGTAGGGGTGCAGGGGCGCGCCGAAGACCTGGTCGCGGGTGCCCAGCTCGACGACCCGTCCGAGGTACATGACGGCGACCCGGTCGCAGAGGTGCTCGACGACGGCGAGGTCGTGGGCCACGAACACGAGCGTGAAGTCGAGCTGCTCCTGCAGGTCGCGCAGGAGGTTGAGGATCTGCGACTGGATCGACACGTCGAGCGCCGACACCGGCTCGTCGGCGACGAGGAACCGGGGCTCGACGGCGAGCGCCCGGGCGATGCCGACGCGCTGGCGCTGGCCGCCCGAGAACTGGTGCGGGTAGCGCCGGGCGTGGTCGGCCTCCAGGCCCACCAGCTCCAGCGCCTCCCGCACCTTCTGCTCGCGCCGGGCCCGGGGGACGCCGTGGGCCCGCAGCCCCTCGGCGATCGAGTCGCCGATCGTGGCCCGGGGGTCGAGCGACGAGTAGGGGTCCTGGAAGACGATCTGCATCTGCCGGCGCAGGGCGGCGAGCTCGCGACCGCGGGCCCGGCCGACGTCGACGCCGTCGAAGAGCACGGTGCCCTCGTCGGCAGGGAGCAGGCCGAGGAGCAGGCGGCCGAGCGTCGACTTGCCGCAGCCCGACTCCCCCACCAGCCCGAGGACCTCGCCGGGGAAGATGTCGAGGTCGACGCCGTCGACGGCCCGTACGTGGCCGACGACCTGGCCGAAGGCGCCGCCCCGGACGGGGAAGGCCTTGACGAGGCCGCGGGCCGACACGAGCGGCGCCCGCTCCTGCCCGTCCCGCCGGGTCGCCGGGGCGCCGACGCTGGGGGTGCCCTCGGCGCTCACCGGCGTCCCACCTCGACCGGCACCTCGGGCACGGCCTCGACGGCGTCGCTGTGCAGGAAGCACCGCACCTTGTGGCCCGGCTCCACCTCGACGAGCGCCGGGAGCGCCTCGGTGCACTGCGTCAGGCCGTGCTCGACCCGGGCGCTGCACCGGGGCGCGAACCGGCACGCCACCGGCAGGTCGACGAGGTTGGGCACCCGGCCGGGGATGACGGCCAGGCGCTCGCGGCGCTGGCCGATGACCGGGACCGAGCCGATGAGGCCCTGCGTGTACGGGTGCTTCGGCTCCAGGAACAGCGGCCGGGTCGGCGCCTCCTCGACGATCTGCCCCGCGTACATGACCGCCACCCGGTCGCAGATCTCGGCGACGATCCCGAGGTCGTGGGTGATGAGCACGACGCTCGTGCCGAGGTCGCGCTGCAGGTCGGCGATGAGGTCGAGGATCTGGGCCTGGATGGTGACGTCCAGCGCCGTCGTCGGTTCGTCGGCCACCAGCAGGTCGGGGTGGCCGGCCAGCGCCATGGCGATCATCACCCGCTGGGCCTGGCCCCCGGACAGCTCGTGGGGGTAGGCGCGGGCCCGCCGCTCGGCGTCGCCGATGCCGACCCGGGCGAGCAGCTCCTTGGCCCGGGCCCAGCCGGCCTTGCGCTTGAGCCCCTCGTGGGCCTCGAACACCTCGGCGATCTGGAAGCCGGCCCGGTAGGCGGGGTTCAGCGAGGAGATCGGCTGCTGGAAGATCATGCCGATGCGGCTCCCCCGCAGGTCGCGCATCTCGGCGTCCGAGAGCGTCCGCAGGTCGCGGCCGTCGAAGAGGATCTCGCCGTCGACGATGCGGCCCGGGGCGTCGACCAGGCGCATGACCGACAGGAAGGTGACGCTCTTGCCGGAGCCGGACTCGCCCACCAGGCCGAGGACCTCGCCCCGGCCGACGGTCAGGTCGACGCCGTCGACGGCCTTCACCACCCCGCCCGAGGTGAAGAACCAGGTGCGCAGGCCGCGCACGTCGAGCAGCGGCCCGGCGGCCGTCCGGTCGTCCGGCGCCGCCTCGCCGCCGGGGGCCGTCGCCGGGGGCACGGGGTCGGCGGGCGCTCCGGTCACGAGTTGAGCCTCGGGTCGAGCGCGTCGCGCAGGCCGTCGCCGATGAGGTTGAAGGCGAGCACGTTCAGCATGATCATCAGGCCGGGGTAGAAGACCAGGTGGGGCGAGGTGAACAGCTGGTTCCGCTCCACCGACAGCATGCGGCCCCACTCGGCCGTGTCGGGGTCGCCGGCCAGGCCGAAGAACGACAGCGCCGCCAGCTCGAGCACGGCCGTCGCCATGCCCAGGGTGGCCTGCACGACGAGCGGGGTCAGCGAGTTGGGCAGCACCCGGTGCACGAGGATGCGGGCGTTCGAGACCCCGAGCGCCCGGTCGGCGGCGACGAAGTCCTGCTCGCGCACCGACAGCACGCGGGAGCGGATGACCCGCGCGTAGACCGGGATCGTCACCACCGACACCGCGAGGACGGCGTTGAACAGGCCCGGCCCGCGGGCGGTGACGATGGCGATGGCGAGCAGCAGCGCCGGGAAGGCGAGCAGCACGTCCATCACCCGCATGACGACGTTGTCGATCCGCCCGCCGAAGAAGCCGGCGACCAGCCCGAGGACCGTGCCGCACACGACGGCGAACCCGACCGCCCCGACGCTCGCGACGAGCGACGTGCGGGCGCCGTAGAGGATGCGGCTGAAGACGTCGCGGCCGTTGCCGTCCAGGCCCATGAGGTGCTGCGGCCGGTCGGACGGGCACGAGAAGCCGTTGGCCTCGAGGAAGCTCTCGGCCCGCGACAGCACCGGCACGTCGGGGATCCAGTCGACGCTCAGGTGGATGCAGGGCTCGGCCCGGGGGCGGAGGCCCTCGGTGGCGATGAGCACCTCCCGCTCGCCGTAGGGGGCGATGACCGGGGCGAACAGGGCGATGAACAGCAGCAGGCCGAGGATGACGCCCCCGGCGACGGCCGAGCGCTTGCGGAACGTCTGGCGCAGCGCCTGCCGCCACAGGCCGCCGCGCTCGAGCTGCAGCGCCGGCTCGGCGTCGCCCGCCTGCTGCTCGCCGAGGGGGATCTCCTCGACGGCCATCAGCTCACCCGGACCTTCGGGTCGAGGAACGTGTACACGATGTCGGTGATCAGGTTGATGACCACGAAGCCGACGGCGACGACCAGCGTGAAGCCCTGGACGACGAAGTAGTCCCGGCCCTCGATGGCGTCGAAGAGCGTCTTGCCCATGCCGGTGAGGTTGAAGATCGTCTCGGTGAGGATGGCCCCGCCGACCAGCGTGCCGAGCGACAGGCCCACCACGGTGACCACTGGCAGCAGCGAGTTGCGCAGGGCGTGGCGCACGATGACGACCCGCTCCCGCAGGCCCTTGGCCCGGGCGGTGCGGACGTAGTCGAGCCCGAGGACGTCGAGCAGGCTGGAGCGGGTCATGCGGGCGATGACGGCCATGGGGATGGTCGCCAGCGCCAGCGCCGGCAGGACCAGGTGGCGCAGGGCGTCGACGAAGATGTCCCAGCGCCAGATCAGCACGGCGTTGAGCAGGTCGATGTTGGCGACGAACTCGACGAACGAGCTCTCGGGGATGCCCCACACCTCGTAGAAGGGCTCGGGGATGGTGCCGGGCGTCAGCTGCCCGGACGTCGGCAGCTCGAGCGGCGAGCCGTCGAGCTGGACGGCGAAGACGTACTGCAGCAGCAGGCCCAGCACGAAGACCGGGATCGAGACCCCGAGGTTGGCGCCGACGATGGTGGCGACGTCGGTGCGCGAGTTGTGGCGGGTGCCGGCCAGGACGCCGAGCGGCACGCCGAGCAGCACGGCGAGGAACAGGGCGGCGACCGAGAGCTGCAGGGTCACCGGCAGGCGCTCGATGAGCAGGTCGGTCACCGGCTGGCGCAGGCGGATCGACTCGCCGAGGTCGCCGGTGGCGACGTCGCCGACGTAGTCGACGAACTGCACGAGGATCGGGTCGTCGAACCCGTAGCGCTCGTTGAAGTCGGCGCACGCCTGGGGCGTGGCGCGCTCCTGGAGCGCGGCCTGGCAGGGGTCGCCCGGGATGATCCGGGCGATGGCGAAGGTGGCCAGCAGGATGCCGAAGAGGACCGGGATGGAGCTGAGCAGGCGGCGGACGACGAAGCGCAGCATGGTGGGAGGTGGGCGGGGGCCAGCCGGCGGCCGGCCCCCGCGGTCACCGTCGTGTCAGGCCTCGCCCTCCGCGGGCGGCGGGTTGAGGAAGCCGCCGAAGAGGGCCTCGAAGTACGTGAACAGCCCGTCCCGGCCGACGTGCAGCGGGTCGGCGGCGTCCCACTGCACCCGGTAGCTGGCCACCACGTCGCCGGCGTCGAGGCTCGTGCCGTCGTGGAACGTCACGCCCTCGCGCAGGTGGAACGTCCACTCGGTCAGGTCCTCGTTGGACTCGTAGTCCTCGGCCAGCAGGGGCACGACCTCGGTGCCGCCCACCTCGTAGCCGAGCAGCGACTCGTTGATCTGCTCGCAGACCCGCAGCGCCTCGCCGTCGGTCTCGTCGGCGCAGTAGAGGCCCGACGGCTCGCCGTTCTGCATCCACACGAGCTGGTCCTGGCCCTCGATCGACATGGCGGCGAACTGCTCGTTGGACAGGGGGCTGGCGTGGGCACCCTCGACCTCGGCCTTGAAGGCCACCGCCGAGCCGCCGTAGGCGATCGGGATCGCCGGGGCGTGCTCGAACAGCAGGTCGTTGGCCTGGGCGTAGAGCTCGGCCCGCTCCTCCTCGTCGGTGGTCGAGCCGGCCTCGGCCAGCACCTCGTGCAGGTCGGGGAACCCGGTGCCGAACTGCGGGCTGGCGCCGGCGCCGAAGTGGAAGTCCCAGAAGTTGGTGGCGTCCGGGAAGTCGGCGCCCCAGCCGAGCATGTAGAAGCTCAGGTTCCCGGTGTTGGCGTTGTCGATGAACGTCCCCGACTCCTGCTCGTCGAGCGTCGCCCGGATGCCGACCTGGGCCAGCTGGTCGCGGATGTCGCTCGCCACCTGCGGCGGCTGGGGCAGGTAGGGCCGGGGCTCGGCCCGGTAGCTCAGCGGGCCGACGTCGATGCCGTCCGGGTAGCCGGCCTCGGCCAGCAGCTGCCGGGCCCGCTCGGGGTCGTAGGTGAAGGTCTCGGCCCCCTCCTCGTACTGCGGGATGCCCGGCGGCAGGAACTGGTCGGCGACCTGCGAGCCCTCCGGGTAGAAGTTCTCGACGATCCGCTCCTTGTCGATGGCGTAGCCGATGGCCTGCCGCACGAGCGGGTCGTCGAACGGCGGCTTGTCGACGTTGAAGCCGAGGTAGAAGACGTTGAGCGGTTCGCGCTCGAGCAGCTGGAGGTCGGGGTCGTCCTGGACCGTGGCGAAGTCCTCGGTGCCGACGTTGTCGATGCCGTCGACGTCACCCGACTGCAGCTCGACCAGGCGCTGGGCGGACTCGGCGCTCCACCGGAACACCACCGTCGGGATCGACGGCGGCTCGCCCCAGTAGTCCTCGTTGGCGGTCAGCACGATCTGGCTGCCCCGCTCCCACGCCTCCAGCCGGTAGGGGCCCGTGCCGATCGGGTTGTCGATCGGGGCGCCGCCGGTGGCCTCCAGGTGCTCGCTCGGGTGGATGCCGAGCGCCGAGAACGCCACCTTGGCCGGGAAGGCGACGTCGGGCTCGCACAGCGTGAACCGCACGGTCAGCTCGTCGACGGCCTCGATCGCCGCCAGGTTGCCGGTGTAGCCCTCCGTGCCGCACTGGTCGCTCTCGTCGATGGCGACCGCCTCGAAGTCGGCCTCCTCGGGCCCGTCGCCCGACTCGTCGTCGTCGCCCCCGCACGCCGCGGCCACGAGGCCGAACGCGACGAGGAGGGCGAGCCAGCGGGTGCGCTGCCGTCTCATGGATCCCCCTTGGATGCTGTCGTCGTCGCCGTACCCGCCCCGAGCCCACGGCGACGGGGGCAGATTGTTGCACGATCCCCGGCCCGGTGCGCGCGATCTGCCGGCGGAGCCGGGGCGCCCGCCGAGATCCGTGTCAGATCACGGCCTGGGGCTTCGCGAAGTGACAGGCCACCGGGTGCTCGACGCCTTCGGACGGCCGCGGCTCGAGCGCCGGCTCCTGCTCGACGCACGCGCTCGTGTCGATGCCCGCCGCCTCCAGCTCGCGCTTGCGCCAGCAGCGGGTGCGGAACCGGCACCCGGAGGGCGGGTTGGCCGGGCTCGGCACGTCGCCGGTGAGGATGATGCGCTTGCGGTGCTTCTCCCGCTCCGGGTCGGGCAGCGGGACCGCCGACAGCAGCGCCTGCGTGTACGGGTGGGCGGGCCGCTCGTAGATGTCGGACCGGGTGCCGGTCTCGACGATCTTGCCGAGGTACATCACCGCCACCCGGCTGGAGATGTGCCGCACCACCGACAGGTCGTGGGCGATGAACACGTAGGCCAGGCCGAGCTCGTCCTGCAGCCGCTGCAGCAGGTTGACGATGCCGGCCTGGATCGACACGTCGAGCGCCGAGACCGGCTCGTCGAGCACGATGAGCTCTGGCTGGAGCGTGAGCGCCCGGGCGATGCCGACGCGCTGGCGCTGGCCGCCGGAGAACTCGTGCGGGAACCGGTTGGTGTGCTCGGGCGCCAGGCCGACCGTCCGCAGCAGCTCGGCCACCCGGTCGTCGATCTCGGACTTGCTCAGCCCGAGGTGGACCTTCAGCGGCTCGGCCAGCGTCGCGCCGATGGTCATGCGGGGGTTCAGCGACGCGTACGGGTCCTGGAAGACGATCTGGAACCGCCGCCGCATGGCCGCGAGCTGCTTGCCCCGCATGCGGCTGATCTCCTGCCCGTCGAAGCGGACCGTCCCGCTCGTCGGCGTCAGCAGGTTGAGCAGCAGGCGCCCGGTCGTGGACTTGCCGCAGCCCGACTCCCCCACCAGGCCGAGGGTCTCGCCCCGGTCGACGTGCAGGCTGACGCCGGCGACGGCGGACACGTGGCCGATCGTCCGGGCGAACACGCCGCCCCGGATGGGGAAGTTCTTGACGAGGTCCTCGGCCTGCAGGAGCGGGCCGGCGCCGTTGCTCCTGACCGTGGACGCCTGGGCGACCGTGTCGGTCACGGGTTCGTCCCTCCGTCGTGTGCCGTGTCCGCCGCCGGCGGCCCGGCGGGGGCGCCGCCCACCGCGTCGCCGTTCCCACCGGTCTCCCCGGCGGCGTCCCCGCCGGCGGCGTCACGGGGCTCGGGGTCGGGCACGAGCCGCTCGAGCGGCTCGTCGAGGTCGGCCAGCTCGGACTCCAGGGTGACGTCGACCTGCCGGCGCAGCGACTCGACGGTCACGCCCGCGAGCTCCTCGGCGTAGTGGCACGCCGCCATGTGGTCGTCGCCCGCCACCAGGCGCAGCGCCGGGTCGTCGGTCTCGCAGTTCCCGGGCACCCGGGCGAAGCGGCACCGGGGGTGGAAGAAGCACCCCGTCGGGCGGTGGACGAGCGACGGCGGCGAGCCGACGATCGGCACGAGCGGCTCGTCCCCCTTGTCGTCGAGCCGGGGCAGGCTGGCCAGCAGGCCGAGCGTGTACGGGTGGCGGGGCTCGTAGAAGATCTCGTCGGTCGTGCCGGTCTCGACCGCCCGCCCGGCGTACATCACCATCACCCGGTCGGTCATGCCGGCGACGACGCCGAGGTCGTGGGTGATCATGATGATCGCCGAGTCGATCTCGTCCTTGATCGCGAGGAGCACCTCGAGGACCTGGGCCTGGACGGTCACGTCCAGCGCGGTCGTCGGCTCGTCGGCGATGAGCAGGTCGGGCTTGCAGGTGATCGCCATGGCGATCATCGCCCGCTGGCGCATGCCGCCCGAGAACTCGTGGGGGTACATGTCGGCCCGCTTGCGGGGCTCGGGGATGCCCACGAGCTCGAGCATCTCGACGGCCCGCTCCTTCGCCGCCCTCCGGCTGAGGCCCTCGTGGATGCGGGCCATCTCGCCGATCTGCTTGCCCACGGTGTGCACCGGGTTCAGGGCGGTGAGCGGGTCCTGGAAGATCATGGCGATCTCGCGGCCCCGCACCTTGCGCCGCTCGTCCTCCGGCATCGTCAGGAGGTCGCGACCCTTCCAGAGGATCTCGCCCTCCTTGATCTTCAGCGTCGGCTGCAGGCCGAGGATCGTCATGGCGGTGACGGACTTCCCCGAGCCCGACTCGCCCACGATGCCGAACACCTCGCCCCGGCGGACGTCGAACGACACGCCGTCGACGGGGTGGACGATGCCGTCGTCGGTCTCGAACACGGCGCGCAGGTTGCGCACCGACAGCAGGACCCGGTCGTCGGTGGCCACGGCGCTCACTTCAGCTTGGGGTCGAGGGCGTCGCGGAGGCCGTCGCCCACGAACACGAACGACAGGACGGTCAGGAAGATGGCCCCGCCCGGGAAGAACAGCAGGTGCGGCGCGCTGGTCAGGCTGCCCTTGGCCTGCGAGACCATGAGGCCCCACGCCGGGGTCGGCTCCTGCGGGCCGACGCCGACGAACGACAGCGCCGCCTCGGACAGGATGACGCTGCCGACGGCGATGGTGCCGTAGATGATGATCGGCTGCAGGGCGTTGGGCAGGATGTGGCGGGCCATGATGCGCAACTTGGAGAAGCCGAGCGCCCGGGCCGCCTCGACGTACTCCATCCGCCGGAGCGACAGGAAGCTGGCCCGCACGATGCGGGCGATGCTCAGCCAGCCGGTGAGGCCCAGGATGAGGATGACCGCGTTCTCGCTGCGCCCGAAGACCGTGGCGATGGCCACCGCCAGCACGATGTAGGGGATGGCCAGGAAGACGTCGGTCAGCCGCATGATGAGCGTGTCGGCGATCCCGCCGAAGAAGCCGGCGATCGCCCCGAGGACGAGGCCGATCGACAGCGAGATGAGGGTGGCCAGGATGCCGATCCGCAGCGACACCCGGGCCCCGAAGATCACGCGGCTGAACACGTCGCGGCCGATGCCGTCGGTGCCGAACCAGTGGTCGGCGGAGGGCCCCTGCCGGAAGGCGCCCGAGCTCCGCTCGGTGATGCCGTAGGGCGCCACGAGCGGGGCGAAGATGGCCAGCAGCGTCAGCAGCACGAGGAAGCCGAGGCCCACCATGGCCAGCTTGTTGCGCCGGAAGCGGCGCCACACGTCGACCCGCAGGGGGCGGGCCTCGCCGAGGATCGGTCCGGCCGTGGCCTCGCTGGGGCCCTCGACGCCAGCTTCGGCGACGGTCTGGTCGGTGAGGGTCATGCGTGCTCTCCCTTCCCGAGCCGGATCCGCGGGTCGAACCACGCGTACGACACGTCGACGATCAGGTTGATGACCGCGTAGGCGATCACGACGGCCAGGGTCAGGCCCAGCAGGACGGGCAGGTCCCGGTCCTGCACCGACTCGACGATCTGCGAGCCGAGCCCCGGCCAGCCGAAGGTGAACTCGGTCAGGACGGCGGCGCCGATGGCGGTGCCGAAGTCGATGCCGATCAGCGTCACCACCGGCAGCATCGCGTTGCGCAGGCCGTGCTTGACGACGACGTCGCGCTCGGCGAGGCCCTTGGCCCGGGCGGTGCGCATGTAGTCGGCCCGGAGCACCTCGAGCATCGAGCCCCGGGTCATGCGGGCCAGGAGGGCGGTGGTGACGCAGGCCAGCGTGACCGCCGGCAGGATGAGGTAGCGCCACTGCTCGCCCGTGGGGATGAAGAAGAAGGTCCAGGAGTCCGGGCCGATGCCGGACGTGCGCAGGCGCGCCCACTCCGGCCAGTCGAGCTTGTTGGGCTGGACGGCGAACAGGTACTGGAGCACGAACCCCAGCACGAACACCGGGACGGCCGAGGCCGCGGCGGTGACGATCGTGGTTATGCGGTCGCCCCAGGAGTAGCGCCGGATGGCGGACAGCAGGCCGACCGAGATCCCGACGACGATCTCGATGATGATCGCCCAGATCGCCAGCCGGATGCTGTTGACGGCGCGATCACCGAGGATCTCGTTGACGCTGCGGCGGTTCAGGTAGGACTCGCCGAGGTCCCACTGGATCGTGCGCTTCCAGTAGTTGCCGAACTGGACGAGCACCGGGTCGTCGAGCCCGTAGCGCTCCTCGATGCGCTCGAGCACGCCCTGGTCGATGTTCCGCTCGGCGCCGCCGGCGATGAGGCGCGCCGGGTCGCCCGGGAGGAGGAAGAAGAGGAGGAACAGGAACGAGAGCGCGACGAAGACCGTCGGGACGATGAGCAGCAGGCGGCGGATGATGTAGCTCGTCATGGCGACCCCCGGGACGGGCCGGAGCCGGTGGGGGGTGCAGCGGCACCCCCCACCGTCGGCTCACAGCAGGGCGGACGTCAACCCTTCAGGGCGACGGTCTCCCACTCGATGTGCAGGTCGGGGTACTGCACGAGGTTGGCGATGTCCTCGCTGTACACGTACTGACCCTTGTACCAGTTGATCGGGATGGTGCCGATGTCCTCGTTCAGGAGGATCTGCTCGGCCTGGCGGTACAGCTCGCCCTGCTCGTCGGGGTCGGTCGTCTGCTTGGCCTCGTCGAGCAGACGGTCGAACTCCTCGTTCGAGTAGCCGTAGTTGTTGCCGTCGAGGGCACTCGAGTGGAACAGGTCGAACATGAAGTTGTCGTAGGTCGGGTAGTCGGCGATCCAGCCGGCCCGGCAGATGACGCAGGCACCCTCGGCCAGCTGGCCGAAGTAGGTCTCCGACGGGATCGGCTCGGCCGTGGCCTCGATGCCGATGGCGGCCAGGTTGTCGATGATGATCTGCACCACCGGCTCGTGGCCCGCGTCGGCGTTGAACTGGATCGGCAGCGGCTCGGTGAGCTCGTTGCCCGCGTCCAGCCACTCCTGGAACGCCGCCTCGGCCGCCTCGGGGTCGTACGAGCAGTACTCGCACAGGCCCTCTTCGAAGCCGGGGACGCCCGGCGGGGTGATGCCCGTGGAGGTCTCACGGGTGCCCTCGTAGACGGCCTCGTTGATCTCGTCGCGGTCGATCGCCTGCGAGATCGCCTGGCGGAGCAGCCTGTTCTCCTCGCCGCCGATCCGCGGGTCACGCTGGTTGATCTGGAAGTAGTAGGTGCCGAGCACCGGGTCGTCCAGCGTGTTCGGGTACTGCGAGGTGACCTCCTGGACCCGGCCCGCGGGGATCGGGCCGACCTGGGCCTCGCCGGCCTCGAACGCGTTGAAGGCCGTGTCCTGGTCCGTGTAGACCTGGAACGTGATGCGGTCCAGGTAGGGCTGCTCGGGCAGGCCGAGGCGCTCGTCGTACTTGGTGCCGTCCCACTCGGGGTTGGGCACGAGCACGACGCCCTGGTCGGTCCACGGCTCCTCCATCATGAAGGGACCGTTGCCGATCATCAGGCCGCGCTCCCACTCGTTCTGGTCCTCGAGCTCCTCGACGGCCTCGGGCATGGGGGCGAACAGCTTGAAGCCGGCCACCGCGTCGAAGGTCGAGTACGGCGCGTCCAGCGTGACCGTGAGGGTCATCGCCTCGTCGTCGGCGACGACGCCCACGATCTCGTCCGCCTCGCCGTCGAGCTTCTCCTGGCCACCCTCCATGAAGGTGAACAGGTACGAGTAGTCACCGGCGAACTCGGGGTCGCTGGCCCGCTCCCAGGCCCGCTTGAACGAGCTGGGCAGCACGTCGGTGCCGTCGGAGAACTTCAGGCCCTCGCGGATGTTGAACACCCACTCCGTGGCGTCCTCGTTGGCCTCCCACGACTCGGCCACGACGCCGACGACCTCGGGGTTGTCGGGATCGTCGTAGACGACCTGGGTCAGGCCGTCGTAGAGCGACTCGCCGATCTGCGACGCCGACACCGTCGTGCTCAGGGCGGGGTCGATGTGCTCGACGTTGCCCTGGGCGAAGGTGCTGGCGTCGACGATCTCGCCGCCGCGCTGGAACTCGTCCTGTTCCTGGCCGGCTTCCTCGCCGCCTTCTTCGGCGCCCTCGTCGTCGTCACCGGACCCACAGGCGCCGGCGAGGAGAGAGAGCCCCATGATGAGAGCAAGGAGCTTGAGGCTCCTGCGCTGTCGTCTCACGTGGAGGACCTCCTGGGTCATGGGCGGTAGACCGCGAGGAGATCTCGGCGGGTCGACGGGCCGACCCGTGGCAAGCGCGGGTCACCATCACTGAACGGTGAGTCAGCGGCTGTCGACACGGCGACTCTCCTGCGGCGATGCCACGGAACGCACGATGGCGCGCGTCCTGTGAACGCAGGCACAGTAGCAGCATCGACAGGGATGGACCCGATCCGGTGACGGGTGGGCCGCCCTCCGACGCCCCCAACTGGGCAGATCCGGCACCCCGTCACCGGATCGTCATACAACCTGCACGCTGTCAGGCCCGGTCGCGATACCGCACGATCCCGGCGAACGACTCGGCCTCGAGGCTCGCCCCGCCGACCAGGGCCCCGTCGACGTCGGGGCAGGCCATGAGGTCGGCGGCGTTGGTCGGCTTCACCGAGCCACCGTACTGGATGCGCAGGGCGTCGGCCGCCTCACCGCCGGCGAGCTCCCGGACCGTCGCCCGGATGGTGGCGCACACCGCCTGGGCGTCCTCGGGCGTGGCCGTGCGGCCCGTGCCGATGGCCCAGATGGGCTCGTAGGCGATGACCATCGAGCCCACCTGCTCGGGCGAGAGCCCGGCCAGGCCCGCCCGCACCTGCCCGGTCACCTTGTCCTCGGTCGTGCCGGCCTCGCGCTCCTCCAGCGTCTCGCCGACGCACATGATCGGCGTCATGCCGTGCCGGAAGACGGCGTGGACCTTGCGGTTCACGATCTCGTCGGTCTCCCCGAACATCTCGCGCCGCTCGGAGTGCCCGACGATGACGTAGCTGACGTCGAGCTTGGCCAGCATCGCCGGCGACACCTCGCCGGTGAAGGCGCCGGCGTCCTCCCAGTGGCAGTTCTGGGCGCCGATGCGGATGGGGACCGGCTCCTTCTCGGCCAGGAAGTAGGTCTGCACCGTGCGGATGTCGGTGAACGGGGGGTGCACCGAGACGTCGACGGCCGCGTAGTCGTCGGGCGTCAGCTCGTAGACGAGCTTCTGCACGAGCGCCGTCGCCTCGAAGTGGTTGAGGTTCATCTTCCAGTTGCCGCTGATCAGCGGCTTCCGTGCGGCCTGCGCCATCGTCGCTCCTCCCACCTGGGTCTGCGGGGCGGCCGGCGCCCCGGCGCGGACGGCGGCGGGGGGCGGCCGGCCCGCCGCCGCGCGGTGATCTGCGTCGACGCCGTCGGGCCGGCGTCAGGACGTCCACTCGCCGCGCAGCGCGGCGAGACCGGGCAGGTCGCCCGCCTCGAGCAGCTCGAGCGACGCACCACCGCCCGTCGAGACGTGGTCGACCCGGTCGGCGAGCCCGAACTGGGCCAGCGCCGCGGCGCTGTCACCCCCGCCGACCACCGTGAAGCCCCGGGCGTCGGCCACCGCCTCGGCGACCGCCCTCGTGCCCGCGGCGAAGCGCGGGTCCTCGAAGACGCCCATCGGGCCGTTCCAGAAGACGGTGCGGGCCTCGGCGATGCGGTCGCCGAAGTCGGCCGCGGTGCCGGGGCCGATGTCGACGCCGGTCCAGCCGTCGGGCACCGTCGTGCCCACCTGGCGCACCTCGCCGCCGGCGTCGGGCTCCATCAGCTTGCCGCCCGGGCCGAGGGCCGTGATGTCGGACGGCAGCACCAGCCGGTCGCCGTGGGCCTCGAGGAGGCCGCGGCAGGTCTCGAGCATGTCCTGCTCGCACAGGCTGTCGCCGATCCCCTCGCCCCGGGCGGCGAGGAAGGTGAAGCACATGCCGCCGCCGATCAGCAGCTGGTCGGCGACGTCGAGCAGGGCCTCGATGACCTTGAGCTTGTCGCTCACCTTCGAGCCGCCGAGCACGGCGACGAACGGCCGCTCCGGGTCGGTGCGCACCTTGAGCAGCACCTCGACCTCGCGCGCCAGCAGCCGGCCGGCGGCCGACGGCAGGTGCTGCGGCGGGCCGACGATCGAGGCGTGGGCCCGGTGCGACGCACCGAACGCGTCGTTGACGTAGGCGTCGAACCCCTCGACCAGCCGCTCGACGAAGGCCGGGTCGTTGGCCTCCTCGCCCGGGTCGAAGCGCAGGTTCTCCATCAGCTCGACCCCGGGGGCCAGCTCGGCCAGCCGGGCCCGGACCGGCTCGACCGAGTAGCGGGGGTCGACCTTGCCCTTGGGGCGACCCAGGTGGGTGCAGCAGACCACCTGGGCGCCCCGGTCGAGCAGCCAGCGGATCGTCGGCAGCGCGGCGCGGATGCGCAGGTCGTCGACGATCTCGCCGTCGCGGATCGGCACGTTGAAGTCGGTGCGGACGAGGACCCGCTTGCCCTCCAGGGGCGGCAGGTCCTCCAGCGTGGGGACGTGGGACGCCACGTCGGCTTACTTGTTGGCGGCGCCCACGATCAGCGCCAGGTCGACCAGCCGGTTCGAGTAGCCCCACTCGTTGTCGTACCAGCCGAAGACCTTGACCAGGTTGCCCATGGCCTGGGTCAGCTGGCTGTCGAAGGTGCACGAGGCCGAGGAGCCGACGATGTCGGTCGACACCAGCGGGTCCTCCGAGTAGTCGAGCACCCGGGCCAGGGGGCCGGACTCGGCGGCCGCCTTGAACGCCTCGTTGACCTCCTCCGCGGTGACCTCGCGCCCGAGGACGGCGGTGAAGTCGGTGAGCGAGCCGTCGGGCACGGGCACCCGCACGGCCTGCCCGTCGAGGCGGCCCTGCATCGCGTCGAGCACCAGGCCGGTGGCCCGGGCGGCGCCGGTGCTGGTCGGGACGATGTTGATCGCGGCGGCGCGGGCCCGGCGCAGGTCCTTGTGGGGCCCGTCCACCAGGCTCTGGTCACCCGTGTAGGCGTGGACGGTCGTCATGAGGCCGCGCTCGACGCCGAAGGCGTCGTCGAGCACCTTGACCATCGGCACGAAGCAGTTCGTCGTGCACGAGGCGTTGGAGACGACCTTGTGGTTCGCGGGGTCGAACGTGTCCTCGTTGACGCCGACGACGAAGGTGGCGTCGGCCCCCGACGAGGGGGCGGACACGATCACGTAGGGGGCACCGGCGTCGATGTGCGCCGCCGCCTTGTCGCGGCTGGTGAAGATGCCGGTCGACTCGATGACGACGTCGACGCCGAGGTCGCCCCAGGGCAGCTCCTTGGGGTCGCGCTCGGCCAGCACCTTGATCGTGTCGCCACCGACCTTGATGCCCTCGCCCGTGACCTCGACGTCGTCCTCGAGGCGGCCGAAGACCGAGTCGTTGCGCAGCAGGTGGGCCATCGTCTCGACCGAGCCCAGGTCGTTGACCGCGACGAACTCGATGTCGGCGCCCGACCTCTTCGCCGCCCGGAAGAAGTTGCGGCCGATCCGGCCGAACCCGTTGATGCCTACGCGGATCGTCATGTCGGTGGACCTCTCTGTCTCTGTCGACGCGATAGGTGCTCCTGCACCCTAGTGCCGGCGCCGCGGCAGCCCACTGTGCGCCACCTGCGGGGCTACCCGTCCGGCGCCGGTGCGATCCGGCCCGACCGGGCGGCGGGCCCGGTCCGCCGGCGTCAGGTCGCCAGACCGGCCAGGACGTCGCCGAGCTTGGCCGGGTCGTGGGCCAGGCCGTGCGGGCGCACGACGTCGGCCTCCACGACCTCGACCCCCACGTCCCCGAGCGGCAGCGCCCCCCGCTGGGCGACGACGACGTCGGGCTCGACGCCGTGGCGGCGCAGCGCGCCGACGTGGGCGGCGACGTCGTAGCCGCGGGTCTCGCCGGCCTCGGCCCGGACGTTGCAGACGTAGACCCGCCGGGCCGGGGTGCGCTTGAGGGCCGACCGCACGTCCTCGACGACCGCCGCCGCCAGCACCGAGGTGTACAGCGACCCGGGGCCGAGGACCACCTGGTCGGCACCGAGGACGGCCTCGACCGCCTCGGCCGGCGCGGCGGCGTCGGGCGGGTCGAGGACGACCTGCTCGACCCCCACCGTGCCGGTGATGGCGACCTGGCCGGTCACCTCGCCGCCCCCGGCCACCCGGGCCCGGAGCACGACGGGGTCGAGCGTCGCCGGGAGCACCCGCCCGATGCGGGTGTCGATGCCGGCCAGCCGCTCCAGCTCGTCGACCGCGACGCCGAAGTCGCCGGTCACGGCGTGCAGCCCGGCGAGCAGCAGGTTGCCGAGCGCGTGGCCCTCGACGTCGCTGCCGCCGAACCGGTAGCCCAGGGCCCGGGCCAGCGTCGTCCCCTCCGGGCCGGCCATCGCCTCGATGCAGCGCCGGATGTCCCCGGGGGCGGGCATGTCGAGCGCGCTGCGCAGGCGGCCGGTCGAGCCCCCGTCGTCGGCGGTCGCCACCACCGCCGTCACCCGGGACGCGTAGCGGCGCACCGCCCGGATCGTCGCCGCCAGGCCGTGCCCCCCGCCGACCGCCACCACGCGCGGCCCCGGCCGCGCCGTCGACGCCGTCACGTCGCGCCCCGTCACTTGTCGACGTCCCGGTGGCTCACGCCCACCGAGACCCCCGCCTCGCGCAGCCGGCGGGCCAGCTCCTCGGCGATGACCACCGACCGGTGCCGGCCGCCCGTGCACCCGAGCGCGACGGTCAGGTAGGCCTTCCCCTCGGCCTGGTAGGCGGGCAGCAGCCGCCGCAGCATGCGCTCGACGTCGTCGAGGAACTCCCGGGCCGCCGGCTGGCCCAGCACGTGCTCGCGCACCGGGGCGTCGAGCCCGGTCAGCGGGCGCAGCTCGTCGACCCAGTGGGGGTTGGGGAGGAAGCGGCAGTCGAGCACGACGTCGGCGTCGAGCGGGAGGCCGTTCTTGTAGCCGAACGACACCAGCGTCGTCTGCATGGCGGGCCCGGCGTCCTCGCCGAACAGGGCCTGGATCCGCCGCCGCAGGTCGTGGACGTTCAGGTCGCTGGTGTCGATGACCACGTCGGCCACGGCCTTGACCGGTTCGAGCAACCGACGCTCCTGCTCGATGGCCGGGGCCAGGGTGCCGCCGTCGCCGGCCTCGCCCGTCGACAGCGGGTGGCGGCGCCGCGAGCTCTCGTAGCGGCGCACGAGCGCGTCGGTCGACGCCTCGAGGAACAGCACCCGCACCCGGGCCCCGGTCGAGCGCAGCCAGTCGAGCGTGGGCAGGATCTCGTCCTCGTAGTGGCCGGTGCCCATGACGAGGACCACCCGCTCGACCCGCGACGACGGCGTGGCCGCCAGCTCGACGACCTTGGGGACCAGCTCCGGGGGCAGGTTGTCGATGACGAACCAGCCCAGGTCCTCGAGGTTGTCGGCCGCCAGGCTGCGCCCCGCGCCGGACAGGCCGGTGATGACGACGAACTCTGCCATCGCACCCAGCGTACGGCCGGCGTCAGCGCTTCTCGGCCCGCAGGACGAGCAGGCGGGGGATGGCGGCCGCGTCCCGGTACTCGGGCGCCATGGCCAGGAACCGGGGCGGTGGCGCCGGCTCGAGCATCCGGGTGACGTACAGGCCCCGGTCGGCGAGCGCGTTGACGTAGCGGCCGAGCGGCCGGTGGAAGAAGGGCAGGCGCACGCCCGCGTCGACCTCCTCGACCGTCAGGTCCTCGCGCAGGTAGGGCCCCACCCGCCAGTACTGCTCGGGCGGGTCGAGCACCTGGTCGTCGATCCAGCCGCTGCCCGGCGTCTGGAAGAGCGGGTGGTTGAGGAACAGCACCAGCCGCCCGCCGGGGCGCAGGACCCGGCCGGCCTCGTCGAGGGCGCCGTCGAGGTCGTCGACGTGCTCCAGCACGAGGCAGCAGACGACGGCGTCGAAGTGGGCCGAGGCCAGCGGCAGCGCGTTGGCCGCCGCCCGGACGTAGGCGACGCCGCCGCCCCGCCGGCGGGCCTCGGCGAGCTGGGCGGCGGACACGTCGACGCCCACCACCTCGCGGGCGCCCCTCGCCGCCGCCAGGCGGGCGACCTGGCCCTCGCCGCAGCCCAGGTCGAGCACCCGCGCCGCCCCGGCCAGCTGGCGGGCCGCGATGGGCAGGATCTGGTCGCGGTACTCGACGTCGGCGTCGCCGGTGAAGCCCTGCTGCCACCACGCGGCGTGTCGCTCCCACACCTCCACGAGGTCGAGATCGGGGTGCGCCCGGCCGTCGCCCCACCCGGCGCCCCCCTCCCCCGGCCCGCGGGCCGCGCCCGCGCCGGTCGCCTCGCCGGTCACCGCACGGCCTCCCGCTCGGCGGCCGGCGGGGCGCCGGCCGCCTCACCCCCGTCGCCGGGCGCGCGGCCGGCTCGGCCGGCCTCCCGCGGGCTGACCGGGCCGTGGATCTTCTCGTAGACCGCGATCGCCACGTCGTCGGGCAGCCAGCTGAGCGCCAGCAGGTCCTCCAGCGAGGCGCGCTTCACCCCGGTGACACCGCCCAGCTCCTTGGTCAGGCGCTTGCGGCGGGCCGGGCCCAGGCCCTTGATGTCGTCGAGGACCGAGCGGGTCATGCGCTTGCCCCGCAGCTGGCGGTGGTAGGTCACCGCGAACCGGTGGGCCTCGTCGCGGATCCGCTGCAGCAGGTACAGGGCCTCCGAGCCGCGCGGCAGGCGGACGGGGTCGGCCCGGCCGGGCAGGTACACCTCCTCGAACCGCTTGGCCAGGGCGGCGACGGGGATCTCGTCGTCGAGCCCCAGCTCCTCCAGCACCCGCACGGCCACGTTGAGCTGGCCCTTGCCGCCGTCCACGAGCAGCAGCTGGGGCGGGTAGGAGAACTTGCCCGACCGCTCGTCGACCGGCCGGGAGCGCTCGTCGAGGTAGGCCGTCAGCCGGCGGGTGAGCACCTCCTCCATGGCGGCGAAGTCGTCGTTGCCCGGCACGGAGCGGACCCGGAACCGCCGGTAGTCGGACTTCTTGGGCAGCCCGTCCTCCATGACGACCATCGACCCGACGTAGTCGCTGCCCTGGATGTGGCTCATGTCGTAGCACTCGATGCGCAGCGGGGCGTCGGGCAGCCCGAGCGCGTCCTGCAGCTCGTTCAGCGCCCGGGCCCGGGCGTTGTGGTCGCTCGCCCGGCGGAGCCGGTGGCGGTTGAACTCCTCGGCGGCGTTGCGGGTGACGGTCTCGTGCAGCTCGCGCTTGGCGCCGCGCTTCGGCACCCGGATCTCGACCTTCGACCCCCGCTGCAGCGACAGCCAGTCGCGGTACAGCTCGGGGTCCTCGGGCTCGACGGGGACGAGCACGGTGCGGGGCACGCCGAGCGGCGGGTCGTCGTAGAGCGCCTCGAGGATGTCGCCGACGAGCTCGCCCGGGGTCAGGTCCTCGACCTTGTCGATGACGAAGCCCTTGCGGCCCACGACCCGGCCCCGGCGCACGTAGAAGACCTGGACCGCGGCCTCGAGGTCGTCCTCGGCGATGCCGACCACGTCGAGGTCCTCGTCGCGCTCGGCGACCATCTGCTGGCGCTCGATCGCCTTGCGCACGCTGGCCAGCCGGTCGCGCAGCCGGGCCGCCAGCTCGAACTCCAGGTTGGCGGCGGCCTCCCGCATCTCGGCCTCGAGCCGCTCGACGACCGGCTCGGTGTCGCCCTCGAGGAACTCGATGAGCTCGGCCACCAGCCGGTCGTAGGTCTCCCGGTCGACCGCGCCGATGCAGGGGCCCGAGCACTTCTCGATGTGGTACAGCAGGCACGGCCGGCCCAGGCGCTCGTGGCGGCGGAACTTGGCGTCGCTGCAGGTGCGCAGCGGGAACGTCCGCAGCAGCAGGTCGAGCGTCTCGCGGATGGCGTAGGCGTGGCCGTAGGGGCCGAAGTACCGCACGCCCTTCCGCTTGCGGCCCCGCATGACGGTCGGTCGGGGCCACTCGTCGCTCACCGTGATCGCGAGGAACGGGTAGCTCTTGTCGTCGCGCAGCCGGACGTTGAACCGCGGCCGGTGCTGCTTGATGAGGCTGTACTCGAGCATGAGCGCCTCGACCTCGTTGCGGACCTGGATCCACTCGACGGTCTCGGCGGCCGCCACCATGGCGGCGGTGCGGGGCGGCAGGTGGCGCGGCGACTGGAAGTACGTGGCCAGGCGCTGGCGGAGCGAGCGCGCCTTGCCCACGTAGATGACCCGCCCCTCGCGGTCCTTGAACTGGTAGGAGCCGGGGGCGTCGGGGATCGTGCCGGCCGGCGGACGTTGCACCACGACGCCGAGGGTAGAGGCCGCGCACCCCGGTGCCGTCGCCGTAGACTGCGCCCAAGCCGGCCCGGTACTCCGGCTGCACTTCGGCTCCGGGGACGACATCACCGTGGGAGAGGCGACCGGGCTGTCCCCACCGTCCGCCAACCGGAGCCACCCCATGGAGGTCCACCACCACATGCTTCGGCTCCAGTCCCCGCTCCCCGAGCGGTACACCGCCGCGTCGCCGGACGACCTGTGCGCCCGCATCGCCGCGGCGAAGGACGCCCTCGGCGACCGCCTGTTCGTGCTCGGCCACCACTACCAGCGCGACGAGATCATCCGGTTCGCGGACGCCCGGGGCGACTCGTTCCGGCTCTCGGTGCTCGCCCAGCAGCGGCCCGAGGCCGACTACATCGTGTTCTGCGGCGTCCACTTCATGGCCGAGTCGGCCGACATCCTGACCGGCGACCACCAGGCCGTCGTGCTGCCCGACCTCAACGCCGGCTGCTCGATGGCCGACATGGCCGACCTCGACGAGGTCGAGGAGGCCTGGGCGGCGCTGGCCGAGGTCACCGACATCGAGCGGGTCGTGCCGATCACCTACATGAACAGCTCGGCCGCCCTGAAGGCGTTCGTCGGCCGCCACGGCGGCGCGGTCTGCACCTCGACCAACGCCCGGGCGGTGCTGCAGTGGGCCCTGGGCGAGGGGCCGGGCCGCGGCGGCGGCCGGGGCGACCAGGTGCTCTTCTTCCCCGACCAGCACCTCGGCCGCAACACCGGCGTGGCCATGGGCTACGACCTCGACGACATGCGGGTGTGGGACCCCCGGCAGGAGCTGGGCGGGCTCACCGAGGCCGAGTGCAAGCAGGCCACGTTCCTGCTCTGGCGGGGCCACTGCTCGATCCACCAGCGGTTCCGCCCCGAGCAGATCGAGGCCTTCCGGGCCGAGCACCCCGACGGCATCGTCGTCGTGCACCCCGAGGTGCCCCACGAGACGGCCCGGATCGCCGACCAGGTCGGCTCGACCGAGTACATCGTCAAGGCGGTGGCGTCGGCGCCGGCCGGCTCGACGATCGCCGTCGGGACCGAGATCCACCTGGTCAACCGGCTGGCGGCCGAGCACCCCGACAAGACCGTCGTGTCGCTCGACCCGCTCGTCTGCCCGTGCTCGACGATGAACCGCATCGACCTGCCCCACCTGGCGTGGGCGCTGGAGGAGCTGGTCGAGGGGCGGGTCGTCAACCGCATCTCGGTCGACCCCGAGACCGCCGAGTGGGCGCGGGTGGCCCTGCAGCGGATGCTCGACATCACCTGACCGGCCGGGCGCCGGGGCCGGGGGTCAGAGCGGCGTCCGGCTGCGCCGCATCGGCTCCCGGCCCGGCGGCTGCTCCGGCCGCGGCCCGGCGGTGATGGGCGGGATGGGCAGGACGACGTCGTCGTCGCCGAGCTCGAACTCCTTGCCGTGGTGGGAGATCACCCGCGGCGGGCCCGCCCACTTGCGGTAGATGGCGTGGGACCCGTCGGTCTCGACCTGCACGCCCGTGCCCCGGTAGCGCACCCGGAACCGCAGGCGGGCGATCCCGCTCGGGAGCCGGGGCGCGAACGACAGCCGGCCCTTGCGGGCCCGCATCCCGCCGAACCCCTCGACGAGCGCCGTCCACGCCCCGGCCAGCGAGGCCATGTGGAGGCCGTCCCGGGTGTTGTGGTTGCGGTCCTCCAGGTCGACGAGCGCGGCCTCGCCCAGGTAGTCGTGGGCCAGCTCGAGGTAGCCGAGCTCGGCCGCCACCACCGCCTGCGTCGCCGCCGACAGCGACGAGTCGCGCACGGTGATGGCCTCGTAGTACCGGAAGTTGCGGTCCTTCTCCTCGCGGGTGAAGTGGTCGCCCCGCAGGTGCAGCGCGAGGACGAGGTCGGCCTGCTTGACCACCTGCTTGCGGTAGAGGTCGAAGTACGGGAAGTGCAGCAGCAGGGGGTACTGGTCGGGGCGGGTGCTCTCGAAGTCCCAGAACGCGTGGTCGGTGAACTCGGCGCTCTGGGGGTGGACGCCGAGCCGCTCGTCGTAGGGGATGACCATCGAGTCGGCGGCGTCCCGCCACGAGGCCATCTCCTCGGTCGTGACCCCCCACTCGCGGGCCTCCTCGGGGTACCGGGCGCAGACGTCGGCCGCCTCCCGCAGGTTCTGCTGCGCCATCAGGTTGGTGTAGACGTTGTTGTCGGCGATGGCGCTGTACTCGTCCGGCCCGGTCACGCCGTCGATGCGGAAGTTCCCGTCCCGGTCGTGGTGGCCGAGGCTGCGCCACAGGCGGTCGGGCGCCACCAGCAGGTCGAGCC
>PKRH01000191.1 GCA_017577565.1 Thermoanaerobacterales bacterium | reverse complement strand
AAGAATGAACGGGCCCGGGAGGAGTTTGTAGGGCGTGCGCCCCAGCCGGGGGGGGGGGGGGCCGCCGCCCCCGTGGGCCGGGATGGCGCCGCCCCGGGCCGGGCCCGGGCGGGCCCGGGCGCTCCGCCGCCTCCCCGGGGCGGGCGTGCGGGCCCCGTCCGGCGCGGCCCGGGCGTCGGCCGACGTCCCGCTCGGGCCCTCCGGCGCCCCGTGGGCGTCGCCCGCCGGCGCGGCCGCGGCATCCGGTGCCGTCCCCTCCGGCGCCCCCGCCCCGCCCGGCGGGGTCGTCTCCCCGTCAGCCATCCCCCAGCCTCCGCACGATCTCGTCGACGATCTCCTCGACCGTCATGTCGCTCGTGTCCAGCTCGACGGCCCCCTCGGGGACCCGCAGCGGCGCCGTCTCCCGGCCCTGGTCGAGGGCGTCTCGGCGGGCGAGGTCGGCGGCCACGGTCTCGTAGTCGAGCCCGGTGACCTCGGCGGCCCGCCGCTCGGCCCGCACCTCGGGCCGGGCGGTCAGGTAGACCTTCAGCTGCGCGTCCGGGAACACGACCGACCCGATGTCGCGCCCCTCGACGACGCCGCCACCCCGGCTGGCGGCCCACTCCCGCTGGCGGCGCACCAGCTCGGTGCGGACCTCCGGGTTGGCGGCGACCAGCGACACCGCCCGCGACACCTCGGGGCCCCGGATCTCGATGGTGGCGTCCACCCCGTCGACCCGCACCTCGCCGGGGGTCACCTCGAGGTCGACCGCCTTGGCCAGCCGGGCGACGGGCTCGGCGTCCGCGGGGTCGATCCCCCGCCGCAGCGCGGCGAACGTGACCGCCCGGTACATGGCGCCGGTGTCGAGGTAGTCCATGCCCAGCCGCTCGGCCAGGCGGCGCGCCACCGTGGACTTGCCCGACCCCGCCGGGCCGTCGATCGCGATCACCTTCACGAGGAGCGCACCCTACTGCGCCGCCGCTCCCGCCCCCGAGTCCCGCATCGCCTCGAACGCCTCCCAGAACCCCGGGAAGGTCTTGGCCACGCAGCCCGGGTCGGCGATCTCGATGCCCGGCGCCCGCAGGCCGAGCAGGGCGAAGCTCATGGCCATCCGGTGGTCGTCGTAGGTGCGGATGCGGGCCGGCCGCGGGGTGCCGGGATGGACGGTGAACCCGTCGCGGTGCTCCTCGGCCCGGATCCCCGCCCGCCGCAGCTCGGCGACCACGGCGGCGATCCGGTCGGTCTCGTGCCAGCGGACGAGCTCGACACCGGTCACCCGCGTCGGGCCGTCGGCGAAGACGGCGACGGCGGCCAGGGTCTGGGCCATGTCCGGCATGTCGCGCAGGTCGACCTCGCCCAGGCCCCGGAGGCGACCGGTGCCGACGACGGTGGTCGACGTCGCGGTCCGCTCGACCCGCGCCCCCATGGCCGCCAGCAGGTCGGCGAACCGGGCGTCGCCCTGCCGGCTCCCCTCGCCCAGGCCCTCGACGGTGACCCGGCCGCCGGCGATCGCCGCCGCGGCCAGGAAGTACGACGCCGTCGAGGCGTCGGGCTCGACCTCGTAGGTGGCCGCCCGGTAGCCGCCCGGGGCGACCTCGAAGACCGGCCCCGCCCCCTCGCCCTCGCCCCGCTCGACGACCGAGGCCCCGAAGACGGCCATGACCGCCGTCGTGAGGCCGACGTACGGCCGGGAGACGAGCGGCGTCGTCACCCGCACCCGCAGGCCCCGGCGGGTGCAGGGCGCCGCCAGCAGCAGGCCGGAGAGGAACTGGCTGGAGACGTCCCCGGCCACGCCGACCTCGCCCCCCTCCAGCCCGCCCGGGGCGACGACGGTGACCGGCAGGTGGCCGGGCTCGCCGTGGTGCTCGACCCCCGCCCCGAGCGCCCGGATGCCGTCGAGGACGGGGCCCATGGGCCGGGCCCGCAGCGGCGCCCCGCCGTCGAGCCGGTAGCGACCCCGGCCGAGCGCCACGACCGGCAGCAGGAACCGGCTCGTCGTCCCCGACAGCCGCAGGTCGAGCGCCACCGGTCCCGGCCGCAGCCGTCCGGCCGTGCCGGTCACGACGACCTCGCCGGTCGCGTCGTCGGCCTCGACACCGGCGCCCAGCCGGGCCAGCGCCGTGCGCATGGCCTCGGTGTCGTCGGCCACGAGCGCCCCCCGGACCACCGAGGTGCCCCGGGCCAGGGCGGCGCAGACCAGGGCCCGGTTGGTCAGGCTCTTCGACCCCGGCACGGTGACCGTCGCCGCCAGGGGACCCGGGGCGGGCGCGACCGCCCGGGCGGCCGACGGCGTCGTGGCCCCGGCCACGGCTCAGCCCTCGACCGGCTGGACGGCCGGCCGGTAGCCGCGCCCCACCAGCGCCCTCCGGAACTCCTCGGCCGCGCCCGTCTCGATGAGCATGACCAGCACGCCCTGGGGGCCCTCGGTCGAGTGGGCGATCTCCAGGTCGACGATGTTGACGTCGAGGTCGGCGGCCAGGATGGCGACGTCGGCGACGGCGCCGGGCCGGTCGGGCACCGGCACGCGGACCTCGCTGAGGTCGGCCGCGGTGCGGAACCGGGCCGGCAGGTTGACCCGGGCGGCCCGGGCCTGCTCGAGCGCCGCCAGCAGCGCGTCCCGGTCGCCGGCGGCGACGACCTCGCGCATGTCGCGCAGCGCCTCGATGAGCTGGTCGAGGACCTCGACGATGGCGGCGCGGTTGTCGTTGCAGATGTCGGGCCAGATGCCGGGGTGGCCGGACGCGACCCGGGTCATGTCCCGGAACCCGCCGGCCGCCAGCCGCAGCAGCGCCCGGTGCTCGACGCTGCGGGCGTCGGCGAGCCGCATGAGCGTCGCCGCCGTCAGGTGCGGGACGTGGGACACGACCGCCACCAGCTCGTCGTGGCGGTCCGGCGGCAGGGCGACGGTCTCGGCGCCCAGGGTGCCGACGATCTGGCGGACCTGGGCGTAGGCCTCGGCGTCGGTGCCGTCGGTGGGCGTGAGCACCCAGGTCGCCCCCTGGAACAGGTCGGGGGTGGCGCCGTCGACGCCGTCCTGCTCGGAGCCGGCCATGGGGTGGCCGCCGACGAAGCGGGGGTCGTCGACCGCGTCGACGATCGACGCCTTCACGCCGCCGACGTCGGTGACCAGGCCCGGCCCGGCGGCCAGGGCCTTGCGGGCCTCCTCGGCGACCGCCCGCACGGGCGTGGCCACGAAGGTGATCGTCGCGTCGGGGTCGTCCCCGACGGCGTCGAGGGCGCCGAGCTCGAGCGCCCGCTGGGCCCGGGCCGGGTCGCGGTCGCGGCCGGTGACGTACCAGCCCTCCCGGCGCAGCCGCATGCCGATCGACCCGCCGATCAGCCCGGTGCCGACGATCACGGCGCGGCCCGGCGTGGGGGGCTGCCCGAGGACCACGTCAGGCGGGGAGGTCGTCGCGCAGGTGGCGGGCGCCCTCGAGGTAGACGTGGTGCAGCTCGCCGCGGGACCGGTCGGTGTACAGGTGGATGAGCACTCGGATGCAGCGGGGCGTCCCGCCCTCGACGTCGAGCTCGCGCGCGCAGATGAGCGGCACGTCGCCGAGGCCGAACTTGCGGGCGGCCTCGGCCGGGAAGGCCGAGTGGATGTCGTCGGTGGCGGTGAACAGCACGCTGATGAGGTCGTCGTGCCGGATCCCGTTGCGCTCGAAGAGCGCTTCGAGCAGGGCGATCACCCGCTCGAACAGGTGGTCCTTCTCGTCGACGTCGATGGTGGTGGCGCCGCGCAGCGCCCGGACGACGGGGGGCATGACGCGTCGAGGTTAGCGGCGTGCGGTGCCCGGGCG
>PKRH01000190.1 GCA_017577565.1 Thermoanaerobacterales bacterium | reverse complement strand
GTCGTGACCGTGCGCCGGTAGCCGGGCTCGCTGCCGTCGAACAGCGAGTGGCCGTCCATCTCCCAGTCCGTCTCGATGCCGAGCAGGTCGATGATCGAGGGCAGGACGTCGAGGGTGGTGGCGGGGTCGTCCCGCACCTCACCGGTCGTCTGACCGGGCGCCTTGATGAACAGCGGGATGCGCAGCGTCACGTCCTCCCCGCCCTCGGGCCGGCGGTCGTACCGGGGCACGACCTCGATGCCGTGGTCGGAGGTGACGACGAGGGTCGTCGCCTCCCACGCCCCCTGGGCCTCGAGGTGGGCGATCAGCTCGCCGATCAGCTGGTCGACCGCCCCGATCTGCATCTGCTGCAGGCCGAGGACCTCGCGCTGCACCCGGCCGGCACGGGGCGACGCCGGGTCGGGCACCTGGTGCGGCAGCCACGTCGTCGAGCTGGTCACCCCCCACGGCGTCAGCCGGTACGGGTGGTGGGGCACCAGGACGTGGAGCATGGTGACCGAGGGCCCGGGCCCGATCGCCGCGATCCTCTGGCGCAACACCCCCCACTGCCCGGCGGGGTCGGTGTCCGGCACCTCGTCGAGGCGGGCCATCGGGTCGGACGCCTCCGGCTCGTCCCCCTCCGCCCCGGCGTCCTCGTCCGGCGCCCCGCCGACGCCGCCGCCGAAGTTGCCCCAGCCCTGGTCGATCGGCGGCAGGCCCTCCCGCAGCGCCTCGGGCAGCACCCGGTGCCGGTAGACCACCCACGCGTCCGACAGGGCCTGTCGCAGCGGCCGGCTCGGCTCGGCCCCGCACTGGTCCTCGGGGCACAGCTGGGTCACCGGCTCGTAGGCGAGCGTCGGGTAGCGCTGGCCGAACAGCGTGAAGAGGTTGCGGGGGTGGTCGCGCAGCACCGGCAGGTCGTCGCGGTCGGCGCGGCGGCCGGTGAGGATCGACGGCACCGAGACGTAGGTGGTGGCCGACTCGGCGGTCGCGTTGCGGAACCAGGTGGACCGCTCGGCGAGGGCGGCGAGGTTGGGGAACCGCTGCTCGTTGATGGTGCCGTCCTCCCGCAGGATCGGCACCAGGGGGAACTCGTCCAGCACGATCACGACGACCGGGCCGGGGAGCCCCGGGCCGGTCACCTCGCCGTCGGCGGCGACGAAGCCTCCCCGGAGCAGCTCGTTGGTGGGGCTGGCGAAGGCGAAGAGGGCGACGAAGACCAGGTCGCCGACCGCCAGGTAGGCGAGGAACCGGCGCATCGTGGCGTACCGGGCCTCGGCCACGGCCACGCCCACCCCGACGGCCGCCGCGAGCGCCAGGGCGGGGACGGTCGCCTCGAGGTCCAGGGACTGCCCCACCACGAGGCCGAACAGGCCGGCCAGGACGGCGACGGCCACGGCGTGCGCGGCCCGGGCGGCGCGGCGACCCGCCAGGGCGAAGGGCACGGACAGCGCGACCGCCACCGCCGCGGGCACGGAGGCCACGACCAGGGCGAACATCACGATCTGCCGCCGGCCGTAGTTGCCGGCGACGAAGAACGTGGGGTTGTTGCCGAACAGGTCGAGCACCGGCTGCGTGATGGCGAGGCCGGCGAGGCCGACGAGCACGGCGGCGTCGGTCGCCAGCGTGCGCCAGCCGGGCCGCTCCCGCCCGCGCCGGACCTCGGGGACGGTGCGGGGGACCGGGACCGCCGTCGTCGCGGTGTCGTCCGTCACCTCGCTTGTCTTAGCGCGGCCGCGCCGCGTGCTCCGGATCCGCCGAGGTCCCGGACTTCCTGGCCTTCGGCGGCGTTCCCTAGGCTGCGAGGGCGTGAGCGAGCCCTCCGAGAAGCCGACACTCGACGACTGGCGGGCCCTGGCGTCCAAGGAGCTGAAGGGGGCCGACCCCGACTCGCTGACCTGGCGGACGCCCGAGGGCATCGAGGTCAAGCCCCTCTACACCGCCGACGACCTGGCGGCCGTCGAGGACCTGGACTCGCTGCCGGGCTTCCCGCCCTACACGCGGGGCGTGCGGGCGACCATGTACGCCAACCGGCCGTGGACGATCCGCCAGTACGCGGGCTTCTCGACGGCGGAGGAGTCGAACGCCTTCTACCGGCGCAGCCTGGCCGCGGGGCAGATGGGCCTGTCGGTGGCGTTCGACCTGGCCACCCACCGGGGCTACGACAGCGACCACCCGCGCGTCGTCGGCGACGTCGGCAAGGCCGGGGTGGCGATCGACTCGGTCGAGGACATGAAGATCCTCTTCGACCAGATCCCCCTCGACAAGATGTCGGTCTCCATGACCATGAACGGCGCGGTGCTGCCGTGCATGGCCGCGTACATCGTGGCGGCCGAGGAGCAGGGTGTCGATCAGTCCCAGCTCAGCGGGACCATCCAGAACGACATCCTCAAGGAGTTCATGGTCCGCAACACCTACATCTACCCGCCCGAGCCCAGCATGCGGATCGTGGCCGACATCATCGAGTACACGGCCGAGCACATGCCCCGGTTCAACTCGATCTCGATCTCCGGCTACCACATGCAGGAGGCCGGGGCGACCGCGGTCCAGGAGCTCGCCTACACCATCGCGGACGGCCTCGAGTACGTGCGCTGCGCCCTCGACCGGGGCCTCGACATCGACCGCTTCGCCGGGCGCCTCTCGTTCTTCTTCGCCATCGGCATGAACTTCTTCATGGAGGTGGCGAAGCTGCGGGCCGCCCGCCGCCTCTGGCACCGGGTCGTGTCGCAGTTCGACCCCAAGGACCCCCGCTCGACCATGCTGCGGACGCACTGCCAGACGAGCGGCGTCTCGCTCACCGAGCAGGACCCCTACAACAACATCGTCCGCACGACGATCGAGGCCATGGCGGCGGTGCTCGGCGGCACGCAGAGCCTGCACACCAACAGCTTCGACGAGGCGCTGGGCCTGCCCACCGACTTCTCGGCCCGCATCGCCCGCAACACCCAGCTGATCCTGGCCGAGGAGACCGGCATCCCCAAGGTCGTCGACCCCCTCGCCGGCAGCTACTACGTCGAGTGGCTGACCGACGCCCTGGCCAAGGAGGCCTGGAAGCTCATCGAGGAGGTCGAGGAGATGGGCGGCATGACCAAGGCCGTCGCCTCGGGCCTGCCGAAGATGCGCATCGAGGAGTCGGCCGCCCGCCGCCAGGCCCGCATCGACCGGGGCGAGGAGGTCATCGTCGGGGTCAACAAGTACCAGCCGGAGAACCCCGAGCACGTCGACGTCCTGGCCATCGACAACACCGAGGTCCGCCGGGCCCAGATCGCCCGCCTCGAGAAGGTGCGGGCCGAGCGGGACGAGCAGGCCTGCCAGGACGCGCTGCGCCGCCTGACCGAGGGCGCGGCCGGCGACGCCAACCTGCTGGCGCTGTGCATCGAGGCCGCCCGGGCCCGGGCCACGGTCGGCGAGATGAGCGCGGCGATGGAGAAGGTCTTCGGCCGCCACAAGGCGGAGGTCCGCTCGATCCACGGCGTCTACGGCGCCGCCTACGAGGGCGACGAGGAGTTCGAGGCCGTGCGGGCCGACGTCGAGGCCTTCGCCCGGGCCGAGGGCCGCCGGCCCCGCCTGCTCGTCGTCAAGCTCGGCCAGGACGGCCACGACCGGGGCGCCAAGGTCATCGCCACGGCCTTCGCCGACATGGGCTTCGACGTCGACGTCGGCCCGCTGTTCCAGACCCCCGACGAGGCCGCCCGGGACGCGATCGACAACGACGTCCACGTCGTGGGCGTGTCGACCCAGGCGGCCGGCCACCTCACGCTCGTCCCCCAGCTGATCCAGGAGCTGCGGGCCGCCGGCGCCGACGACGTCGTCGTGGTCTGCGGCGGCGTCATCCCGCCCCAGGACCACGACAAGCTCCGGGCCGCCGGGGTGGCCGAGATCTTCGGCCCCGGCACCAACATCCCCGCCGCCGCCCGGCGGGTGCTCGAGCTGGTGCGCGGGCGCCCGGCCGCCGCCTGACCGCGGCCCCGCCCGGGCGGCGGGGCCGCGGCGGCGGGGGCACCCGTCTCCTTTTAAACATCC
>PKRH01000020.1 GCA_017577565.1 Thermoanaerobacterales bacterium | reverse complement strand
AAGAGCTGGGCGCAAGGTGTCCGCGGCGAGGGGGGAGTCGTCGGGGTCGGGCGGGGGCCAGTGGGCGCCCCGCGCCACCCGTGCGCGGGGCAGGCCCCGCTCGTGGCGGACGTAGCGGCGCACGGTGGCCATGGCCCGGCTCTCGGCGCCGCCCCACACGTAGGGCGTGCCGCCGGGCCAGGGCATGGCCCGCACCGCGTCGGGCAGCAGGGTGGTCGTGCCCGCGGGAGCGCCGTCCCGGTGGAGCCAGGTGACCGAGTACGTCGGCGCCTCGGGCAGGGGCTGGTGCTCCTCGGGCGAGGCGACCTCGGCGAACACCCGGGCGACGGTGCCCGGCGGCAGGCTCTCGAGGATGGCGGCCGCGGCCGGCAGCCCGGTCTCGTCGGCCACCAGCAGGTACCAGTCGGTGTCGGGCGGCGGGGCGTAGGCGGTCCGGGGGCCCCAGAGCGCGACGGGGTCGCCGGGCTTCGCCCGGGCCACCCAGGCCGAGGCGGGGCCGGTGTCGCCGTGCAGGACGCAGAGCATCTCGATGGCGCGGCGCTCGGGGTACCAGCGGCGCAGCGTGTAGTAGGCGCCGACCGGCCGGTCCTCGACCGGCATCCGCTCGTAGCCCGTCCAGGTGAAGTCCCGGTCGACGGTCAGCTCGGTGCGGCCCGGCGGGGGCAGCAGGAGGTAGAGGAAGGTGTCGGGCCCGACGGGGCGGAAGTCGGCCAGGTCGTCGCCGGCGACGGTGATGCGCCGCAGGTGGGGGTGCACATCCTCGACCGCCACCACCGACGTGACGAAGGTGCGGTACGGGGTGGCCGTGGCGGCGGTGGCGGCGGTCGTCTCGGACATGGGTGGCGCTCCCTCGGAGTGGTCGACGGACGGTCCGCTGGCCTCGGTGGGTTAGGAGAACTTAACACGTTGCCCGGTGGCGCCGCCGTCCGGGCCCCGGCGCCAACCCCCTTGACCTGGAGTGCGCTCGAAGCCGTACCGTCGCCGGTGATGACAGCCGTCACCCACCCCGGTAGCGCACCGACGACGTCCGCCCCGGGCGAGGAGCGCCGGGAGGGCCTGGGCATCGCCGAGGTCGCCGCGATCACCGGCGTGACGCCCCACACCCTGCGGTACTACGAGCGCATCGGTCTCCTGTCGGTGCCTCGCGACGCCGCGGGCCGCCGGGTCTACGGCGAGGCCGAGGTCAACCGGGTGGTGTTCATCACGCGGTTGCGGCTCACGGCGATGCCCATCCGCGACATCCAGGCCTACTTCCGGCTCGTCGACGAGGGGCCCGGCAACGAGGACGAGCGCCTCGCCCTCCTCGAGGCCCACCGCGACACCGTGAAGGCCCGGATCACCGAGCTGGAGTCGGCCCTCGGGGCGATCGAGTACAAGATCGCCACCTACGGCGGCAGCTGCGCCCCCTGAGCCGGCCCCCACCCGCGGGCGGACCGCCCGCCCCCCGTCCCGACCCACCCCCGACCCACCAGCACGGAGGACGACCCACCATGACCCTGCCCACGCGCGCCCTCGGGCGCTCCGGCCTGACCGTGTCCGCCCAGGGCCTCGGCTGCATGGGGATGAGCTTCGCCTACGGCACCCCCGACCACGACGAGGCCGTCGCCACCATCCACCGCGCCCTCGACCTCGGCGTGACCTTCTTCGACACCGCCGACATGTACGGCTTCGGCCACAACGAGGAGCTGGTCGGCAAGGCGCTCGCCGGCCGGCGGGACGAGGTCGTGCTGGCCACCAAGTTCGGCATCCACCTCGACCCGGACGACCCGTCCGCCCGCTTCGTGCGGGGCGACCCCGAGTACGTCCGCCAGGCGTGCGACGCCTCGCTGAAGCGCCTCGGCGTCGACCACATCGACCTCTACTACCAGCACCGGCCGGACGTGACCGTGCCCATCGAGGAGACGGTCGGGGCCATGGCCGAGCTGGTCGAGGCGGGCAAGGTCCGCCACCTCGGCCTGTCCGAGGCGTCGGCCGACACCATCCGGCGCGCCGCCGCCACCCACCCCATCGCCGCCCTGCAGACCGAGTGGTCGCTGTTCGCCCGGGACATCGAGGACGAGATCGTGCCCACCTGCCGCGAGCTGGGCATCGGGATCGTCCCCTACAGCCCGCTCGGCCGCGGCCTGCTCACCGGCACGGTGACCAGCGTGGACGAGCTGGCCGAGGACGACTTCCGCCGGGGCCAGCCCCGCTTCCAGGGCGAGAACCTGGAGAGGAACCTCGCCGCCGTCGCGGTCGTGCGGGAGGTCGCCGAGGCCCACGGGGCCACCCCGGGCCAGGTGGCGCTGGCCTGGCTGGCGGCCAAGGGCGACGACGTCGTGCCCATCCCCGGCACCAAGCGGCGGCGCTACCTGGAGGAGAACGTCGCCGCCCTCGACCTCGTGCTCACCGACGACGAGGTGGCCCGGCTCGACGGGCTGCGGGCCGCCGGCGCCCGCTACGCCCAGGAGAACTGGACCAACCTCGACACGCCACCGCTGGCGAGCTGACCCCCGGACCCCTGCCCCGCCGTGGCGCCCCCGGATATCGTCGGTCCCATGACCGCTGCTGGGAGCGTTGGGGGCGCCACGGCGGTCGCCCCCCGGCCGCCCGACCACCGGGGAGCCGACCCCGACCGCGTGGCGCAGGTCGCCGACGCGCTGCTGGACGGCGCGCTGGAGCCCATCGTCGACATGGTGCTCACGACGACCGAGGACGGCTACGAGGCCCGGGCGGTCGACGGCCGGGTCCGGTTCCGCCGGGAGCGCGTGCCGGGCGAGCGGGGGTGGCGCTTCGTCGAGGTCGAGGTCGAGGGCCGCAACCCGCTGGGCGACACGGCGACCGACCGGTGGGTCGGCCTGGCCGACGAGCTGGCCAACCGGTGGCCCGACCGGACCACGCAGTCCTACCCGCACGCCCACGACCAGATCGCCCAGCTGTTCGACCACCCGCACGCGCCCGACGTCGTCTGCCTGCACTCGCCGGCCCACAACTGGGAGGACCAGGGCGGCGAGCGGGGCGAGCACGGCTCGCTCGGCATCGTCCAGGTGCGGGCGCCGTTCGTGCTGGCCGGGGCGGGCGTGCGGCAGCAGGGCCTCGTCCCGCTGTCGGCCCGGCTGGTCGACGTGGCGCCCACGGTCATGGCCCTGCTCGGGGCCGAGCCGGTGGGCGGCACCGGGCCGACCGGCCAGCCCGACCCGGAGGCGCTGCTCGCCCGCCAGGACGGCCGGGTGCTGACCGAGCTGCTCGACCCCCACGCGCCGCCGCCCGCCCACGTCGTCGGCTTCCTGTGGGACGGCACCAACGCCAACGTGCTGTACGACATGCTGGCCGCCGGCGAGGCGCCGAACCTCGCCCGCCTGCTGGACGCCGGCACGGGGCTGGCCCACGGGGCCATGGCCAGCCTGCCCTCGGTGACGCTGGCCAACCACACCACGATCCTCACCGGGGCCCACCCCGGCCACCACGGCGTCCTCCACAACGCCTGGTACGACCGGGTCGAGGGCCGGCAGATCATCACCAACTCGCCGGAGACCTGGCCGTGGTCGATGCGGTCGCTGTCGCCGGCGGTCGAGACGCTGCACCAGGCGATCCACCGGGCCTTCCCGGGGTCCCGCACCGTGTCGGTCAACGAGCCCTGCGACGTGGGCGCCGACGACTCGACCTTCGAGGTGCTGCGCACCGGCGGCCGGCTGGCCCACCCGCCGAAGCCCGAGGACCTGCCCTTCGCCACCGAGCGCTTCGTGCGGCCGGAGAAGTCCTACGCCATCTCCTCGCAGATCGACCACCTGGGCCTGGTGCAGGCGCTCGACGTGTGGGACGGCGCCCGCGACGGGCGGGCCGCCGACGGGGGGCCGCTGCCCCGGTTCACGTTCGTGAACTTCACGCTCACCGACGCGGCGTTCCACCACAGCGGCCCCTACGCCGAGATCGCCCGGGCGAGCATCCGCGACAGCGACGCCCGCCTGGGCCGGATCCTGGACGCCGTCGAGCGCGCCGGCGTGTGGGACCGCACGGCGTTCTTCCTCGTCGCCGACCACGGCATGGAGGACAGCAACCCCGAGGTCACCGGCGACTGGGGGCCGGCGCTGCGGTCGACGGGCATCCCCCACCGCGACGAGGCCTACGGCTTCATCTACGTCGACGTCTAGCGCGCCGACGGGCCGGCCCGGGGCCGAGCGCGAAACCCGGTCCCGTCGTGCCCGGCCCCGCCCGTAGCCTGCGCGCCGTGACCACGACCCCCTCACCCTCGCCCTCCCCGCCGTCGGCCCGCACGACGGTGCGGCGGAACCCCCACCGCGCCGTCTACGACCGCGCCGCCGCGCTCGCCGTGCTGCGCGAGGGCCTGGTCGCCCACGTGGGGCTCGCCACCGAGGCGGGGCCGGTCGTCATCCCGATGCTCTACGCCCTCGACGGCGACCGCGTGCTGCTGCACGGGTCGGTGGCCAGCCGGCTCCTGCGGGGCGCGGCCGAGGCCGACGTGTGCGTCGCCGTCACCCTCGTCGACGGCCTGGTGCTGGCCCGCTCGGCCTACCACCACTCGATGGACTACCGCTCGGTGGTGCTGTTCGGCCGGGCGGTGCGCGTCGACGACCTGGACGAGCGCCGCGCCGCCCTCGACCGCTTCGTCGAGCACGTCGTCCCCGGCCGCACGCGCGACGCCCGGCCGCCGAGCGAGGTCGAGCTGCGCCGGACGATGGTGCTCGCCCTGCCGGTCGACGAGTGCTCGCTCAAGGTGCGCACCGGCGGCCCGGTCGACGAGGACGTCGACCTCGACCTGCCGGTGTGGGCCGGCGTCGTGCCCCTGGCCACGGTGGCCGGCGCACCGGTGCCGGCCGACGACCTCGTGCCGGGCGTCCCGGTGCCGGACTACGCCCGCGCCTGGGCGCGCCCCGCGGCGGCACCCTGACCGCCCCGCGCCGGCGCCGGGCCCGGCGGTGTGGGTGCCCCGCCCGCCGCCCCCCGGCAGGCGGCGGGCGGGGCACCACGACCGAACAGACTGTCACTCTGGAGCGGCGCTGGCCACCCTCAGATGCGGTTGCTGGCGACGCCGCAGGTCACGCCCCGGTGGAGGCACCGCTCGACCTCGGCCCGCAGCTTGTCCTCGTCCCAGGCGTTGAAGAAGTCCGCGTGGCCGGTGAGCAAGGAGCCCGACGCCAGCGACAGCTCGTGGCCCTCGCCGGTGATCGGCCAGGTGATGGTGAACAGCAGCTGGGGCACCGGGACCGGGTGGCTGTCCGGGCAGGCGCCGTCCTCGCTGCGGGCCATGTGGGACACGTGGTCCTCGCTGTCGAGGTTCTCGCCGTCCCAGCAGTCCGGGAAGCTGACCGCCAGCCGCAGCGGCCGCCCCTCCGGGCACGTCGGCGGCGTCGGCGACCGCTCCGAGCCCGTGCCGCACGACCAGGCCACGACGTCGAGCGGTTGCGGCTCCTCCGCGACCTGGTCGCCGCCGATCATCTTCAGGCCGAACGGGTAGGGCTGCACGGTCGTGGGGTCGACGCCGACGCCCGGCCGGTAGTAGGCGACCGCGGTGATCGGCTCGACCAGCTCCCCGTGGTCGTAGAGCGCGGGCGCCCAGTACGAGGCCCGGTCGAGCTTCTGGTCGCAGGTCGTGTCGCCCGCGGCCAGGCTCTCGGCCGTCGAGTCGGCGTCCGCCGTCGTGTTGCCGAAGAACAGGTGCTGGTGCGACCGGCCGCTGTGCCGGGGGTGCAGGATCGGGTCGTCGGGCGCCGTGTGGCTGAAGGTGCACTCGACGACGAACTGCGGCACCCGCCCCTGCGGCCCGGGGTCGGTGGGCGACAGCCGCACCGCCCCGGCGGCGGCACCGCCGACCGGGGCGTCGCCGTCGCCACCGGGGCCGCCGCACCCGGCCACGAGGGCCAGGGCGGCGGCCACCGCCAGCCAGCGGACCCGGCGGCGCGCCGTCACGGCCGCTCGGGCACCTCGATGGCGTCGAGGTCGATCGCCGGCGGGAGGCCGACCGCCGGCCGGGCCGGCGCCGTCTCGGCGTCCGGCATGTTCTCCTGCGGCTCCGGCACGGGCGTCGTCTTGTAGTCGCCGGACGGCGGGTGCTCGGCCGCGATCAGGGCCACGAGGTCGAGCGCGCCCGCGGACCAGTCGCCGCGGCCCTCGCCCTCGCAGGGGGCCAGCGTCTCGACCTCCTGCGGCGCGCTGGTGCTGAACGTGTTGTCGGCGAAGCAGTTGCCGAGCGCCGAGACGTCCTCCAGCGAGCCGACGGCCAGGTCGGCCAGCCGCGAGTCCTCGACGACGTTGCCGACGACGCGGTTGCCCCGCGGGTTCCAGATCAGCGGGTTGGGCAGCGACGCCGGGTCGGCGAGCTCGTCGTCGAGGGTCTCCTCGCAGGGGCGCTCGTCGTCCTCCGGCGGCGGGATGTCGTCGTTGGGGTCGTCCTCCGGGAACGGCACGAGGCCGATGCCGGTGAGGTCGTGGTCGTAGACGAGGTTGCGCTCGATCGTGTTGTTGACGCCGCCGGCGACGAGGATGCCGTTGCCCATGGCCAGCAGCGCGACGTCGATGGCGGGGGTGTCGGGCTGGTTGTTCGAGTGGACGACGTTGCCGACGATGGTCGTCTCCCGCTCCGGGTAGCAGAGCTCGTAGCTGCCCGAGTTGGGGACGATCCCGGCCCGGTTGTAGCGGAACGTCGAGTTGACGATGAGCAGGTTGCCGCCCGAGTTCGTCCCCGAGTAGCCGAGGCCGTTGTACTCCGAGACGACGTCGTCGATGACGGCGTCGCAGGGGTAGCACTGGCCGATGTAGATGCCGGCGTCCGGGCTGCCCGAGGCGTAGCTGTGCTCGATCAGCCCCTTGGTCGAGTCGAAGGCGTAGATGCCGTAGTCGCCGGTGCGGTAGGTGGTCAGGTACGAGCCGCGGTAGCCCTCGACGCCCGTCCAGAAGAACCCGTTGCGGGTGTAGTTGCGGGCGGTCATGTTCTCGATGGCGACGCCGTCGGCGCCGGTCACCCGGATGCCGTTGTCCAACTCGAACCCGCCGTCGAGGACGACCTCGTTCCGGTCGAGCCCGCGGATGGTCAGCATGTCGGTGGTGACGTCGACCGCCTCCTCGTAGACGCCGGGCTCGATGAGGATCAGGTCGCCCGGCGCGGCGGCGTCGACGGCCTCCTGGATGGTCTCGTAGTCGTCGGGCACCCGGATGGTCGTGCCCTCGGGCACGGCGTCGTCGCCCGTGGCGCCCTCGTCACCGTCGTCGTCGCTGCCGCAGGCGGCGGCGACGACCAGCGCGCTGGCCAGCAGCACGCCGAACGCTCGTCGGGACAAGCTCATGGTCCTCCCCTGGTCCTCCACTCCATGGTGCGGTCCTGGCCCGGCGCGGCGGGCGGCGGTCAGCGGCTCGGCACGGTCACTCGGCGACGACGACGGTGCCGACCATCCCGGCGGTCTTCGTCCCGTGGATCGAGCAGTAGTAGTCGTAGACCCCGGGCGACTCGAACGTGAACGAGTAGGCGTCGCCGGGCGCGAAGTCCTCGACCTCGACGCCCCAGTCGTCCCCCTCGGCGGGCAGGACGTCGTGCTCGTTGCGGCCGTCGTTGGTCCAGGTGACGGTCGTGCCCGGCGCGACCTGGATGTTCTCGGGGCGGAAGAAGTTGTCCAGGGCCTTGACGGTGACCTCGTCGCCCTCGAGCACGACGACGTCGTCGGGCACCTCGGCCTCGGACCCGTCGTCGCCGCCGGTCGACAGGTCGGTGTCGCCGTCGTCGCCCCCGCAGGCGGCGCCGAGGCCGGCGGCGAGCAGCAGGGCGAGGAGGAGGCGGGCCGCGGGGCGGTGCATGACCCGAGGGTAGGCCCGGCCTTACCCCGTAAGGCAACCCCCGGCGGGCGGGGCGCGGCACGGTCCGGACGGACGGCCGCACCCCGCCGTCAGCCGGACGCGTCGGGTGGCGCGGGGGGCGGCGTCACCGGCCGGGCGCCCTCCCCGAGCGCCTCGAGGTAGGAGGGCCACTCGTCGCCGCCGTGGACCTCGACGGCCGCGCCGGTGACGTAGGCCGCGAGCGGGGACGACAGGTAGAGGCAGGCGCCGGCGACGTCGTCGGGCGTGCCGAGGCGCCGCATGGGCACCGTGGCGGCCACCCGGGCGACGGCGGCGTCGTCGCCGTACACCTCGTGGACCTGCTCGGTGGCGATCAGCCCGGCGACGACCGCGTTGACCCGCACCCGGGGCGCCCACTCGACGGCGAGGGTCCGGGTGAGGTTGACGAGGCCGGCCTTGGCGGCGGCGTAGGCGGCGGCGCCGGGCGAGGGGCGGGTGGCGGACACGCTGGCGATGTTGACGATCGACCCGCCGGCCTCCTGCGCCTGCATGACCCGGTTGGCGGCCTGGGCCACGGTGAGGGGCGCGAGCAGGTTGAGGGCGACCACCTTCTCGTTGAAGCGGGGCGAGGCGGTCGCCGAGTCGACCGACGGCGCGCCGCCGGCGTTGTTCACGACGACGTCGAGGCGGCCGTACCGCTCGACGACGCCGTCGACCATCGCCGCGACGGCCTCGGGGTCGCGCACGTCGCAGGCCGTGAACGCCGGGCCGTCCTCCTCGGCGGGCGGGGTGCGGCCGCAGACGACGACCTCGGCCCCGGCGGCCCGGTAGGCGGCGGCGATGCCGCGCCCGATGCCCCGGGTGCCGCCGGTGACGAGCACGACCCGGCCGCGGTGGTCGAGCGGTCCGGGGGCGGACAGGGTGCCGGACAGGTCCGGTGCTGCGGGGTCGGATGGGTTGTCCACGATGCCTCCTCCGGCCTACCTTGCCACAGGGACCTGACACACCGTCAGATCATCGCGGCGCGTGGCGCAGGGGGAGCGAGGGGGACGGCGACGATGCCCATCACGACCGACATCCACGACGACGGGGTGGCCGAGGTGGTGGTCGACGTCCCGCCGGTGAACGCGCTGCCCGTCGCCGGCTGGTTCGAGCTGGCCGGGGCACTGGAGCGGCTGGGGCGCGACCCCGCGGTGCGGGTCGTGGTCCTGCGGGCCGAGGGCCGGGGCTTCAACGCCGGCGTGGACATCAAGGAGATGCAGGCGACCGAGGGCTTCGACGCGCTCGTGGGCGCCAACCGGGGGTGCTTCGCCGCCTTCGCCGCCGTCTACGACTGCCCCGTGCCGGTGATCGCCGCCGTCCACGGCTACTGCCTGGGCGGTGGCATCGGCCTGGTCGGCAACGCCGACATCGTCGTCGCCTCCGAGGACGCCACCTTCGGGCTGCCCGAGGTCGACCGGGGGGCGCTGGGGGCGGCCACCCACCTGGCCCGGCTGGTCCCCCAGCACAAGATGCGGGCCATGGTCTACACGGCCGCCACCGCGACGGCGGCCGAGCTGGCCGCGTTCGGGTCGGTGCTGGCGGTCGTGCCCCGGGAGCAGCTGCGGGACAAGGCCCTGGAGGTCGCCCGGGAGATCGCCGCCAAGTCCCCCGCGGTCATCCGGGCCGCCAAGGAGTCCCTCAACGGCATCGACCTGTGGGACGTCAAGCGCAGCTACCGCTACGAGCAGGGCTTCACCTTCGAGCTCAACCTCACCGGCGTCGCCGACGAGCACCGCGACGCCTTCGTGCGGGGCGGCAAGGACGCCCGCCCCGGGCAGGCCGGCGGGGCGGAGGGGGACCGGTGACCCGGACCGCCACCGACAAGCTCATGACCGTCGACGAGGTCGTCGCCCGGCTGCGCCCGGGCATGACCATCGCCATCGGCGGCTGGGCCAGCCGGCGCAAGCCCATGGCCATCGTCCGGGCCATCGCCCGCAGCGACCTCCACGACCTCACCGTCGTCACCCACGGCGGGCCCGACCTCGGGCTGCTGTGCGCGGCCGGCAAGGTCCGCAAGGCCGTCCACGCCTTCGCCTCGCTCGACACGATCCCGCTCGAGCCGCACTTCCGGGCCGCCCGCCAGGCCGGGGCGATCGAGGACGAGCCGCTCGACGAGGGCCTCGTCCACCTCGGCCTCCAGGCCGCGGCGTGGCGGGTGCCGTTCCTGCCGACCCGGGTCGGCCTCGGGTCCGACCTGCTGCGCGACAACCCCCGCCTGACGACCTTCACCTCGCCGGTCCCCGACGAGGACGGCGAGCACGAGCTGCTCGTGGCCATGCCGGCGATCCGGCTCGACGCCGCCATCTGCCACCTCAACGTCGCCGACCGGCGCGGCAACGCGATGTTCCTCGGGCCCGACCTCTACTGGGACGACCTCATGCTGCAGGCCGCCCCCACCGGGTGCCGGTTCATCTCGGCCGAGAAGGTCGTCGACACCGCCGAGCTCGCCGGCCACGGCTGCCTGCACCAGATGCGGATCAGCCGGATGATGGTCGACGGCGTCGTCCACGCGCCCGGCGGCGCCCACCCGACCTCGTGCGAGCCCGACTACCCCCGCGACGAGGCGGCGCAGCGGGCCTACGCCGACGCCGCCGCCTCGCCCGAGGCGTGGGCCGCGTACCGGGCCGAGTGGGTCGACGTCCCCGAGGAGGAGTACCAGCGCAAGGTGCGGGAGGGCCGGTGAGCGCGACGTCCGCCACCCGGGCCGAGGTCTGCGTCGTCGCCCTCGCCGAGTGCTTCCGGGGCGACGGCGAGATCCTCGCCAACCCGATCGGCACGATCCCGATGATCGCCGGCCGCCTGGCCCGGGCGACCTTCGCGCCCGACCTGTGCGTCACCGACGGCGAGGCGGCGCTGGTCGACAACGACGCGGCCTTCGTCGCCCCCGAGGACCGGGTCCTCGAGTACTGGAACCCGTACCGGTCGATGTTCGACTGGGTGTGGTCGGGCCGGCGCCACGTGGTCATGGGCGCCAGCCAGATCGACCGCTACGGGAACCAGAACCTGGCGGCGATCGGCGACTACCGGAGGCCGACCGTGCAGCTGCTCGGCTACCGGGGCGCGCCGGGCAACACGATCAACGACACGACCAGCTACTGGGTGCCCCGCCACAGCCCGCGGGTCTTCGTCGAGCAGGTCGACACGGTGACCGGCGTCGGGTGGGACCGGGCGGCCGCGCTGGGCCGGGCGGGCCGGTTCGTCGACGTCCGGCGGGTGGTCACCGACCTGGCCGTGCTCGACTTCGAGACCCCGGACAAGCGGATGCGCCTGCGGTCGGTGCACCCGGGCGTCACCGTCGACGACGTCGTGGCCGCCACCGGCTTCGAGCTGGTCGTGCCCGACGAGGTGCCGACCTCCCGGCTGCCGACCGAGGAGGAGCTGCGCCTCATCCGCGAGGTCATCGACCCCGAGGGCGCCCGGGAGCGCGAGGTCCCGACGCCCGCCTGAGGGGGCGGTGGCGCTGGCGGCCCCGAGGCGCCGCCCGTAGGCTGGCCCCATGTCTGACGCTCCGTCAGATTCGAGGGGGGACGACCGGCTGCGGACCCGGTTCTGCGAGCTGGTCGGGTGCCGGCTGCCGATCGTGCAGACCGGCATGGGCTGGGTCTCGGGCGCGTCGCTGACCGCCGCCACCTCGGCCGCCGGCGGGTTCGGGATCCTCGCCGCGGTCACCATGACCCGCGACCAGCTGGCCGAGGCCATCGCCACCGTCCAGGACCGCACCGACGCCCCCTTCGGCGTCAACCTCCGGGCCGACCAGCCCGACCTCGACGAGCGGGTGGAGATGTGCGTGCGGGCCGGGGTCAAGCTGGTCAGCTTCGCCGGCGCCCCGACCAAGGACGCCGTCGCCCGCCTCCACGACGCCGGCGTGCTCGTCATGCCCACGGTCGGCGCCCGCCGCCACGCGGAGAAGATGCTCGACTGGGGCGTCGACGCGGTCATCGCCCAGGGGGGCGAGGGCGGCGGCCACACCGGCACGGTCCCCACGTCGCTGCTGCTGCCCCAGGTCGTCGACGCCGTCGGCCACGCCGTCCCCGTGCTCGGCGCCGGCGGCTTCCACGACGGCCGCGGCCTCGTCGCCGCGCTCGCCTGGGGCGCCGACGGGGTCGCCATGGGCACCCGCTTCCTGCTCACCGCCGAGAGCAGGGTGCCCGACGCCATCAAGGCCCGCTACCTGGCCGCCGCCGTCACCGACACCGTCGTGACCACCGCCATCGACGGCGCGCCCCAGCGGGTCGTCCGCACGCCGACCGTCGAGCGGCTGGAGCGGGCCTCCGCCCTCACCCGCCTCCCCCGGGCCCTGCGGGCGGCGCTCGCCTTCCGGCGGGTGACCGGCACGCCGCTCGGCGAGCTCGTGCGCGAGGGCCTGGCCATGCGCCGCCACCAGTCGCTGACCTGGTCGCAGGTCGCCCTGGCGGCCAACGCGCCCATGCTGGTCAAGGCGGCGCTGGTCGACGGCCGCCCCGAGGTCGGCGTGCTGCCGACCGGCCAGGTCACCGGGGTGATCGACGACCTGCCCACCGTGGCCGAGCTGCTCGAGCGCATCGTCGCCGAGGCGACCGCCACCCTCGACCGCCTCGGCGTCGGCCGGCCCGCCGCCGGGCCGGCCGACGGGTGACGGGCCGACCGCACGACGAACCGGAGCCGACATGGACCTGACCTGGACCGACGAGGAGGAGGCGTTCCGGGCCGAGGCCCGGGCCTGGCTCGAGGAGAACCTCGCCGCCTGGTACGACGAGCACGGCGGCCCGGAGAACATCCGCTCGGGCGACACCCGCGAGGGCTTCGCCCAGCACCTCACCTGGGAGCGCCGCCTCTACGAGGGCCGCTGGGCCGCGGTGTCGTGGCCCGCCGCCTACGGCGGCCGCGACGCCTCGCTGTGGGAGTGGCTGATCTTCGAGGAGGAGTACTACCGGGCCGGCGCCCCGCCCCGGATCACCCAGAACGGCATCTTCCTGCTGGCGCCGACGGTGTTCGAGTTCGGCAACGAGGCCCAGCGGGCCCACGTCCTGCCCCGCATGGCCGCGGCCGAGGACCTGTGGTGCCAGGGCTGGTCGGAACCGGATGCCGGCAGCGACCTGGCCGGCATCACCTCCCGGGCCACCCGGGTCGAGGGCGGCTGGCGGCTGGACGGGCAGAAGACCTGGACCACCCGGGGCGCCTTCTGCACCCACCTGTTCGGCCTGTTCCGCACCGACCCCGGGGCCGAGCGCCACCGGGGGCTGAGCTACCTGCTCGTGCCGCTCGACCTGGACGGCGTCACCGTCCGGGGGTTCGGCCGGCTCGACGGCGACGAGGGCTTCGCCGAGGTGTTCTTCGACGGCGCCTTCCTGCCCGACGACGCCATCCCCGGCGGCGTGCTGCTCGGCGAGGAGGGCGAGGGCTGGCGGGTGGCCATGGCGACGACCGGCTCGGAGCGGGGCCTGACGCTGCGCTCCCCCGGCCGGTTCCTCGCCACCGCGCAGCGGCTGGTCGAGCTGTACCGCGAGCGCCCGTCGCCCCGCCTGCGCGAGCGTCTGGTCGACGCGTGGATGCGGGCCGAGGCCTACCGCCTGTTCACCCTCGAGACCGTCACCCGCCTCGCCGGCGGGGCCGTCATGGGGCCCGAGAGCTCGATCAACAAGATCTGGTGGTCGGAGCTCGACTGCGACCTCCACGAGATCGCCCTCGAGCTGCTCGGGCCCGACGCCGAGCTGGAGGGCCCGTGGTCGAAGGGCTGGCAGTTCGCCCTCTCCGGCCCGATCTACGCCGGCACCAACGAGATCCAGCGCAACATCGCCGCCGAGCGCGTGCTCGGCCTGCCCCGGAGGTAGGTGGGGTGCACTTCGGCTTCGACGACGACCAGCTCGCCTTCCGGGACGCGGTGCGCGAGCTGCTGGAGAAGGAGTGCCCGCCCGCGGCCGTGCGGGCCGCGTGGGAGGCGCCGCCCGGCGGGCTGGACCGCACGGTCTGGGACCGCCTGACCGAGATGGGCGTCCTCGCCACGCTCGTGCCCGAGGAAGCCGACGGGCTCGGCCTCGACGAGCGGTCGCTGGTGCTCGTGCTCGAGGAGGCCGGCCGGGCCGCCCTGCCCCACCCGCTCGTCGACACCGCCGCGGTGGCGGCACCCCTGCTGGCCGGGACGCCCGGCGGGGAGGGGCCCGGGCCGGCCGGCGTGCCCGACGCCCACGGCATCGGCATGGTCGCCACCGACCTCGGCGGCCCCTACGTCCCCTGCGCCGCCGACGCCGACTGGCTGCTGCTGCGCGACCCGGCGACCGGCGCGCTGCACCTCGTCGACCCGGCCACGGTCGTGCTCCGCCCCGTCGACACCGTCGACGGCGCCCGCCGGGCCGCGGCCGTCGACTGGCAGCCGGCCCCCGAGTCGCTCGTCACCGACGACCCGGCCGCGATCGAGCTGGCCCTCGACCGGGGCGCCTTCGGCGCCGCCGCCGTGCTGGTCGGCCTCGCCCAGCGGATGCTGGACATGACCGTCGCCTACGTGTGCGAGCGCCGGCAGTTCGGCGTGCCGGTCGGCTCCTTCCAGGCGGTCAAGCACCGCCTCGCCGACGCCCTGAAGGAGCTGGCCTTCGCCCGACCGGCCGTCCACCGGGCCGCCCACTCGCTGGCCACCGGGGCCGAGACCCGGGCCCGCGACGTCGCCATGGCCAAGGCCATGGCCTCGGACGCGGCCCGGTTCGTCGGCCGGCAGGCGCTGCAGTGCCACGGCGCCATCGGCTACACCGTCGAGCACGACCTCCACCTCTACCTGAAGCGCACGTGGGCGCTGGCCGCCGCCTGGGGCGACGCCGCCTGGCACCGCGAGCGCGTCGCCCGGGCGCTCGGCGTCTGAGGGCGCCCGGCCGCCGACCGAACCGCCACCGACCCCGCCGACCAGGAGGAGACACGATGGCCGAGGCCTACATCGTCGACGCCGTGCGCAGCCCGGTGGGCAAGCGCGGCGGCGGGCTGGCGCAGGTCCACCCCGCCGACCTCGGCGCCCACGCCATCCGGGCGCTGGTCGAGCGCACCGGCATCGACCCCGCCGCCGTCGACGACGTCGTGTTCGGCAACGTCGACTCGATCGGCGGCCAGGCCGGCGACATCGCCCGCACCTGCTGGCTGGCGGCCGGCCTGCCCGAGCACGTGCCCGGCACGACCGTCGACCGCCAGTGCGGCTCGTCGCAGCAGGCGATCCACTTCGCCGCCCAGGCGGTCATGTCGGGGACGATGGACGTCGTCGTCGCCGGCGGCGTCCAGCAGATGTCGCAGATCCCCATCTCGGCGGCCATGACCGCCGGGCAGGCCTACGGCTTCGACGACCCCTTCACCGGCTCGGCCGGCTGGGTGGCCCGCTACGGCACCCAGGAGGTCAGCCAGTTCCGGGCCGCCGAGATGATCGCCGAGAAGTGGGACATCTCCCGTGAGGACATGGAGGCCTACGCCGTCGAGTCGCACACCCGGGCGCTGCGGGCCCGGGCGGAGGGCCGGTTCGACCGGGAGATCGCCCCGCTGGAGGGGGTCACCGCCGACGAGGGGCCGCGCGAGCCGGACTGGGACAAGATCCGCTCCCTGCCGCCGCTGCGGGAGGGCGGCCGGGTGACGGCCGCCTGCGCGTCGCAGATCTCGGACGCGTCGGCGGCGCTGCTGATCGTCAACGAGCGGGGCCTCGCCGACCACGGGCTCACGCCCCGGGCCCGCATCCACCACCTGTCGGTCCGGGCCGACGACCCCGTGTGGATGCTCACCGCGCCCATCCCGGCGACCGCCCACGCCCTGGCCCGCACCGGCCTGACCCTCGACGACATCGACCTCGTCGAGATCAACGAGGCGTTCGCCTCGGTCGTCATCGCCTGGGCCCGCGAGACGCACGCCGACCTGTCCAAGGTGAACGTCAACGGCGGCGCCATCGCCCTCGGCCACCCGCTCGGGGCCACCGGCGCCCGGCTGATGACGACCCTCCTGCACGAGCTCGAGCGGACCGGCGGCCGCTACGGGCTGCAGACGATGTGCGAGGGCGGCGGTCAGGCCAACGTCACGATCATCGAGCGCCTCTGACCCGGCGCCGGCCTGGGCGGCCGCCGGCGGCGGAGCGCTAGCGTCGCCCCCGTGCCCGACGCCGCGACCGTCACCGACCGCCCCGAGACCAGCGTCGAGCCCGTCCTGCAGTGCCGTGGGCTGCGCAAGGCCTACGGTGAGCGGGTCGCGGTCGCCGACGTCGGCTTCGCCGTCGCGCCCGGCGAGACCTACGGGCTGCTCGGGCCCAACGGCGCCGGCAAGACGACCACCATCTCGATGGTGTGCGGGCTGCTGCGCCGCGACGCCGGCGAGGTGACCGTCGCCGGGCGGCCGATGAGCCCGGAGGCCACCGACGCCAAGGCCGCGATCGGGCTCGTCCCCCAGGACGTCGCCCTCTACGAGGACCTCAGCGCCGAGGAGAACCTGCGGTTCTTCGGCCGCCTCCAGGGCCTGTCGGGGCGGGAGCTGGCGGCCCGGGTCGCCGAGGTGCTCGAGGTCGTCGGCCTCGCCGACCGGGCCGGCGACCGGGTGGGGGAGTACTCGGGTGGCATGAAGCGGCGGGCCAACATCGCGGCCGGCCTGCTCCACCGGCCCCGCCTGCTCGTGCTCGACGAGCCCACCGTCGGCGTCGACCCCCAGAGCCGCAACGCCATCCTCGAGAGCGTCGAGGCCCTGGCCGGCGAGGGCATGTCGGTCCTCTACACCACCCACTACATGGAGGAGGCCGAGCGGCTCTGCGACCGCATCGGCATCATCGACGAGGGCCGCCTGATCGCCGAGGGCACCCGGCGCGAGCTCGTCGCCCAGCTGGGGGTGGGCGACCAGGTCGAGGTGACCGGCACCGGCGACCTCGCGGCCTTCGCCGCGGCCTGCGCCGAGCTGCCCGGCGCGCTCGGGGCCGAGGCGCGCGACGGCAGCGTCGTCGTGCGGGTCGAGCAGGGCAGCACCGCGCTCGCCCCCATCGTCGCCGCCGCCGAGCGCACCGGCGTGGCGGTGGGCGGCGTCGAGGTCACCGAGCCCGACCTCGAGGACGTGTTCCTGGCCCTCACCGGCAAGGCGCTGCGCGACTGAGACCCATGAGCCAGCTCCGGGCCGCCCTCGTGATCGCCGGCACCGACCTGCGGCGACGGCTGCGCAACCGGTCGTTCCTCGTCCAGGGGGTCGTCGGCCCGATCGTGCTGGCCACGATCATCAGCCTCGCCTTCGGCGGCGTCCACAACGACATCGAGGCCACGATCGGCCTGGTGGACGCCGACGGCTCGCCGGCCTCGGCGGGCTTCGTCGAGGCTCTGGTCGGCGCCGACACCGGCGACCTCCGCTTCGTCGAGGTCGACTCGCCGGAGGAGGCCCGCCGCCGCGTCGACCGCGACCTCGGCGCGGCCGTCGTCGTGCCCGAGGGGTTCGCCGCCTCGCTGCGCGGCGAGCGGCCCCTCGACGTGGAGGTCCTGAGCGACCCCGACGCGCCGATCTCCGCCGAGGTGGCCCGGGCCGTCGCCACCGGCTTCGCCGACCGGGCCGCCGCGGCCCGGCTGGCGGCCCTCACGGCGGCCGAGGTGGGCGACCGGGTCCCGGGCGACGACGTCCTCGCCGCGATCGACCTGCCGCTCGAGGTGACCACCACCGGGACCGGCGGCGACGTCTCCCCCGCCGCCTACTTCGGCCCGTCGATGGGCCTGCTGTTCCTCTTCCTGTCCATGGGCAACGTGGCCCGCGACCTGCTGGCCGAGAAGCGGGTCCAGCTGCTCGACCGGCTGCGGGCCGGGCCCGTGCGGGACGGGACGCTCGTCGCCGGGAGGGGCCTCAGCGTCGTGGCCGTCGGCGTCACCAGCCTGTGCGTCATCTGGGCGGTGACGACCGTCGCCCTCGGGGCCCACTGGGGGCCGCCGCTCGGGGTCGTGGCGGTGATCCTCGCCGCCTCGCTGGCCGTGGCCGGCATCGCCGGCCTGGTCGCCGCCGTGGCCCGCACCGACCAGTCGGCCGACGTGCTCGCGTCGATGATCGGCTTCGCGTTCGCCATGGTCGGCGGGGCCTTCATCCCCCTCGGCTCGATGCCCGAGGGGCTGCAGCGGCTGGCGCTGCTCACCCCGATCGGCCAGGCGCTGCGGGCCCTCGCCGACCTGTCGGCCGGCAGCGGCGAGGTCGGCGCCGTCGTGCCCCAGATCGCCGCGCTGCTGGCCTGGGCGGTCGTGGCCGGCGGCGCCGCCGCCTGGGCGCTGCCCCGTCGGGTGGGGGCCGGCTGATGGTCGCGCCCACCCGCACCGACCGGCCGACGGCGCCCCCGCCCGACCCGGCGCGGTCCCCGGCGCCCGCGCCCGGCGCCGGCCGGGCGATCGCCGCGCTGGCGGGCAACGAGCTGCGGCGGGCGTTCCGCGACCGCACCTTCCTGTTCTTCAGCCTGGTGCTCCCGGTCCTGATCATCGTGCTCATCGGCACGGTCTTCGGCGAGGACCAGGACCTGCCGGTCGCCGTCCTCGACGCCGACGGCTCGGCCGCGTCCCGGGCGATCGTCGAGGACCTCGACGCGGCCGAGGGCCTGCAGGTGGCGGACGTGGGCTCGGAGAGCGACCTGCGCCGCGACGTCCGCACCGGCGCGGTCGCGGCCGGCGTCGTCGTCCCGGCCGGCTTCGCCGACGACCTGGCCCGGGGCGAGGCGACGATCGAGCTCGTCGCCGACCCCACCTCGAGCGCCACCGCGGCCGTCCAGGCCACGGTGCGGGCCGCGGTCGGCGACCACGCGGCGGTCGTCGCGGCCGCCCGCACGGCCGCCGAGGAGGGCGGCGCCGACGAGGAGGAGGCGGCCCGCACGGCCGCCCGGCTGGCCGAGGAGCTGCCCGGCCCGGGCGTGACCGTGACCGCGGTCGGCGCGGACGACGAGCCCGAGCGGGGCAACTTCGACTACACGGCGCCGTCCAACGTCGTGCTGTTCACGTTCGTCAACACGGTGATGGCCGGGGCGCTGCTGGCGCTCGACCGCCAGCGGGGCATCGTGCGGCGGCTCCTCGCCACCCCGCACGGCACCGGCACGATCCTGGCCGGCATCGGCGCGGCCAAGCTGAGCATCGCGCTGGCCCAGTCGGCGCTCGTCCTCGCCGTGGGCGCCCTGTTCTTCGACGTCGACTGGGGCACGCCCGTCGCCTACGTGCCGCTGATCGTGCTGTTCGCCATGGTGGCGGCCGCCGTCGGGCTGCTCGTCGGGTCGCTGGCGCGCGACCCCGACCAGGCCGCGGCCGTCGCCGTGCCGGCCGCCATCGGGCTCGGGATGCTCGGCGGCTGCATGTGGCCGCTCGAGATCGTCCCCCCGGTCATGCGGGCGATCGGGCACGTGGCGCCCCACGCCTGGGCGATGGACGCCTGGCGCGACCTGGTGTTCGACCACCGCGGGCTGGGCGACATCGCCGTCGAGCTGGCCGTCCTCGCCGGGTTCACCGTCGTGCTCGGCCTGCTCGCCGCCCGGCAGCTGCGCCGGGCCCTGACCGGCTGAGCGGGCCGGGGCTCAGCCGAGCTTGGGCCGGGCCCGCTCGACGATCGCCCCGATGTCGACCCCCGGCGGCAGCGTGCCGAGGGCCAGGCCCTCCTCGCCGGTCAGGCGGGAGGCGAGGAACGCCTCGGCGACCGCCGGGTGGCCGTGGCGGACGAGGAGGCTGCCCTGCAGGGCGAGCGCCATCGCCTCGACCACCCGCCGGGCCCGGGCCTCGATGCCGACGACGTCGCCCAGGTCGGCCCGCAGCCGGGCCACGGCGTCGTCGAGCCGCTCGTCGGCCCCCTGGGTGGTGTCGAGCTCGGCGAGGAAGGCGTCGAGGGCCTGGGGCTCCCGGGCCAGCGCCCGCAGCACGTCCAGGCAGATGACGTTGCCCGAGCCCTCCCAGATGCCGTTGAGGGGGCTCTCGCGGAACAGCCGGGGCATGATCGACTCCTCGACGTAGCCGTTGCCGCCGAGGCACTCGAGCGCCTCGGCCACGACCGTCGGCTGCCGCTTGCAGACCCAGTACTTGCCCACCGCGGTGGCCACCCGCCGGAAGAGGGCGGCGCCCTCGTCGCCCGCCGCGGCGTCGTCGAAGGCCCGGGCCAGCCGCATGGCCAGGACGGTGGCGGCCTCGGACTCGACCGCGAGGTCGGCGAGCACGACCCGCATCAGCGGCTGGTCGACGAGCAGCGAGCCGAAGGCGGCGCGGTGGGCCGCGTGGTGCAGCGCCTGCACGACGGCCTGGCGGATGGTCGCCGTCGACCCGAGCACGCAGTCGAGCCGGGTGTGGGCCACCATCTCGATGATCGTGCGGACGCCGCGGCCCTCCTCGCCCACCAGCCAGGCCACCACGCCGTCGAGCTCGACCTCGGCCGAGGCGTTGGAGCGGTTGCCGAGCTTGTCCTTCAGGCGCTGGAGCTGGAACCCGGCGTTGCGCTCGCCGTCGGGCAGCCAGCGGGGCACGAGGAAGCACGACAGGCCGCCGGGCGCCTGGGCGAGCATGAGGAACACGTCGGACATCGGCGCCGAGCAGAACCACTTGTGGCCGGTGAGCCGCCAGGTGCCGTCGCCGGCCGGCTCGGCGACCGTGGTGTTGGCCCGGACGTCGGAGCCGCCCTGCTTCTCGGTCATCCCCATGCCGGCGGTGGCCCCGGCCTTCTCGGTGGCCGGCACGTTGCGGGGGTCGTAGGCCCGGGCCACGAGCCGGGGCTCCCACTCCCTCGCCAGGTCGGGCTGGGCCCGCAGCGCCGGGACGATCGAGTAGGTCATCGAGATCGGGCACCCGTGGCCGGCGTCGACCTGCGACCAGGTGACGAACCCGGCCGCCCGGGCGACGTGCGCCCCCGGCTGCTCGACCGCCCACGGCGCCCCGTGCAGCCCGTGGGCGACCGCGACCCGCATGAGCTCGTGGTAGGCGGGGTGGTAGGCCACCTCGTCGATCCGGTGGCCGAAGCGGTCGTGGGTGCGCAGCTCCGGCGGGTACCGGTTGGCCTGCGCGCCCCACTCGATCGCCTCGGGCGAGCCCGCCAGCCGGCCGAGCGCGTGCAGGTCGTCGAGCGCCCAGCCGGCCCCCTCGCGCTCGACGGCCTCGACGAGGGCGGCGTCGCCGCCGAAGACGTCGTAGCCCTCGAGCGGGGGCGGCTGGTTCGTGACCTCGTGGGTGGCGGTCATGCCCCCATGGTGCCGGATCGGCGCCGCGCCTCACCCACCGCGCCGGCCCGCGCGCCCGCGCGGCATCCGGGGCGCGGCCGTCGCGCCGGCGGCCAGCGCCCGGGGCAGCTCGACGAAGGCGGCGTGCGCCAGGTGCAGCGCCAGGGCGCTCAGCGCCACCACGACCGCCCCGGCCACCGGGTCGTCGGCGACGCCCGCCACCGGCGCGCCGTCGACCGTCGCGGCGACGGCCACCGCCGTGGCGGTCAGCGCGAGGTCGAGCACGACGTGGACCGGGTGGGGCGGCGTCTCCTCCCGCCCGAAGCACCCGCAGGAGCCGACCATCGTGCCCGCCCGGTGGGCGGCGGTGACGAAGGCGCCGAAGGCCAGGTAGCTCGCCGCCACCAGCCCCCACGCCACGGGGCCGCCGACGGCGATCGCCGCCACCCCGAGGGCCGCCTCGGCCGCCGCGCCGGCCCGCACGAGCAGCGGGGCGGACGGCAGCCCCAGCGCGCGCAGGGCACCGACGGTCGTCTCGGGGTCGACGACCTTCAGGCCCCCGGCGACGACCAGCAGGCCGGCGGTGACGAGCGCCGGGCCGGTGAGCGGGTCCATCAGCGGCACCTCCCTCCGGTCGCGCTCACAGCGGGTCGATCTCCAGCCCGGCCAGCAGGGCGTTGACCTGGGCGACGAGCGGCGCCCGCAGGGCGTGGCTGCCCAGCACGACGTAGAGGCAGAACGCCCGGCCGTTGCGGTTGAAGAACGCCTGGGCGCCGCACATGCCGGCGATCGTGCGCTGCATCGTGTGGGGCGAGAAGTCGTTGACGCCGAACCGGGGGATGCCCCGGTGGGAGAACAGCGGCGTCGACGCGGCCTCGGGCTCGAACTCGACCAGGGCGACGAAGATGTCGTCGGCGCGCATGAGCTCGACGGCACCCGAGCCGTAGTCGCCCCGCACCGGCGGCAGCGGGAAGTTGGCGAGGTGGGCGACCGGGTGCTCGGTCCCGGCGAGCGGGCCGGGCGGGTCGCCCTCGGCCGGGGCCGAGCGGGTCGAGATCCCCTCCTCGGGCGCCGCCCGCGTCGACGGGCCGGCCGGGTCGCCGGCCGGGTCGGGGCGCTTGGCGATGCGGGCGTCCCACCCCCGGGGCAGCCGCGCGGTGATCCCGTAGGAGGAGACGTCGGTCACCGGGCGCCGTCCTCACCGTCCGCGCCGTCCCCGGGCGCCGCGTGCAGCGGCGCGTAGAGCTCGGGCGAGCCGGGCTCGATGCCCGCGGCCGCCAGCTCGCGGTCGGCCCGCAGCTCGCGGTCGCGGCCGACGAGCAGGTCGCGGCGGGTGAAGCGCGGGCGGTCGTCGTCGAGGGCCAGGCCGGCGTCGGCCGCCGCCTTCCGCAGCAGGTCGACGACCTGGGCCCACGACCCGCCGGCGCCCTCGCCGACGACGCCCCGGCTGCCGTCGACCAGCAGGAAGTAGGGCGAGACCGGGACGTCGTAGTCGTCCCAGGCGGCCGAGGACATGACGGTCGTGACCCGGTCGGAGGCCAGCGCCGCCACCTCGCTCGGGCTCTCCTCCTCGGGGCCCCGGGTGACGACGACGACGCGGGTGTCCCGGCCCGGCACCTGCTCGACCTCGTCGGTGGCGAAGGCCCGCCAGAAGTCCAGGCAGCTGCCGCAGCCCGACGAGAGGAAGGCGAGCAGCGTCAGGCCGCGCGACCCCTCGAGGCCGATGTGCACGGCGCCCCCGTGGGGGTCGACGCCGGAGACGTCGACCAGCCGGCCGAGCGACGAGGAGGCGCCGGGCGCGGCGACGCCGGGCACCATGCGGATCTCCCCCGTCGTCCGGGTGGTGCGCCGTCCGGCGGTCCGCCGGCCCTCGGCGGTCCCGGCGGCGGCCAGGTCGTCCTCGCAGATGCCGAGGTCGTGCAGGGCCCGCAGCACGTCCGCGTGGCTGCGGAGCAGGCCCACGACCAGCACGCCGAGCAGGCCCACGACGACACCCAGGGCCACGATCGCCGCTGTCACGTCTCCATCCCCCTCACGTCGGTGCCCACAGGACGCCTCCCCCTCACGTGACGGTCACCTGCTTGCAGCCCAGCAGCACGTTGCCGCCCGTGCCGACGTTGATCGCGTAGACGCAGACGCTGCGGGTGCCGGCCCCGACCGACACAATCGTGTCGAACCCGTGGGCGGTGCCGTTGCCGAACCGGGCGAGGTCGCCGCGCTCGCGGTCGGCGGTCAGCGCCTGCACGCCGCGCCCGTTGCTGTAGATGTGCACGCGGATCGGGTTGGGCGTCTCGGCGTCCATGGCCCACCCGCTGACGCGCACGCGCCCGCCGCCGACCGGCTCGACCCGGTCGACGTGGCCGGCCGGGTTGCCGTTCCAGGCCACCCGTCCCCGGCCGATCACGGTGTTGCCGCCGGCCCCCTTGTTGATGGCGAAGACGGTGACGTCGCTCGTGCCGGGCGGGATGCGCAGGCCGGCGTCGAAGCCGTGCCGGCTGCCGCGCCCGAACCGGGCGGCGATGTCGGGCCGGTCGAGGTCGGCGGCCAGGCTGGCCAGGCCGCGCCCGTTGGCGTAGACGTGCACCCGGATGGGGTCGTCGGTGTTCGGGTCGATGGCCCAGCCCCGCACCCGCAGCATCCCGTACTGGATCGCCAGGGTCTCGACGGCGCCGAAGGGGTTGGCCGACACCGTGACGGTGCGGCACCCGAGCAGCGTGTTGCCGCCCTCGCCGGCGGCGTTGATGGCGTAGACGCAGACCTGGCGGGCGCCCGGCGCCACGTCGGGGACCTCGACGTCGAAGCCGTGGGCGGCGCCGGCGTGCGGGTAGACCCGGGCGACGTCGTTGCGCGTCCGGTTGGCGGTGGCCGCGACCCGGCCCCGGCCGTCGACGTAGACGTGGACGCGGGTGGGCGACGAGGTGTTGGGGTCGATCGACCAGCCCCGCACCCGGACGCCGCCCGCGACGGCCGTGACCGAGTCGAGGCTGCCGAACGGCGAGCCGGTGAGGCAGGGCCGGTGGTGGTTGCGGGTGGCGTTGTCGACCCGCACGGCCGTCGTGCACGTGCCGTCCCACTGCCAGGGCGGCACGCAGGTGACCACCCGGCAGACGATCGGGCCGAGGCACCGCACGTGCTGGTTGCACTGGCCGTAGCGGAACCCGGTGCAGCCCGCCTTGCGGTTGCCGCACGAGCCCCGGGCGCAGCCGCACCCCGTGCCCGAGCAGCTGCCGCTGCAGATGCCGCTGCCCCCGCAGCCGCAGGAGCCGCACGGCGCGTTGCAGTCGGCGTAGTAGCGGGGGCCGCCGCCGCAGTAGCTGGACGAGTCGACCTTCCACCAGCCGCCGGTGAGCGTGCCCGGCGGGCAGCGGTTCTGGCCGGTGATCGTGCAGCAGAACTCGGTGTAGCCGTCGCAGCACAGCGACCCGCAGTCGCACCGGGAGCCGCTGCAGTTGCAGATGGCCGCGTAGGCGGAGCGGGGCCGGAGGACGTAGGTGGCCGGTGCCGCGGTCAGCGCGGTGCCGGCCATGGCGGTGCGGGCGAGGAACCCGCGCCGGCCCATGCGGGGCGCCAGCGCCCGGGCCGCCCTCTCCGCCAGCACGCGGCTCACGTCGTGCTCCCGGGCGGGCGGGCGGCGGCGCCGGTGTGACGTCCGTCATGGCGAGGCATCGCGGCGGCACAATAGCGATCTGTGCGTGGCCGTGCGCGCACCCTGCGTGCAGTCCTGTGACCAGGGCCGGAGCACCCTGCGACCGGATCGTCACACGGCGCGCCGGGTCACCGCGTACAGCGCCACCGCGGCGGCCGTGGCGACGTTCAGCGAGTCGACCCCGGGGGCCATCGGGATCCGCACCCGGGTGCCGGCGGCGGCCAGCGCCGCGGGCGTCAGGCCCGGCCCCTCGGCGCCGACGACGAGGGCGAGGCGGTCCGGGCGCCGGGCGGCGAGGTCCTCGACGGGCTCGGCGTCGGCCGCCGGGGTCAGGGCCGCCACGCACCAGCCGCCGGCCCGGAGCCCGGCCAGCGCGCCGGGCCAGTCGTCCAGCCGGGTCCAGGGCACCCGCAGGACGTGACCGGAGGAGACCCGGACGCTGCGCCGGTAGAGCGGGTCGGCGGTCGTCGGGTCGAGCAGCACGGCGTCGACCCCGAAGGCCGCCGCGTTGCGGAACAGGGCGCCGAGGTTCTCGTGGTCGTTGAGGCCCTCGGTCACGACGACGAGGCGGGCGCCGGCCAGCAGCTCGTCGGCGGCCGGCAGGGGCAGCCGGTCGGCCGCGGCCAGCACGCCGCGGTGGACGTGGAAGCCGGCGACGGCGGCGACCTCGTCGTCGTCCCGGACGAGGACCGGCGCCCGCCCGGCCACCAGCGCGCGGACCCGGTCGGCCTTGCGCCGGGTGACGAGCACCGACCGCACCGGGTAGGGCGACTCGAGCAGCGCCCGCAGCGCGACGATCCCCTCGGCCACGAAGAAGTCGCCGTGCCGCTCGACCAGGCGGCGGCGGGCCGGGTCGTTGAGGTGCCGGTAGTCGTCCAGCGGGTCGCGGCGGGCCACGCCGCCATCCTGCCCGCCCCGGCGCCGGGGGGCTCAGACCAGGCCCCGGACCACCGCACCCGCCGCGGCCAGGGCCGCCACGGTCAGCACGGCCGGGCGCAGCCACCGGGCGTCGAGCCGGGCGGCGAGCCGGCTGCTGGCGGCCAGTCCGGCCAGCGTGCCCGGGCACAGGGCCGCCGCCAGCGCCACGTGCCAGGCGGCGAGGGCGCCGGCGGCCACCAGCCCCAGGAGCGACAACACCGTGCCCAGCGCGAACACCGCCGCCAGCGTGGCCCGCAGCACCGGCCCGGCGTGGTGCTGGAACAGCAGGGCCAGCGGCGGTCCGCCGATCGAGGTCGCCGTCCCCATGGCCCCCGACGCCACCCCGGCGGCCAGGGTCGTCGCCCGGGTCACGGGCAGGTCGGTGCGCACGACGCTGGTGGCCACCGCGACGAGCACGGCGACGCCGGCGAGCACCGACAGCGTCCGGGCCGAGACGACCGCCACGACGGCGGCACCGACGACCGTGCCGGGGAGCCGCCCGGCCATCAGCCAGGCGACCGCCGACCGGTCGACGCCGTGGCGCTCGCGCCGCAGCATGCCGCCGGCCAGGGGGAGGACGAGCAGCATCAGCGTCGAGGGCAGGGCGTCCGGCTCGACGACGGCGAGCACCGGGGCGGCGAGCAGGTTGGCGCCGAAGCCCACCGACCCCTGGACGAGCGCCCCGAGCGCCACGACGACGAGCACCACGACGTACTCGGCGGGCTCCAGGTGCAGGACCGACTCCACCGCGCCGAGGCTGCCTCAGCCGGGCGACCACCCGCGGCGCTCGGCCACCAGCGCCGCGTAGCGGTCGAGCACGGGGAGGACCTCGTCGCGGGGCCCCGAGGGCAGGTCGAAGACGGTCTCGGTCACGCCGAGGCGGGCGTAGTGGTCGAGCTTGCCGTGGTCGGGCAGCGTGGCGAACGGCACGACCTCGACCTGCGCGGGGTCGCGCCCCGCCGCCTCCAGCGCGGCGTGCAGCCGGGGCAGCGCCTCCCGCAGCCCGGCGCCGCCGATCGGCATCCAGCCGTCGGCGTACTCCACGACCTGGGCGAACAGCGTGGGGCCGGCGCCGCCGCCCAGCAGCACCGGCAGGTGGGGCCGGCCGGCGCGGTCGCGCTGGGCGGGCTTGGGCCACGACCACGAGGGCGGGATCCGCACCCGCTCGCCCTCGTAGCTGCCCTCGTCGTCGCGCCACAGCGCCTGCATGGCGAGCACGTGCTCCCGCACGATCGCCCGGCGCTCGCGGGGGTCGACGCCGTGGTCGGCCATCTCCTCCCGGTTCCAGCCGTAGCCGACGCCGACGGCCAGCCGGCCCCCCGAGACGTGGTCGAGCGTGGCCAGCGCCTTGGCGGTCACGATCGGCTCGCGCTGGGCGGCGAGGAGCACGCCGGTGCCGAGGCGCAGGGCGGTGGTCGCCGAGGCGGCCGCGGCCAGCGCCACCAGCGGGTCGAGCGAGCGCTTGTACCTCTCGGGCAGCGGGCCGCCGGCCGGGTGGGTCGGCGCCGGTGTGACGGGGATGTGGGTGTGCTCGGGGAGCCACAGCGAGTCGAGCCCCCGCTCCTCGACGGCCCGCGCCAGCTCGACGACCCCCATCGAGACGTCGGTGACGAACATCGTGACCCCGTAGCGCATGGCGGCTCCCCCTCGCGGCGACTTCTCTGACGGTGTGTCAGGTCTGTGCCATCATGCCCGCATGACCGGCATCTGCGAGGGGCGCGTCGTCATCGTCACCGGCGCGGCACGGGGCATCGGGCGGGCCCACGCGCTCGAGTTCGCCCGCCAGGGGGCGAAGGTGGTCGTCAACGACGTGGGCGTCGAGCTCGACGGCACCGGCGGGTCCCGCGCCGCCGCCCAGCAGGTGGTCGACGAGATCACGGCCGTCGGCGGGGAGGCGGTGGCCAGCACCGACGACGTCGCCGACTGGGAGGGCGCCCGGTCGCTGGTGCGCACCGCCCTCGACGCCTTCGGCCGGCTCGACGTCGTCGTCAACAACGCCGGCATCGTGCGCGACCGCATGTTCGTCAACTGCGGCGAGGACGAGTGGGACGCCGTCATCCGGGTCCACCTCAAGGGCCACTTCGCCGTGGCGCGCTTCGCCGCCGAGCACTGGCGGGCCCTGGCCAAGGCGGGCGAGCCGGTCGACGCCCGGATCGTCAACACGTCCTCGGGCGCCGGGCTGATGGGCTCGGTCGGCCAGGCCGCCTACAGCGCCGCCAAGGCCGGCATCGCCACCCTCACGCTGGTGCAGGCGGCCGAGCTGGGCCGCTACGGCGTGACCGCCAACGCCATCGCCCCCTCGGCCCGCACCCGCATGACCGAGACGGTCTTCTCCGAGAAGATGGCGCCGCCCGCCGACCCCGACGCGTTCGACGCCATGGCGCCGGAGAACGTCGCGCCGCTCGTCGTCTGGCTGGGGTCGCCGCAGTCGGCGCACGTGACCGGGCGGGTCTTCGAGGTCGAGGGCGGGAAGGTGTCGGTCGCCGACGGCTGGCAGCACGGCCCGGCGATCGACAAGGGCGCCCGCTGGGACCCCGCCGAGCTCGGCCCCGTCGTCGACGAGCTGCTGGCCAAGGCGCCGACCCCCGCCCCGGTGTACGGCGCCAGCTGAGGACGGCCGGCCCACCGAGCCGCGGCCTCGGCGAACCCCGGCCCGCCCCCGGCCGGAGCCGGCCCGAACCGGCGTCCCTCACGCGCACGTGCGCGCGCCGGCGACGCCGGAAGCGGGTCGGGAGGGGGCCGATCGCCGCCCGGCGGGGAACGGGCGTCGCCCACGCGGGCAGGTGCGTGCCACGGACGCCGGAACGGGTGGGGCGGCGACCGACCGGGCACCCGGCAGGAGGGCCGGCGGGGTGGAGGGGGGCGGGGCCGGTAGATTCGACGCCTCGGCGTGCCGGGCCACCGGGCCGGCACACCGAGCACCGACGACCGATGGACCCCACGACCTCCCCCGCCCCGACGCCCCCGACCGACCGCCCGGCCTCCGGCGCGCCGCTGCCGTCCGCCGTCCTGTGGGACATGGACGGCACGCTGGTCGACACCGAGCCCTACTGGATCAAGGCCGAGACCAAGCTCGTCGCCGACCACGGCGGCACCTGGACCCACGAGGACGCCCTGTCGCTCGTCGGCCTCGACCTGCTCGACTCGGCCGAGCGCCTGCGCACGATCGGCGGCGTCGACCTGCCGCCCACCGAGATCGTCGAGCGGATGATGGACCGGGTCATCGAGCAGGTCGACGAGCACCCGCCGTGGCAGCCCGGCGCCCGGGAGCTGCTGGCGGAGCTCCGGGCCGCGGACGTCCCCTGCGTGCTGGTCACGATGTCGTGGCGCCGCCTGGCCGACGCCGTCGTCGCCCACCTGCCCCCGGGCACCTTCACCCGCACGGTCGTGGGCGACGAGGTCCCGCGGGGCAAGCCCCACCCCGACCCCTACCTGGCGGCCGCCGCCGCGGTCGGCGCCGACCCCCGGGACTGCGTCGCGCTGGAGGACTCGCCGAACGGCGCCCGCGCCGCCAGGGCGGCGGGCTGCGTGGTCGTCGGCATCCCCCACGTCGTCGACGTCCCGGCCGAGCTCGTCGACCTCACCGTGCGGTCGCTCGAGGACCTGCACCTCGACGACCTGCGCCGCCTGGTCGCCGAGCGCCGACGGCCGGGCTGACCGCCGGACCGACCGGTCGCGGGCGGCGCCCCACCGGCGCGCCGCGCCGAGCCCGGGCGCGCCACGGGCCGGCCCCGGGGGCCGGCCCGTGACGGTGGATCAGGTCGGGATCCGGTCGATCGCCGTCAGCTCAGGCGCTCGAAGATCATCGCCATGCCCTGGCCGCCGCCGACGCACATGGTCTCGAGGCCGAGGGTCTTGTCCTCGTCCTGCAGCGCGTGGATCAGGGTGGTGGCGATGCGGGCGCCGGTCATGCCGAACGGGTGCCCGAGGGCGATGGCGCCGCCCTTGACGTTGAGCTTCTCGATCGGGATGCCGAGGTGCCGGGCCGACGGGATGACCTGGGCGGCGAACGCCTCGTTGATCTCGACGAGGTCGATGTCGTCGATGGTCATGCCGGCCCGCTTCAGCGCCTGGCGGGACGCCTCGATGGGGCCGAGGCCCATGATCTCGGGGTTCAGGCCGCTGACGCCCGAGGCGACGATCCGGGCCAGCGGGGTGATGCCCAGCTCCCTGGCCTTGGTGTCGCTCATGACGATGACGGCGGCGGCGCCGTCGTTGAGCGGGCAGGAGTTGCCGGCGGTCACCTCGCCGTCCGGCCGGAAGGCGGGCTTCAGCTCGGCCAGCTTCTCGACGGTCGTGCCGGGCCGGGGGCCGTCGTCCTTGGTGACGACGGTGCCCGAGGGCGTCGTGATCGGCGTGATCTCGGCCTCCCAGAAGCCGTTCTCCTGGTTGGCCACGGCGAGCTGCTGGCTGCGGGTCGCGAACTCGTCCATCTCGCGACGGGTGACGCCCTCCTTCAACCGCACGTTCTCGGCGGTCTGCCCCATGGCGATGTAGACGTCGGGCAGGCCGGGGAACGGCTCCCACGAGTCGGCGCCGTTGGACAGGTCCTTCGTGCGGGCCTCGGCGTCGGCGAACAGCGGGTTGTGCGGGCCGGTGTCGGCCATGCCGTTGACGTAGCGGCTCACCGTCTCGACGCCGGCGCACACGAACACGTCGCCCTCGCCGGCCTTGATGGCGTGGGCGGCCATGCGGATGGCCTGCAGCGACGACGAGCAGTACCGGTTGACGGTGACGCCGGGGACGTCGTCCATCCCGGCGAGGATGGCGACGATGCGGGCCATGTTGTAGCCCGACTCGCCGGCCGGCTGGCCGCAGCCGAGGATGAGGTCGTCGACGGTCTTGGGGTCCAGTTGGGGGACCTTCTCGAGCGCGGCCTTCACGATGGTGGCGGTCATGTCGTCGGGCCTGACGTCGACGAGGGAGCCCTTCATGGCACGACCGATCGGGCTGCGGGCCGTGGAGACGATGACTGCTTCGGTCATGGCGCCGTTTCCTCCTGCACGGGATGTCCCCGCGTTGTCTAGTTATGTTACCGGTCGGTCACCAAGCCGACCGTCGCCGTGGCGACCGCGCCCGCCCTCGTGCCCGTGCCCGCCGTGGCCGTGGCCGCCGTGCTCGTGGCCCCCCGCCGGGCCGGGCGCCGGGCCCGGCACCCGGTTGCCCTGCTCGAGCCACCGGCGGAACCCGGCGGCGTTGGAGTGGATGCCGTTGAGGGTCTCGAGCTTCTCCCGCCGGTCCGGGTCGACGCCGTCGAGGTCGTCGCCGAACCGCTCCTCCAGCGCCGCCGCGATGTCCCGCCCCTCCCGCCAGGCCGCCTCGGCCACCTCGGCCCACCGCACGAGCGTCTCCTGGGCCTCCTCGAGGATCGCCTCCGGGTCGGGGACGAGACCGAAGTGGGCGAGGGCGATGCCGGCGGGCCGGCGGTCGGCGAACCGCCGCAGCGACCGCAGCGCGCTGTGGAGGTCGAAGTCGGGCGGCGGGGTGGCCGGGCGCAGCACGCCGACGTCGGGCAGCCGCACGCCGACGGCGTCGCCCGCGAACAGCAGGCCCGAGTCGCTGTCGTGCAGCGCCAGGTGGTGCTTGGCGTGGCCGGGCGAGTCGACGGCGGTCAGCGTGCGGTTGGAGGACACGACGACCTCGTCGCCGTCGTGCAGCACCGCCACCCGCTCGGCGGGGGTGGGCGTCAGCCGCCCGTAGAGCGAGTCGAGCAGGTCGCCGTAGACCATCGCCGCGCTGCTCACCAGCCGGCTCGGGTCGACGAGGTGCCGGGCGCCCCGCTCGTGCACGTAGATGGTCGCCTCGGGGAAGGCCGCGGCCACGTCGCCCACCCCGCCGGCGTGGTCGAGGTGGATGTGGGTGACCGCCACCCCCGCCAGCTCGCCGGGGTCGACGCCGAGCTCGCCGAGGGCGGCGAGCAGGTGGGGCACCGAGGTCTGGCTGCCGGTCTCCACGAGCACCGGCGCGTCGCCGGTCACGAGGTAGCCGGCGGTCACCTGCTGCCAGCCCCCGAGCAGGGTGTCGATCTGCAGGACCCCCGGTGCGATCTCGGTGTGCACGTCACCCCCTCGGTTCTCCCGTGCGACGCCACCCGCCGTGGGCAGCCGAGCGTACCGGGCGACCCGCCGCGGGCCCACCGGTGGCGGCACCGGGCGGTCCGCCCGCCGCGCCCGGCGATGTCCCAGCCCCTGGCTACCGTGGCGGTGGCATGGCGAGGAGGCAGCGCAGATCCGGCCGGGCCACCGGCGTCCCCACCGGGGCGGTCCGCCCCACGCTGTGGGACGACGCCGACGACCCCACGTGGTCGGTCACCGAGCTGGCCGAGGCCATCGCGCTGCGGCTGCGCACGGCCTTCCCGGACGAGGTGTGGGTCCGGGGCGTCATCCGCAACCTCAACCCGGCCCGGCGGGGCGGCACCGTGTGGTTCGACCTGGTCGAGCCCGCCGCCGACGGCGACCTGTCCCGCCCGCCCCGGGCGACCCTGGCCGTGGTGCTGTTCGACGCCGCCCGCCGGCGGGTCAACGCCCGGCTCACCGCCGCCGCCGGCCGGGTGCGGATGACCGACGGCACCGAGGTGCGCATCCGGGGCCGCATCACCTTCTACGAGCGGGGTGGACGGCTGCAGCTGCAGATGTCCGACATCGACCCCGACTTCACGCTCGGGCGGCTGGCCGCCGACCGCGAGCGGGTCCTGCGCCAGCTCGCGGCCGAGGGGCTGCTCGACCGCCAGGCCCGGCTGCCCCGGCCGTTGCTGCCGCTGCGCCTCGGGCTGGTCACCAGCGCCGGCAGCGCGGCCGAGCACGACGTGCTCGACGAGCTGCGGGCCTCCGGCATCGGGTTCACGGTCGTGCGGGCCGACGTCCGGGTGCAGGGCACCCGGGCCCCCGCCTCGGTCGCCCGGGGCCTGCGGGCGGTCGCGGCGCGGGGCGTCGACCTCGTGCTGCTCGTGCGCGGGGGCGGCGCCGCCACCGACCTGGCGGCCTTCGACGGCGAGGTCATCGCCCGGGCGATCGCCGAGCTGGAGGTGCCGGTGCTCACCGGCATCGGCCACGACATCGACCGCTCGGTGGCCGACGAGGTGGCGCACGCCTGCTACAAGACGCCCACCGCCTGCGCCCAGGCCGTCGTGGCGCAGGTGCGCGAGGTGGCCCGGCGCACCGAGGAGCTCTGGCGGGCCGTCGTCGCCGCCGCCCGCCACCGCAGCCGGCGCGAGGCGACGCACCTGTGGACCTGCGGCCGGCACGTCGCCGCCCTCACCCGCCGGGGCCTCGCCGTGGCCGACCGCGACCTCGACCTCCGCCGCGACCACGTGGCGCGGGGCGCGCGGGCGGCCCTCCGCCGGGCCGCCGGCACGCTGGAGCGGACGGTCGGCCGGGTCGAGGCCGGGGCCCGGGCCCACGCGCGGGCCCACGAGCAGCGCCTCCAGGTGGCCGCCGACCGCCTGGCCCACACGGCGCCCCGGGCGGTCGCCGCCGCCTCCCGCCGGCTGGACGCCGTCGAGGCGCAGGTGCGGGCGCTCGACCCGGCGCGGGCGCTCGCCCGGGGGTGGTCGATCACCCGCGACGGCTCGGGCCGGGTCGTCCGCTCGGCGGCCGCCGTCCGGCCCGGCGACGCCCTCGTCACCACGCTGGCCGACGGGCAGGTCCGCAGCACGGTCGAGGCGACGTCGACCGGTGCGGCGCCGCCCGACCCCGATCCCCCGTCCGGGAGCACGCGATGACAGACGACACCACCGGTCCCCCGGGCACCGCGGGGCTGCGCTACGCCGACGCCCTGCGGGAGCTCGAGCAGATCCTCCACGAGATCGACGACGACGAGGTCGACGTCGACGTCCTCGGCGCCCGCGTCCGCCGGGCCGCCGAGCTGCTGCGCCTCTGCCGCGAGCGCATCGCCGCCGCCCGCTTCGAGGTCGAGCAGATCGTCGGGGAGCTCGAGGCCGAGGCCGACGCGGCCGCGGCCATCGCCGGCGACGACGGGCCGGACGGCGAGGCGGACGACGAGGCCGGCCTCGACGACGGCACCGACGACGTCGACGACGGCTGAGCCACCGCGGCGACCGCGCCCCGGGCGGGCGGGATCAGGCCGGTGGCGCCGGTGGCGGTACGGCGCCGTCGCCCGGCGCCGCCCTCTCGTCCTCGTCGTCGGGGCAGCGGGCCTCGAGGCGGCCCTCGAGGCCGTCCTGGGGCGAGGTCTTCGGCACCAGCGCGCCGCCGTCGAAGGTCACCCACGTGCCCTCGACGATCAGCCGGTCGCCCTCGACCCGCACCTCGCGGACCTCACCCGCGGGGCCCCGCGGCATGTCCGGGCCGAAGGCGCCCCAGATCCCGTCGCCGCCCAGGTCGGCGGTGACGCCGGTGCGCCGCTCGCCGCCCTCGCCGACGTCGGCCTCGACCTGCAGGACCATCGAACCGGTCCGGCCGGCCATGACGACGACGTCGCCCTCGCGCCCGCACTCGAGCAGCTCGATCTCGGCCCGCCGCTCGCCCCAGGTGAAGCGGGCCGTGTCGGCCGGCAGGCGGTCCGCGGGCTGGCGGCCGCCGCAGCCCGCGACGGCCGACGCGGCCAGCGCGACGGCGCCCACGGCACCCACGAGGACGGTCCGGCGAGCGACGGGGGGCACGACACCGCACGCTAGCAGCGGCGTGCCAGACTCCCCGCACCTGCCGCACACCGGCCTCGCAGTGCCCTCGCGCTGGAGCAGCCCACGATGTCGCTACCTCCCGATCCCCACGACGACGACCTCGCCCAGTCGGCCGAGCCCGCCGCCGACGACACCCCCGCGGACCCGCCCACCGCGCCCGCCGCGCCCACCCCGGCTGCTCCGGCGGGGCGGGAACCCTGGCCCCCGCGCCCCCCCCCCCGGGGGGGGGCG
>PKRH01000189.1 GCA_017577565.1 Thermoanaerobacterales bacterium | reverse complement strand
CACCGAATCCCTGGAGCTGCGCAGCGTGACCGAGCGCTTCGACGAGTCGGCGCGCACGCTCGACCAGCTGAGCGACCGGCTCCAGGCGCTCGTCCTGGCCGAGGACACCCAGGGCCGGGCGGCCCGGGCGCTGGACACCAGCGCCGAGCGGTTGCGGTCGCTCGCCGACGAGGTCGGCGAGATCGTGCGCGCGCTCGCCGCCGCGCAAGGCATCGTGCAGGAGACGCTCGGCGTCGCCCGTGAGGCACTGCGCAACGCCGACGTCAACCACCTCGCCGAGCAGATCGCGAGTGTGGGCGGCCAGGTCAAGGGCCTCACGGATGCGGTGACCCGTGCGCAGGCCGACACCGAGCGGGCGCGCGCCGAATCGGCCGCGTTGCGCGAGCAGCTCGACGCGGCCCGGGCCGAGCTGCAGTCCGCCCAGGTCGCGGCGAACCAGGCGCACGCCGAGTCCGCATCCTTGCGCGACGACCTCGCGGCCGTCCGCGCCCAGCTCCAGGCCGCGCAGCTCGACGCCCACCAGGCGAGGTCCGAGGCGGAGTCGCTGCGCAACGAGCTGGCGTCGGCGCGCGCGGAAGCCGAGCATGCTCGTCGCACGCTCGCGGATCTGCAGTCCCGGGTCGCCAGCATCCCCGAGCGTGTCCGCCGCAAGGCCGGCCTTGCCTGACCGGGCTGACGCCTCGGACCGCGAACACCGGACCGGGGGCTTGCACACTCCGTAGCCGCCGGCCACCATGACGGATGTCACGGCGCGCCGATACAGGCATGCCGTGAGGACGGGCGAACGGAACGGCGAGGGTGCCGTGACGAGTGCGGGCGGCGCAGCGGACATCGCTGCGGTGGAGAACGAGTTGCGCGCGGTCTTGACCGGCGTCGACCTCGTGTGCGAGGCCGACCCGTCCGCGGCGCTGCTCGACGAGGCCGAACAGATCTGCCGTCCAGCCTTCTTGCGTTGCGACTACAACGAGCTCGCCGACCGGGCCCCGGCGACGCTCGTCGCCTACGTGGCCGTGCGCGGGGCCGAGCGTTGTGACGGCATCCGCGTGTGGCCGCAGCTCGGCGTCGAACAACGGTCCCAGGAGGCGGGCCGGGCCTTCCTCCGAGCGCTGCGGCGCCTCGGGCTGCCCGACTTCCAAGACATGGTCGAGCGGGAGAACGCCCGCCGCTACGTCGCGCCCATCCTGATCCACGGCGGGATCCCGGCCGACCGCGCCCGGACCCTCGTCGAGCGTCTGGAGAGGGAGCTCGAGCGCGGGCTGACCGACGGCCGCGAGGCGGTCGAACGGCTGTGCGCCGACCCCGAGGGCCTGGGCAAGCCGGTCACGCGCCTGCTGACCTACGCAACGGAGTTCGCCGCCGATCTCCTCGACACGCTGATCACCCGCATCACGGGGGAGACGACGGGCACGCAGCGGAGCCTCCCCCGGCACATCCGGGAGGCGCTGGAGACCGACGTGGTCCGGCGCGGCCGGTCGTACCGCCGGGTGCGCACGCCGTATGTCGAGTACGACCCGTGGACCGGCCTCGGGCCGGAGGTCCGCTGTCCCGATGGCGCCGGCGAGTGGGTGCTCGATGTCGCCGGGGGACCGACGGTGGTCCTCCGGTCCGGCGAGTCGGTCGACACCGAGCCGTGTGGCCGCCTCGTGGCTCAGAGCGAAGGCCGTCGCATCGTCCTGTGGAACCAGCCCGTCCTCTGGTTCGACGAGAACGGCCTCCTCCTGCCACCCGACGCCGAGCTGCCACGCATCGCCACCGCCGTCCTGCCCGTGGGCTGGCGACTCCACGCCGACGACGGACGTCCGGTCGACGTCGTCGACGAGGGCGAGGCGCTGTCCGGCTCGTGGAGCGACCACCGCACGGTCACCATCGACCTCACCGGCGCCGCGACGGTGACGGCCGTGCCTCCGGCCGGCTCGCCGGACCGGCCCTGCGTTCGTCGCGTGTCGCACCGCGGTGAGCCGCGACTCGTCACGGCACCGGCCGAAGGCGTCACCACCGTCGACGGCGCGGCCGTGTTCGCGATCGCGCCTCGGGTCGAGGTCCCCCGCGCCGACGGCCCGATCCCGGTGTGGTTCACGCCCGCCGCCGGGCGACCGTGCAGGTGGCTCCACGACCCGGCCGAGGAGGGCCTTCACGTCGACCTCACCGAGCACCTGGGTCCCGGCGCCCACGTCGGGCGCGTCGAGGTCCGTGACACGAGCGGGCGCCACCACGGCTTCGACCTCGCGGTCGTCCCCGGCCTGACCGTGGAGGGACTCGCCGGACCGCTGCCCCCACGTGCGTCCGCGACGGCCCGTCTTCGGGCCGCCCCCGGGATCCTCCCCGGTGGCGCGCTCGCCGTCGACGTCCCGCCCCACGTTGGCCACGTCGACGTCGACGTCCCGGGCACGGCCGTCCGGCTGCGCGTCCACGTCCCGCGCGTGCGCTGGGCCCTTCGATCCGGCCGGCCGGAGAGGCTCACCCTGGCATCCGACGTCATCGAGACCGATCCCGATGCCCTCCTGACCGACGACGTGCGGCTCCTCGTCCGCTGCGGGCGCGAAGCCGCGGTCGAGCTCCGGCTACACGTCGACGGCCGGCCACTCCAGGTCGGACGGCGAGCCCGGACGGGCGGCCCGCACCAGCAGTGCTCGCTGCCGCTGGCGCCGTTCGCGGACACGCTCCGGCACCACCGCGACGCCGCCCTCGAACTCGTCCTCGTCGTGGACGACGTGCCGATGGTCGCCGTCGTCTGCGGGCGCCCGACCCCCAGGACCGACAACGCGCGTCACTGGGCGCCACCTCCTCGTCGTACAGGTCACACGGGTGACGACGTCTGGTCGTCGGTGGAGTGGCTCCGAACGCCGGTGCGGCGATCGGCACTCGAGGAGATCGGCGACCGGCTCGTCACGTCGCTGGCCGATCCGTTGCTCGTCCGGCTGCGAGCGCTCGCGCCGGTCGAGCAGGTCGTGGCGTTCGTCGACGAGCTCGGAGATCGTACGCGGCGCTGGGCGGCGGAGATCACCGCAGGAGCAGGGCCCGCCCGTTCGAACGCGCGCCGGTGGGGCCCAGGTGGGGCCGAGTGGGCGGCGTTCGAGGCCATCGGCGACGAGATCTGGCGGCTCCAGGGGCGCCGCTACCGGCAGTTCGCGAACAAGCGCCCGGAGGACGGGCTCCGAGAGTGGAGCAACGACACGAAGCACGCGCTCCGCCGATCGTCCAAGACGCTGACGACCGACCTCGAGCTCTGGACCTTCGGCCGGCTCCCGCCCGTTGACCGGCTGACCGACCAGAAGGTGACCGACTGGCTGCACGCGTGCCAGCCTCGGCGGCGCTCGGTGCGCGGCCTCGACGTCTTCCCCGCCGCCCTCGCCTACCAGGTCCTGGCCCTCGCCGGCGGCCAGGCCGACGCCGGCAACGCCGTCGCGGAGGCGGCGAGGCTCGCCCCGGCACCACTCCTCGACCTGGTCGCCTGGTTGCTCGAGATCGCTCGCCGCGGGCACGTCTTCCGGCCGCTCGCGCTCGCCGAGGAGGACGACGTCGAGGGGGCGATCCACGACGATCGCGGCGAGGAGGACGCCGTCGCCCCGTCCGCAGGCCCTGCCCCGGACGTCGTCGTCCAGCGCGAACCACACCCACCGCCGCTTCGGACGCTCGCCGGCTGCGACATCGAGGTCGACGGCCGCGACCTGTACCTGTGCCCGCGGTCGCCGGCGACACCACCCCTCCTCCGCGTGTGGTCGACCGGTCCGCGACCACGCGCCCAGGCGGCCCTGACGCCGTCCGACGCAGGCGAGCGCTGGCGTGTGCGCATACCCGAGGGCGTCGAGGGTGACGTCCTGCTCACCGTCGGCGACCAGCGGAGTCTGGGGTTCGACCCGGCCGCCGGTGTGGCCGTACACCTCCCTGCCGCCGAGCGAACCCCACCGCCGTGTTGGGTCCGCGGCCGCGCCCTGGGGGAGCCCGACGGCCTGTGGCGCGCTGCCAAGGCCGGGGCCTCCCGGAGGGGGCCGGACGCGGGGGACCGGCCCCCGTGCTTTTATAAAAATCCCCTGGCACCG
>PKRH01000188.1 GCA_017577565.1 Thermoanaerobacterales bacterium | reverse complement strand
GCCGTGCGGGACGACGAGGCCGGGGCCACGGCGGAGGCCGAGGTCGACGGCCCGGCCGCGGGCCCGGCGACCGCCGCCGAGGCGGACCGGGTCGCCGAGTCGGCGGCCCCCGACGCCGCCGTGACCGCCGCCCCGGTCGCCGGCGCCGAGGCCGAGGGGGCCGAGCCGGAGGGCGCGGACGAGCCCGCCGACCCCGCCGCCCGGCTCCTCGGGGAGCGCGACACGGTGCTGGCCACCGTCGAGCGCGAGCTCAACCGCCACCTCAAGCGGGTGCTGGCCGACGAGCAGAACGAGGTCCTCGACCGGCTGCGCCGGGGCGGCACCGTCGAGTTCGACGACGTGCTGCCGGCCGCCGACGTCCACGCCGACCGCTACGCCGAGGCGGCCAGCCCCCACCTGGCCGAGGCCGCCGCCAAGGGCGCGGCGCTGGTGGGCGGGAGCGCGCCCGGCATCGACGCCCTGGCGGCGGAGATGGGCCAGGTGCTCGTCGACCAGCTGCGGCAGCGCATCAGCGCCACGTTCGACGACTGCGACGGCGACCTCGACGAGGTGACCGAGCGGCTGCGGGCCCTCTACCGGGAGTGGAAGGGCAACCAGATCGGCGAGGCCGTGCGCCACTACGCCGTCGCCGCCCACGGCCTGGGGGTCGTCGAGGCGGCGCCGCCCGGCACCCGGCTGCGGTGGCTGGTCGACCCGTCGTGCGAGCACTGCCCGGACTGCGACGACAACCGCCTGGCCGGCGAGGTCGCCCGCGGCACGCCGTTCCCGACCGGCGACCGCGGCGCGCCCGCGCACCGGGGCTGCCGCTGCCTGGCCGTGCCGTCCGAGCTGGTCGGGTCGGGGTGAGCGGGGGCCGGGTCGCCGCGGCCGGGGAGGTCACGATCCGCCGCCGGCGGTCCCGGGCCCCGTCGGGCGGTCAGTAGGCTCGGCGCCCATGCGCGCCCCTGACGATCTGCCCCGCCGCCGACGCCGGTCGGGTCGCGGCGCGCGGCGGGGGCGGACCGTTCTCATCGTCGCCGTCGTCGCAGCGTTCGTCCTGCTGACGTCGCTGCGGGGCATCGCCCGCTTCTACACGGACTACCTGTGGTTCGACTCGCTCGACCAGACCGGCGTGTGGCGGGGCGTGCTCGGCGCCAAGGTCGTGCTGGCGCTGCTGTTCATCGCCGTCTTCTTCGCCCTGGCCTGGGCCAACCTGTTCATCGCCGACCGCCTGGCGCCGCCCTACCGGGTCGCCGGTCCCGAGGACGAGCTGCTCGAGCGCTACCACGACCTGGTCTCCGGCCGCACGGGCTGGGTGCGCACGATCGTGGCGCTGGTGCTCGCCCTCATCGCCGGCTCGGGCGTGTCCGCCGAGTGGAACTCGTGGCTCCTGTTCCTCCACGGCGGCGACTTCGGCGTCGAGGACCCCCAGTTCCACCAGGACGTCGGCTTCTACGTCTTCCGGCTGCCGTTCCTCGGCTTCGTCGTCGACTGGCTGTTCGCCTCGCTGCTGATCGTCCTGATCGTCACGACGGTCGCCCACTACCTCAACGGGGGCATCCGGGTGCAGCCGCCGGGCCCCCGGGTGACGCCCCAGGTCAAGGCCCACCTGTCGCTGCTGCTGGCCGCGCTGGCGCTGGTGAAGTGCGCCGACTACTGGCTGCAGCGGTTCGAGCTGACGGGGTCGACCCGGGGCGTCGTCGACGGCGCCGGCTACACCGACGTCCACGCCCAGCTGCCCGCGCTCAACCTGCTGGTGCTGATCTCGCTGGCCGCCGCGGTCCTGTTCGTCGCCAACATCTTCCGGCGGGGCTGGACGCTGCCGGTGCTGGCCGTGGGCCTGTGGGTGTTCGTCGCCGTCGTGGCCGGCGGCATCTACCCGCAGTACGTGCAGAACTTCCAGGTTCGGCCCAACGAGTCGGCCAAGGAGCGCCCGTACATCGAGCGCAACATCGAGGCCACGCTCGACGCCATGGGGCTGCGGGACGTCACCGTCCAGCGCTTCACCCCCGAGACCGACCCCGACGAGGTCACCCTGGCCGGCGCCGAGCCGACGATCCTCAACATCCGGCTGTGGGACCCGGCCGGCAGCCTGGCCGGGCAGGCGTTCGAGCAGCTGCAGCGGGTCCGGAACTACTACGGCATCAACGACATCGACGTCGACCGCTACGTCATCGACGGCCGGCTCACCCAGGTCAACATCGGCGCCCGCACCATCAACACCAGCGGGGTGCCGGGCGACTCGTGGGAGGCGTCGCACCTGGCCTACACGCACGGCTACGGCATCGTGCTGGCGCCGTCGAACGCCTCGCAGGGCACCGACCCCGAGTTCCTGGTGGGGGACGTGCCGCCGGTCGTCGACGAGGTGCTCGAGGCGTCGGGCTTCACGCTCGACCAGCCCCGCATCTACTTCGGCGAGGACCTCGACGGCTACATCGTCGTCGGCACCAACCGCGACGAGATCGACTTCCAGGACGAGGACACCACCCGCCGCAACCGCTACGAGGGCGCGGACGGCGTCCCGGTCAACTCGATCGTCCGGCGGGCCGCGTTCGCGCTGCGGTTCGGCGACCTCAACCCGCTGATCTCCGACTTCATGACCGACGAGTCGCGGGTGATCTTCCACCGCGACGTCGTCCACCGGGTGCAGACCCTGGCGCCGTTCCTGCACGCCGACGCCGACCCCTACCCGGTCGTGATCGACGGCCGGGTGCTGTGGGTGGTCGACCTCTACACGACGACCTCCCGCTACCCCTACGCCCAGCAGGCCGACACCGACCAGCTCCCGGCCGACAGCGGGCTGCGGCACGACCTCAACTACGTGCGCAACTCGGTGAAGGCCACCGTCGACGCCTACGACGGCACGGTGACCTTCTACCGGCTCGAGGGTGTGGACGACCCGATCGTCGAGGCCTACGCCGAGGCGTTCCCCGACCTGTTCACGTCGGACGACGAGATGCCGGACGAGCTGCGGGCCCACCTGCGCTACCCGGAGGACCTGTTCCGGCTGCAGACGACCACCTACGGCCGCTACCACCTGCAGGACCCGGACGAGTTCTACACGCAGGAGGACGCCTGGCGGGTGGCCCGCGACCCGGGCACGGCCGGGGCCGACCCGACGACGCCGGTGACCGACGAGCAGGGCCAGGCCACCGGCGAGGTGCGGGCGGCCCGCATCGCGCCCTACTACCAGGTGCTGCAGCTGCCCGAGGACGACGGCACCAGCATGGCCGAGGAGCCCGAGATGGTGATGATGCGGCCGTTCGTCCCCTACAGCGAGGACGACCGCAGCCAGCTCCTCACGGCGTTCATGGCGGCCCGGATGGACGGCGACCACTACGGCGAGCTGGTCGTCTACGAGATGTCCTCGACCGACCTGCCCGACGGGCCCGGCATCGCCGCGGCGACGATCGGCGCCGACGAGACGGTGTCCGAGCTCGAGAACCTGCTCGGCCGCGGCGGCTCCGAGGTCCGGTACGGGAACATGCTGCTGGTCCCGATCAACGGCGCGCTCCTGTACGTGCAGCCGTTCTACGTGGTGGCCGAGGACCAGACCCGCCAGGTGCCGCAGCTGCAGCGGGTCATCGTCAACTTCGGCCAGGAGGTGGTGATCGAGAACACGCTGGCCGAGGCGCTGACCGCGCTGTTCGGCGAGCGGGCGGTCACCCAGGAGCAGCCGGACGAGCCCGCCACCGAGGAGGGGGAGGCGCCGCCCGAGGGCGAGGAGGGGACCGGCGACCTCGACACGGCGGCCGAGGAGGCGGCCGAGCTGCTGGCCGAGGCCGACGACCTGTTCGACCAGGCCGACGAGGCCCTGCGGGCGGGCGACCTGGCCACCTACCAGGAGCGGATCCAGGAGGCGGAGTCCCTGGTCAGCCAGGCGATCGACCTGCTGGAGGGCAACGACGGCGACGGCATCGGCGACACCACGACCACGGCGCCGGCGTGAGTGGCGGCCCGAGCGCCCTGCGCGAAGTTGGCGCAGAGGGCATGGGGCGCTATCTTGTTGGTCCCGAACGACGCGGGGTGGAGCAGTCTGGTAGCTCGTCGGGCTCATAACCCGAAGGTCGTGGGTTCAAATCCCACCCCCGCCACCA
>PKRH01000187.1 GCA_017577565.1 Thermoanaerobacterales bacterium | reverse complement strand
GCTCGCCCGTGCTCGCCGCCGGCCGGTCCCAGGGCGCGCCGGCCCCGTCGCCGGCCGGGGCGGGCAGATCGCCGGTCGGCGGCCCGGCCCACCCGACCGCGGGCGGCGCCGCGACGGTGGCGTCCGGGTCGGCCCCGGCCGCCGAGGGCTCGGCGAGCGCGGCCAGGGCGCCCGCCGCCCCGGCGGCGGCCGCATCCGGGCCGTCGCGGTCGTCGCCGGCCGCGCCGGCATCCGCGAAGAGGGCCGCCCCCAGGGCCACCGTCAGCTCCGGCGCCTCGTCGCCGGCGACGGGCAGGCCGGTCCGCTCGGCGACCATCCGGCGCAGCAGCGGGATGCGCGAGGAGCCGCCGGTCAGCAGGACGAGGGACAGGTCGGCCGGCAGCAGGCCGGCGTCGCTGATGGCCGAGAGCAGGACGTCGGTGGCGTCGGACAGGGCGGGCGCCGCCGCCTCCTCGAAGGCCTCGCGGGTGATCTCGACCCGGCCCCGGGCGTGGGGCAGGGCGACCTCGACGACGGCCGCCGGCTCGGTCGAGAGCCGCTCCTTGGCCGCCCGGCACGAGGCCCGCACCCGGCGCAGCGCCACCATGGCCGCGTAGTCGCCCGGGGTGACGACCGAGGTGATGTCGCCGATGGCGTTCTCCACCAGGGCGAGCACGACGGCGTCGAGGTCGACGCCGCCGAGGTCGGTGCGGCTGACGGGATCGCCGACCAGGTCGAGCGCCTCGGGGGTGCGGCGCACGAGCGTGGCGTCGACGCTGGAGCCGCCGACGTCGAGGACGGCGACGAGCGCCTCGTCGCCGAGGTCGCGGTCGTCGGCCAGCTTGGCGACCGCCGCGACGGGCGCCGGGATGAGCGTGACCGCCGGGCCCACGACCCGCTCGGCGGCGGCCGCCAGCACGGGCTCGGAGGCGTCGCCGGGGCGCAGGGGGTAGGTGACGACGAGCTGGTCGGGCCGGGCGCCGGGGTGGGGGGCGAGCCGGTCGAGCGCCGTGCGCAGCAGCTCCTCGGTGAGGTGGAGGGGATCGCAGGGCCACCCGTCGACGACGATCGGCTCGGGGTCGGCGAGCCGGGCCGTCACCATGCGGGCCACGAGGCCCGGCTCGTACGGGCTCCGGCGGTCGGCCTCCTCGCCGGTCAGGACGCTGCCGTCGGCCCGGGGCAGGGCCACCGCGGGCATGGCCGCCTCCCCCGCCTCGCCCAGCACCCCCGGCGTGATGTCGTGCCCGTGGCGAACGGCCGCCGTGCACGAGACCGCGCCGAGGTCGATCCCCACGCAGTAGCGCATCGTCGTGTCACCCCAGCTCTGGCTCGACTGCGGAATGTAACCAGTCACCGCCCTGGGGGGCGAGCGCCCCCACGCGGCGTGCCACCGTGGTGCCCATGCGAGCAGTCGTGCAACGGGTGACCGAGGCCCGGGTGACCGTCGACGGCGAGGTCGTCGGCGAGATCGGACCCGGGCTGTGCGCCTTCGTCGGCGTGACCCACGACGACGGGGTCGAGCAGGCCCGGAAGCTGGCGACCAAGCTGTGGGGCCTGCGCGTCCTCGACGACGACCGGGGCGTCATGAACCGGTCGATCTCCGAGGTCGGCGGGGCGATCCTCGTGGTCAGCCAGTTCACGCTCTACGGCGACACCAGCCGGGGGCGGCGGCCCAGCTGGATCGCGGCGGCCCGCCCCGAGCACGCCGAGCCGCTCGTCGACGCGGTCGTCGAGGAGCTACGTGGGCTCGGGGCTGAGGTCGCGACCGGGCGCTTCCGAGCCGACATGCGCGTTGCCCTCGTCAACGACGGGCCGGTCACCGTGATCCTCGAGGTCTGACGCCCGCCGGCGGCGGTCGAGCAGCCGGGCCAGGCCCAGGCTGAGGGCGGCGCCGCCGAGCGCCGGCGCCAGCCCGAGGCGGGTGTAGGGCGTCGTGCCCTCCCGCACCTCGACGGTGCCGTGCAGCACGGCCTGCTCGGAGACCCCGGTGCGCTGGTGCACGTGGCCGTCGGGGTCGATGATCGCGCTGAAGCCGGTGGGCGCGACCTGCCCGACCCACCGGTCGCTCTCGATGGCCCGCATGCGGGACGTCGCCACCTGCTGGGTCTGCACCAGCGTGCCGGTGAACGACGAGCCGTTCGTGGGGTTCAGCACCACCCCGGCGCCGGCCTCGACGCCCTCGCGCACCCGGTCGCCGAAGAACACCTCCCACGAGATGACGACGCTCAGCCGGCCGGCCGGCGTGTCCAGGTAGGCCGGCCCCTCGCCGACGAGGGCGTCGCGGGCGGTGAGGTCCTCGCCCCCGAACGGCTCGATCAGCGGGCGGAGCGGCACGTACTCGCCGAAGGGGACCCGGTGGACCTTCTCGTAGCGGTCGACGATCTCCCCGTCGGGGGCGAAGGCGACGGCGGCGTTGCGGAAGTGCTCGTCGCCGGCGTCCTCCACGACGCCGGCGATCAGCGTGGCGTCGACGCGCCGGGCGAGGTCGACCAGCTCGTCGTGCTCGCGGGCGGACTCGAGCGACGGGATGTCGACGACGTCCTCGGGCCAGACGACGAGGTCGACGCCGGGGTCGACGTCCTCGCTGGCGACCAGGTGGCGCTCGAAGACCTCGCGCTCGTCGGTGTTCCGGGCCCGGGTGCCCTGGGGTCCGCCGCCCTGGACCAGCGCGATGCGCAGCTCGCCGACCGTCTCCGCCCGGGGCAGGGCCATGGCCAGCCCGGTCACCGCCACGACCAGGGCGCCGGCGACCGCGGCCGCCCGCCACCGGCGGGACAGCGCCGCGGCGAGGGCGACGGCGGCGACGACGGTGACCTCGACGAGCAGCAGCGCGCCGCCCAGGCGCAGGACCGGGGCGAGCGGGCCGGCGACCTGGCCGACGGCGAGGCTGGAGAGCGGGACGCCGCCGAAGGGCCACGACCAGCGCAGCAGCTCGACCACGGCGACGGCGCCCGGCAGGCCGATCCAGCGGGCCGGCGCCCGGGCGGGGACGAGGGCCGCCGCCACGCCGAGCAGCGCCGCGTAGGCGAGCGCGGCGATGGCGTAGCCGGGCACGGTCATGTCGATCATCCAGGCGAGCGACGGCACGTAGAGGCCGACGCCCGCCACCGCGCCCCGGCGGAAGCGGGACCCGCGGGGCCGGTCGGCGATCAGCCGGTCGAGCGCGACGAGCCCGGCGAAGGCGAGCGGCCACCAGCCCCACGGGGGCAGTGCGGCCGCGACGAGCAACCCCGAGCCCAGGCAGGCGAGAGCGGTGACGAGCCGGCGCATGACGGTGCCGATCATCGCACGCCGTCCCCGACGTCACACAGGGCACGGCCCTCGGCCGCCCGGTGCGTCACGGCGGCGTCCGGCGTCCGTGAGGTGCCGCTGCGGGGGCGGGGGACGCCGGGACCGGGGGAGGGTGCGGGGCCCGCCGGCGCGGGCGGCCGGGCGCCCGTCAGCCGGGGGCGGGCTCGGCCAGGCGGAAGTGGGCGACGATGCGCTGGGCGGCCGAGCCCTTGGGGTGGCAGGCGAAGAGCGTGGCCGTGCGCTCGTTCGTCTGGGTGAGGATCTCCAGGGCGTCGGGGTCGACGATCGACAGGCCGACCAGCTCGTAGGTCCAGGTCGTGCCGTCCTCCATCGTGAACACGAGCGGGTCGCCGGGCCGCAGCCGGTCGAGGTCGTGGAAGGGCCGGGTGAACGTCGTGCGGTGCCCGGCGACGACGACGTTGCCGACCTCGCCCGGCATCGCCGTGCCCGGCCAGTGGCTCGGCCCCCGGTCGATGGCGGTGAGGGTGACCCCCTCGTACAGCGGTTGCGACACCCCGAGGGTGGGCAGGGCGAGCGTGCCGTGGACGACCTCGGGCGTCGGGGCGTAGGGGTCGGCCGGCGGCGGCTCGGGCACCGGCAGCGCCACCGGCTCGGTGGTCGCCGGCGGGGCCGGCGGCGGCGACGTCGGCGGGGGCCCCCTCGTGGGCGCGGCCTCCGTCCCGGTTGACCGCGCCCGCCCGCCCCCGTCACCGGCCCCCACCGCCCACCCCGCCAGGCCCAGGCACGCCGCGGCGAGCGCCGCCCCGCCCCACCCGCGGCGGGCCGGGCCCGGCCACCGGGGCATGCGCCGGGTGGAGCCCCCAGG
>PKRH01000186.1 GCA_017577565.1 Thermoanaerobacterales bacterium | reverse complement strand
GCCCAGCGCCGCCTCGCCCGGTGGCGCGCCCGCCGGCGGGCCGGCACCGCGGCGGCGCCCGCGCCCGGGGCGCCCGAGGGCAACGGCGCGGGCGACGACCCGGGCGGCCTCGGCTCGTCGACCGGCGGCCGGTACGCCGGGTTCGACGGGCTGCGGGCCGTCGCCGCCCTGGGCGTGCTCGTCACCCACGTGGCGCTGAAGGTCGGCTTCACCACCACCGACCCCCGCGGCCACTACCTGGCCCGCCTCGACGTCGGCGTCGCCCTGTTCTTCGTGCTGTCGGGCTTCCTCCTCTACCGCCCCTTCGTCGCCCGCCGGCTCGACGGCCGGGCGGGGCCCGCCGTCCGGCCCTACCTGCGCAACCGCTTCCTGCGCATCTACCCCGCCTACTGGCTGGCGCTCACCGTGCTGGCCGTCGGCCTCGACGTGCGGGGCCGGGACGAGGTGCAGGGCCTGTGGGACTTCGTCGTGTTCTACGGCCTGCTGCAGAGCTACTCGGAGCACACCGCCCTCGGCGGGCTCCAGCAGGCGTGGACGCTCACCAACGAGGTCGCGTTCTACCTGCTCCTGCCCCTGTGGGCGGCCGGGGCCGCCTGGCTGGCGCGGCGGCTGGCGGCGCGGCGGGCGGTCCGGGTGGAGGCGCTCGTGCTCACGGCCGCGGCCGCCGGCGCCCTCGCGTTCCGCTACTGGGTGCACACGGTCGACACGAGCGACGTCACCCAGGGGGTCATCGACCCCCGGGTCCACTGGCTGCCCGCCAACTTCCACATGTTCGTGCCGGGCATGGCGCTGGCGCTCGCCGTCGAGTGGTCGGCGCGCCGGGACCGGCCGCTCGCCGCGCTCGAGTGGGCCCGCCGCCACCCGCTGGTCTGCTGGGCCGGCGCGGCGGCGTGCTTCTGGGCGGTGTCGACCCAGCTCGACCTCGGGTTCCAGGTCGGGGCGAGCGAGCCCGGCACGTCGATGGCCAAGGAGCTGCTCTACGCCGGCGTCGGCTTCCTGCTCGTCTTGCCGGTGGCCCTCGCAGGCGCGACGCTTCCCCGGTCGCTGCGCTGGCTGGCGAGCCGGCCGATGGTCACGCTGGGGCTGGTCTCCTACGGGATCTACCTCTGGCACGAGGGGGTGTTCGAGATCTACCGCGACGTCCGCGGCCTGCCGGTGTTCACCGGGTCGCTGCCGACCGCGCTGGTCGTCACGGTCGCCGGCAGCGTCGTCGCGGCGGGGCTCTCGTACCTGCTGGTCGAGCGGCCCGCCCTGTCGTTCAAGGACCCCCGCCGGCGGATGTTCGCCGGATGGCGCCCGGTCGGCCTCCCCGCGGAGGTGGCCGCCTGATGGCCCCCGACGAGCGGCCCGATCCGGGCACCGGCGCGCCCGACGCCGGTGCCGCCCCGCCCGAGGCGGGCCCGGCACCCGGGACCGACGCCGGCGAGGAGGGCCGCGCGGTGGGCACCGGCACGGTGAGGCCGCCGGCGGCGGGTGACGAGGGGACCCCGGCCGGCGACGACGGGCCCGGCGACGCGGCGGACGGCGGTGGTCGGGCGGGCCGCCCCGGCGGGATCCGGCGGTGGCTGCGGGACAACCCCTGGGTCGTGCCCACGGTCGTCGTCGGCGTCGCCGTCGCCCTCCCCCTCCGGGGTGTCTTCCGGGCCCCGGGGCCGCCCATGGAGGAGGGGTTCATGATCGTCTTCCCCGAGCGCCTGCTCGAGGGGGACGTCCCGAACCGCGACTTCCTCCACCTCTACGGGCCGGGGAGCCTGTGGGTGATCGCCGGCTTCTTCAAGGTCTTCGGCGTGTCGATGTGGACCGAGCGGGTGGTCGGCTTCCTGCAGCTCGTCGGCGTCATCAGCGCCACGACCGCCATCGGCTGGCGGTGGGGCCGGTACGTCGCGGCGCTGTGCGGGACGGTCACCGCCGTCGTCATCATCCCGCCGATCGGGGTGACCGCCCTGGCCTGGGTGGGCGGCGTCGCCCTCGGCCTGTGGGCGGTCGCGCTCGCCACCCGGGCGCTGGACGTCGAGCGGTCGGGCCGGCTGCTGACGGGCGCGGGCCTGCTGGCGGGCGCGGCGCTGCTCTACCGGCCCGACCTCGTCGTGGCGCTCGGCCTGGCACTCGGCGCGCTGTTCCTCTGGGCGCTCGACCGCCGGGGGCGGGTGCGCCTCGCCGTCGGCGCCGCGATCGGCGTCAGCCCCTACCTCGTCCACCTGGCGATGGCCGGCCCGGGCAACGCCGTCCGGGGCATGGTCCTCGAGCCGGTGTTCGAGCTGCGCGACGGCCGGAGCCTGCCGTTCCCGCCGCCGCGCGACGACTACGCCAGCTTCCTCAACCGGGCCTTCGCGTTCCGGAAGTTCCCGTGGCCGCTGCCGGCGGCCGAGCAGCCGATGCAGATCTTCCTGTTCTGCTGCACGGTCTTCGCCGCGGCCGCCGCGCTGCTCGCCATCGCGCTGTGGGCCAAGCGCCGGGGCAGCCCGCACGGCTGGCGCCTGGTCGCCCTCGCCCTGTTCGCGGTCGGCATCCTGCCCCAGACCGTGCAACGGGCCGACACCGCCCACATGTCGTGGGTGGGCTGCGTGACCCTCGGCCTCCTGCCGGCCTTCCTGGCCGAGGCGTCACGGCTGGCGGGGGCTCGGCCGCTGGTGGCCCGGACGGTCGTGTGGGCGCCGTTCGCCGCGATGCTGCTCTTCCCCCACTTCACCTACCGGTGGTACGCCGACTACGTGGGGCAGAGCTTCGACTACCGGCGGGAGTTCTACTCCGTCGACCACCGGGGCCGGAGCTTCTACTACGGGCGGGCCGACGTCGCCGTGGCGGCCGAGGAGATGTTCGCCGACATCGAGCGGCTGACCGAGCCGGGCGACCGGCTGATCGTGGGCCCCGGCGACCTCGCCGTCACGCCCTACAGCGAGTCCTACCTCTACTACCTGCTCCCCCAGCTCGAGCCGGGCACCCGCTACATCGAGATGGACCCGGGCGTGGCCAACGCCCCGGACTCGGGCCTGGCCGACGAGCTGCGGGAGGCCGACGTCGTCATCCTCTCGACGATGTACGACAACTGGCACGAGCCGAACTCGTCGATGGAGCGCGGCTCGGAGGAGCCCAACCGGGTGCTCGACGAGCTGTTCTGCATGTACGACGACTACGGCGACAACTCCTTCGCCGCCGGCCCGGGCCGCCCGATCTTCGAGCTCTACGTCCGTTGCGACGACGGCGAGGGTGGCGCGTGAGCGCCGCCCCCGTCCCCCGCTCGCCCGCCCGGCCGGGTGCCGCCCGGCAGCCGCCGCGCTCGGTGGTGATCGAGGACGGGACGGTGGGGCGCGGGCTACGGTTGGCCGACCGCTCGACGCCTGGGGTCCGACATGAGAACGCTCGTCATCATCCCGACCTACTGCGAGGCCGAGAACATCGAGGACGTGCTCGGCCAGGTCCGGGCCGTGGCCCCCGAGGTCGACATCCTGGTCGTCGACGACGCGAGCCCGGACGGCACGGCGGACCTGGCGCGGGCGGCGGCCGAGCGGCTGGGCCACATCGAGGTGCTCGACCGGCCCGGCAAGGGGGGCCTCGGCGGCGCCTACCGAGCCGGGTTCAAGCACGCGTTCGAGCGGGGCTACGACGTCATCGTCCAGATGGACGCCGACCTGTCCCACCCGCCGGACCGCCTGCCGGCGCTGCTCGAGGAGGTGCGCAAGGGGGCGGACGTCGCCATCGGCTCCCGCTACGTGCCCGGCGGCGCCACCGCCAACTGGCCGCTCGTGCGCCAGCTCCTGTCCCGGGCCGGCAACCTCTACGCGTCGACGGTGCTCGGCCTCGGCGTGCGCGACGCCACGGCCGGGTTCCGCGCCTACCGGGCCGACATCCTGCGGGCCGTCGAGACCGGCGCCACGAAGGCGACCGGCTACGGCTTCCAGCTCGAGCTGTCGTACCGGGCCCAGCGGCTGGGCGCCCGCATCGTCGAGGTGCCGATCACCTTCAACGACCGCGTCCGCGGCGAGTCGAAGATGTCGTGGCACATCATCGGCGAGGCGATGTCGCTCGTCACCTGGTGGGGCCTGCGCGACCGGGTCCTGCGCCGGCGGTCGGTGCGGCAGGCCCGGGTCCAGGCCCCGGAGGGCGGCGTGACCGGCCCCGCGCCCACCCCGCCGCCGGACGGGGCGCGGCCGGCCGACCCCGACGGCGCGCCGGGTGCGGAGC
>PKRH01000185.1 GCA_017577565.1 Thermoanaerobacterales bacterium | reverse complement strand
CGCCGGCCGCGGGCGGCGCCCCTGGCCGGCGGCGGGCCGCTCGCGGGTGGCGGCCGCCCCGTCGGTGGCGGGCACCAGCGCCCGGGCCCGGTGCCCGGCGTGGGCGGCGACGCCGTAGGCGACGGCCCGGGTCACCACCAGCGCGGCGGCCTGCGGTGCCCCCGCGTCGGCCAGGTCGGCCCGGCGCAGCGCGACGTAGGCGGCGGTGGCCAGCACCGCCGCCCCGTACCCCGCCGGCCGGCCGCCGAGGAACCCGGCGGCGAAGACCGGCAGGAAGAGCACGGTCGCGGCGACCTCGCCGCTGGTGACGCCGGCGAGCACGAGGGCGACGGCGACCGCGACGACGATCGCCGCGGCACCACCCAGCAGCGCGATGCGCACGCTCCCAGCACCCCAGTCGGCGGACCGGCCACTCGTGCCCTGCCCCATCGAGCCAAGCCTACGGGGCGGCCTGTCGGGCTGTCGCCCCTGTTCACGAGGGGTGACGCAGCCGCTACGCAGCGCTCGCGGCGGCCCGGCCGGCGCGGGTCAGAGGTAGGTGCCGGGTCGGGCCTCGGCGTCGGACCCGGGCGGGCGACCACCGGGCGGCAGGCGCCGGCGCATGTCCTCGAGCTGCTGGCGGGCGGCCATCTGCTGGGCGAACAGCGTCGCCTGGATGCCGTGGAAGAGCCCCTCCAGCCAGCCGACCAGCTGGGCCTTGGCGATGCGGAGCTCGGCGCCGCTCGGCGCCTCCGGGCCGGCGAACGGGTGGGCGAGCCGCCGCAGCTCCTCCTGCAGGTCGGGCGAGAGGGCCGAGGCCAGCTCGCTGACCGACGTCTCGTAGATCTCGCGGAGCCGGTCGCGGCTGGGCTCGTCCAGGGTGTCGTCGGACTGCCGCACCTCCTCGAGGAGCAGCTTGACCATCGACCCGATCCGCATCACCTTGGCCGGGTGCTCGACGGCCTCGGTGGCGGGCGTGTCGCCGCCCGCACCGTCCTTGTCACCGGGGCGCACGACCTCCGGGTGCTCGACCTGCGACGCGCCGGGGGCCGGTGCCGGCGCGCCGTGCGGGGTCTCTTCGCCTGACGACATGGGGCCATCCTGCCACGTCCACGGGCGTCCCCCACCCTCCCGGGCGGGTCAGCGCGCGGTTCCCAGCAGCGGCACCAGCATCTCGGCCGACGTGACCGACCCGTGGCGGCCGACGAGCTCGTAGGGCCCGGTGTCGAGCGGGTCGTGGAAGGCCACGTCGCGCTTGGCGACGACGGCCACGTCCCCGAGCCGGGACGCCGCCGCCTCGGTGACCACCGGCCCCAGCCACCGCTCGTCGACCACCTGGTTGCGGGACACGACCCAGGCGTCGTCGCCGTGGTGGGCCCGGGCCGCCTCGAGCAGCTCGGCGGCCCGGCCCGGCCGGGCGTGCAGCCACCGGAACCGGCCCTCGCCCGACTGCATCGAGCACAGCTCCAGGACCTCGTCGGCCAGGGGCAGCACGTTGGCGCCGACCTCGACCTGCCCGTGGTCGGCGGTGATCACCAGGGCGGCACCGGGCCGCAGGACGTCGACCAGCCGGCCGACCGTGTGGTCGACCCACACCAGCTCGGCGTCGTAGTGCTCGCCGAGCCCGTACTCGTGGGCCACCTTGTCGAGCCCGTCGTAGTAGGCGTAGACGAACGGCTCGGACGACCGGAGCAGCCGGTCGACCTCGGTCACCATCGTCGACAGCGTGCGGTAGCCCCAGTAGCGGGCCGGGTCGAGGTGGGCGCCGGTGAAGCCCGACTGCCGGTACTCGGCCCGGGTCACGACCGGCGGGCGCTCGCCGAGGAACGGCGGCGTCGGCTGCAGCTTCGACGGCGGGATGCTCTGGCGGGCGTCACCGGCCGCGGTCGACCACCGCAGCACGTTCAGCACCTCGCCGTGCACCGCCATGCGGTAGCCGACGACGCCGTGCTCGCCGGGCGGGAGGCCGGTCGTGAGCGACGTCAGCGCCGTCGCCGTGGTCGAGGGCACGACCGTCGTGATCGGCCCGCCGACCATCGCGGCGAGGGTCGGCGTCAGCGAGAGACGGGCCTGGAGCTGCTCCCACCCCAGCCCGTCGACGACGAAGAGCACCACCTGCCGGGCGCCGACCGCCGGCTCCGGCAGCCAGTCGGGCGCGTCGTCGGGCGTCGTGAGCAGCGACGGGACGACGTTCGTGATGCAGGGCCCGTCATAGTCGGGAAGTACGAGTCGGTCCACCTCTGGCCTCTTCTCCGGGCCAACGCTAACCGCCGCGGCACCGGAAGAAACCACACCCCCGGGTCCCGGCCGCCGGACCCCGTACAGTTGGGCCCGTGAAGGTGTCGACCCGAGGTGACTACGCCAGCCGGGCCCTGCTCTCGCTGGCGCTCCACGCCGACGAGAGCGGCCCCACCTCGGTGCGCGACATCGCCGAGCGCACGGGCCTGCCGCAGCCCTACCTCGAGCAGATCCTGCTGGCGCTCAAGGGCGCGGGCCTCGTCCGCTCGAAGCGGGGCGTCGGGGGCGGCTACGTCCTGGCCCGCAAGCCGGCCGACATCACCCTCGGCGACATCGTCAGCGCCGTCGACGGGCCGATCGCCGTGGGCGACTTCGGCGAGCCCCACCAGGACGGCGCCTGCGACCACGAGGGCCAGTGCGTGCTCCTCGCCATCTGGGGCGCCCTGAGCGAGCACATGCGCCGGCACCTCGACGCGCTGACCCTCGAGGACATCGCCGAGATGGCCCGGGGCGAGCGCGAGTGGCCCTCCGTCGAGGACGCCGACCGGGCCGGCTGAGGCCCGGGCTCAGCGCAGCCGGGCCAGCACCGCGGCCAGGTCCTCGGGCAGCGGGGACGTGAAGGCCAGCCGCTCGCCGGTGACCGGGTGGTCGAGGGCGAGGTGCTCGGCGTGCAGGAACGGGCGGTCGAGCGGCAGCGACTGGCGGTCGCCGCCGTAGCGCCGGTCCCCGACGACGCGGTGACCGATCGAGCCGAGGTGGACGCGGATCTGGTGGGTCCGGCCGGTCTCCAGGTGGCAGACCAGCTCGCTGACCTCGACGGGGTCGTGGTAGGTGCGCACGACCTCGTAGCGGGTGCGGGCCGGCTTGCCGGTGACCGTGACGGCCATGCGGGTGCGGTCGCGGGGGGAGCGCCCGATGGGCGCGTCGATCACCCCGGTGGCCGACGACGGCGTGCCCCACACCAGCGTGCGGTAGCGGCGCTCGACCTGGCGGCCGGCGAGCAGCCGCACGAGGGCCTCGTGGGCGCGGGGGGTGCGGGCCACGAGCAGCAGGCCCGAGGTTCCCCGGTCGAGGCGGTGGACGATGCCGGGCCGGTCGGGCTGGCCCACGCCGGCGATCTCCGGGTAGCGGGCGAGCAGGCCGTTGACCAGCGTCCCCTCGGCCCGCCCGGCGCCCGGGTGGACGACGAGCCCCGCCGGCTTGTCCACCACGACCAGGTCGGCGTCCTCGTACACGACCGGGACCGGCACGGCGGGGTCGGGTGCCGGCCCGGCGGGGGCGGGGGCGTCGGGGACCGTGATCTCCAGGGTCTCGCCCTCGGCCACCCGGTGCGTGCGCGCGGTGACCGGCCGCCCGTCGACCAGCACGGCGCCGCCGTCGACCAGCTCGGCCGCCTCCGACCGGCTGCGCCCGGTGACCAGGGCGACGACCCGGTCGAGCCGCTGGCCGTCGAGGGCGCGGGGCACGACCTCCCGCACGGCGGGGGCCGTCACCGGTCGGCGTCGTCGCCGGAGCCGGCGCCCGGGCCGTCGGGCGGGGGGCCGGGGTCGGCGTCCCGGTCGGCGGTGGCGGCCGGGGCGCCGGCGTCGCGCCACTGGGCCCCGAAGAGCAGCGCCGCGCCGACGACGATGGCCGAGTCGGCCAGGTTGAACACCGGCCACCACTGCAGGTCGACGAAGTCGACGACGCCGCCGCCGAGGAACCCGTCCCCCTCGCGGACGGCGCGGTCGATCAGGTTGCCCAGCGCGCCGCCGAGCACCATGCCCAGCGCGACGGCCACGACCGGCCGGGTGGCGTGGCGCCCGGTGCGCAGCAGGACGGCCACCACGATGATCGCCAGCAGCGAGATCAGCCAGGGGACGACGTAGAAGCAGATGCGGAAGAGCATGACCAGCGCCGCGGCGGCGCCGGACGGGACGCCGGCCCGGGCGAGCTGGATGATCCACGCGCCGTCGGCGGTCCCCAGCCCGCCGGGGACCATGCTCACCAGACCGATGAGCTGGCCGATGAACAGGACGCGCATCGACTGGGCGACGGTGAGGTCGGCGCCGATCGCCTGGGAGG
>PKRH01000184.1 GCA_017577565.1 Thermoanaerobacterales bacterium | reverse complement strand
CCAGTATATGTCCTCTTTCTCTTTCGGCTGCGGGTTATAGAGTGTAAAAAGGTACCGCCCCCCCGGGCCCCTGCAGGGGCGTTTCCGCACAAAAAACGCCCTGCTGCGGGAGGGGATGGCGCGCCGCGGGCGCCACGCCGCCCGCCACGACACCGAGGGCATCGAGCGGGTCGCCGACCTCATCGCCGCGGGCATCTCCCGCACCGACCGCCCGCTCTCCGACGCCGAGGCCCTGCGCCTCGAGGCCTACGTCACCGCCCGCCGCGAGCCCGAGGTCGCCCGCGCCGTCGCCGAGTCGAACGAGGCGTTCCTGGCCCACATGTCCCCGCTGGTCGAGGAGGCCCGCCGCGACGGCACCGTCGCCGACGACGTCGACCCCGACGCCGTGCTGTTCCTCGTCCGCATCCTGCACCTCGGGCTGCTGCTGCACCGGGGCTCCGGCCTGCCCGGGCCCGACCAGGACGCCTGGCGCTCGCTCGTCGAGCGCATCGTGGCCAGCTTCGGCCGCCCCCAGCCCGCACCCGACCACCCGACCCGCGCCGACGACCCGGAGGAGACCCGATGACCGAGACGGTCCCCGAGCTGCCCGACCGGGCCGAGGTCGACGAGGCCGTCAAGCTCGTCAACGACCACGCCCAGCGCATCTTCCTGTGGAACTACGAGCGCTCCCGGGGCCAGCTCGTCACCCTCTACAACAAGGCGATGGCGTCCCAGTGGAACAGCGTCACCGAGCTGGACTGGGACACCGAGGTCGACCCCGAGGAGCTGATCGACTGGGACGCGCCGATCATGCGCCTGGCCGACGAGGCCCGCCGGGTCGACGGCTCGCCCATCGCCTCCTGGGGCGAGGCCGAGCTCACCCAGCTGGGCATCGAGAGCCTGAAGGCCCAGCTCAGCCAGTTCATGCACGGTGAGCAGGGCGCCATGATGACGGCGGCCAAGATCGTCGAGACCGTGCCGTGGATCGACGCCCGCTACTACGCGGCGACCCAGACCATGGACGAGGCCCGGCACACCGAGGTCTTCGCCCGCTACCTGCACGAGAAGCTCGGCGAGGCCTACCCGATGAGCCCGTTCCTCGAGGGGCAGATCACCGCCCTGCTCGAGGACAGCCGGTGGGACTTCGCCTACCTCGGCATGCAGATCGTCATCGAGAGCCTGGCGCTGGCCGCCTTCGGCTCGATGCTGCGGGTCACGCAGGAGCCGCTGCTGCGCAAGCTGCTCCGCTACGTCCTCTCCGACGAGGCCCGCCACGTCGCCTTCGGCGTCATCAGCCTGTCGGAGTACTACGCCGACCTGCCCGAGGCCGAGCTGAAGGACCGCCAGGACTTCCTCATCGAGAACACGCTGCGCAGCCGGGCCCGCTCCGGCACGCCCGAGGTCTGGGAGCGGATGGGCGTGCGCTTCGAGGACGTCGCGCCCGCCCTCATGGAGGCGGCCGGGCGCCTGCAGCTCAACCCGTTCGCCGGCTTCATGCGGGGCTTCTTCGCCAAGCTCGTGCCCAACGTCCGCAAGCTCGGCCTGCTCGACGCCAACGACGGCTACCTGCGCCGGCACTGGGCCGAGGCCGGCCTGCTCGAGTTCGAGCACGCCGACGACACGGCGAGCGACTACGAGGCCTACGACGCCGTGGCGCAGGACCGCGCCCGGGCCCGGTCGTGAGCCGGCGGACCCTGCGCGGCGCCGCCGCCCTCGTCGGCGTCGCGGACGCGGCCTCGCCCACCGGCGAGCTGGACACCCACGGCCGGGCCCTGGAGGCGGCCATGGTCCACGAGGCGCTGGCCGACGCCGGGCTGACCCTCGACGACGTCGACGGCGTCGCCTACGCCGGCTCGGCCGCCGGGCTGGCCGAGTTCCTCGGCATCCGCCCCCGCTACCTGGACGGCACGCTCGTCGGCGGCTCCAGCTACGAGCTGCACGTCGAGCACGCCGCGGCCGCCATCGCCGCCGGCCTGTGCGACGTGGTGATCGGCGTCTACGCCGCGACGCCCCGCAGCGACCGCCGCCGCCCCGGCGCCGGCCGCCGGGGCATGCCGCCCGGCCCCAACCCGGCGCTGGAGTGGGAGCTGCCCTACGGGCTGCGCCTGCCCATCGGCGGCTACGCGCTGGCGGCCAGCCGGCACATGGCCGTCTACGGCACCACGCCCGAGCAGCTGGCCCAGATCGCCGTCGACACCCGGCGCTGGGCGGCCCTCAACCCCCGGGCCCGCTACCGCGACCCGATCACCGTCGACGACGTGCTGGACTCGCCGATGGTCGTGTCGCCGCTGCACCTGCTCGACTGCTGCCTCGTCACCGACGGCGCCGGCGCCTTCGTTCTCACCTCGGCCGAGCGGGCCCGCGACCTGCGCAAGCCGCCGGTCTACGTGCTGGGCGCCGCCACCGGCGGCACCCACCAGATGATCAGCGAGATGCCCGACCTGACCGTCACCGGCGGGGCGGTGTCGGGGCCGGCGGCCTTCGAGATGGCGGGGATCAAGCACGAGGACGTCGACCTGCTCATGGCCTACGACTCGTTCACGATCACCGCCCTGCTGCACCTCGAGGACCTCGGCTTCTGCCCCAAGGGCGAGGGCGGGGCGTTCGTCGAGGACGGCAAGCTCGGCCCTGGCGGGTCGCTGCCGATGAACACCAACGGGGGCGGCCTCTCCTACACCCACCCCGGCATGTACGGCATGTTCCTGCTCGTCGAGGCCGTCCGCCAGCTGCGGGGCGAGGCGGGCGAGCGCCAGCTCGACGACCCCAAGGTCGCCGTCGCCCACGGCTCGGGCGGCGTGCTGTCGACCATGGGCACGCTCGTGCTCGGCACGGAGGAGGTGCTGTGAGCCCGGCCAACCTCATCGAGCCGCCGGTCACCGAGGCGAGCGCCCCGTTCTGGGAGGCCACCCGCGAGCGCCGGCTGGTGCTGCCGTGGAGCACGGTGACCGGCCGGCCCGTGTGGTTCCCCCGGGACGCCGACCCGCTCGCCCCCGACCGGCCCTACGAGTGGCGGGAGGCCAGCGGCGAGGGTGTCGTCTACGCGGCGAGCGTCCACCACCGCCCCGGCCCCGGCCGCACCGAGGACGACTGCCCCTACGTCGTCGCGCTGGTCGACCTGGCCGAGGGCGTGCGGATGATGGCCAACATCGTCGACTGCCCGCCCGAGGACGTGGTCGTCGGCATGCCGGTGCGGGTGACCTGGCAGCCGCTGTCCGACGGCCGCCACCTGCCGCAGTTCCGGCCGGCCTGACCTCGGGCACACGACGGGCGGGCGGGAGAGGGGGAGCTTCCGACATGTCCGACGACTTCGACGCCGCCGCCCGACAGGGCACCGTGCTGGCCCTCTGGGCGGCGCGGCGGCCCGACGCGCCGGCGATCCTGTCGCCGCACGGCGACCGCACCTTCGCCGAGCTGGACGCCAACGCCAACCGCCTCGTGCGGGCCTGGCGGGAACGGGGCGTCGGCGCCGGCGACGCCGTGGCGCTGATCATGTCCAACCGGCCCGAGTTCGCCGAGGTCGTCGCGGCGGCGCTGCGCAGCGGCGTGCGGCTGACGCCCGTGAACTGGCACCTCACCGCCGAGGAGGCCGCCTACGTCGTCGCCGACTGCGGGGCCCGGGCGGTGGTCGCCGACGCCCGCTTCGCCGACACGGTCGCCGACGCCGTCGCCCGGGTGCCGGGCGTGCAGGTGCGCCTCGCCGTCGGGGGCGAGATCCCCGGCTTCGAGCCCTACGACGGCGCGCTGGCCGGCCACGACGGCGGCGACCTCGACGACCCGGTGCTGGGCCGCACGATGCTCTACACCTCGGGCACGACCGGCCGGCCCAAGGGCGTCGACCGCCCGGCCGTGCCGGCCAGCCGGGCGGTGGCCGACCTGTTCGGCTACGACCCGGAGACGTCGCTGCACCTGTGCACCGGGCCGCTCTACCACGCCGCGCCCCTGGCCTTCTCGCTCACCATCCCGCTGCACGCGGGCACGGGCGTCGTGCTCATGGACCGCTGGACGCCCGAGGAGACCTTGCGGCTGATCGACCAGCACCGCATCACCCACTCCCACCTCGTGCCGACGATGTTCCACCGGCTGCTGCGCCTGCCCGAGGAGGTGAGGGCCGCGGCCGACGTGTCCTCCCTGCGACACGTGCTGCACGGCGCCGCCCCCTGCCCGGTGGCGGTGAAGCGGGCGATGATCGAGTGGTGGGGCCCGGTGCTCGTCGAGTACTACGCCGCCACCGAGGGCACCGGCACCTTCGTCACCAGCGAGGAGTGGCTCGAGCGGCCCGGCACGGTCGGGCGGGCGGCGCCCGGCCACGTCCGCATCCTCGACCCGGT
>PKRH01000001.1 GCA_017577565.1 Thermoanaerobacterales bacterium | reverse complement strand
CGGTTGAGATGTGTATAAAACACAGGCTCGCAGGGGTGCGGGCACCCCCGCGCCGCGCCCCGGGTATCCCGGGTCCCGAGCGCGCCCGGGTCCTCCCCGGCCTCGAGTCCGACCCCGCCCGCCTGGAAATCCGCTTCGACCGGCTGGTGGAGGCGCACGACCCGTCCGCGGCGGTGCTCGTGGCCCCCGACCCGCCGGGCGAGGTCCGCCTGCAGGGCTCCTGGTCGGCCAACGAGGTCGTCGTCTGGGCCGCCGGGCCCGAGGCGCCGCCGGCCGACCACGACGAGCTGTCCGACCGGCTCGAGCGCCTGGGCGGTCCGGCCGTCGGCTGGATCCAGCACCGGGGCGTGCCGCTGCCCGACGGCGAGCGGGCCGCGGCGCTGTCGATCCCGGTCGCCGACGCGCTCGGCTGGCTCGTCGCCGTCGCCGGCGGCCGGGGCGGCGACGAGGTGGGCTCGAGCCTCGTCTGGCTGGGGCGGGTCGCGGTCGAGGCGGTCCGCATGGTCGCCCGGGGCGCCATCCTGCCGGTGCTGCGCACCAACCGCCGGCCCGACGGCCGGTCGCTCGACCTCCACGTCCGCTGGATCCCGGTCGACACCGACCGCGAGGTGTCCGAGATGCTGGCGGGGTCGATGCCGGGCCCCGTCGTGGCGCTGGCCCGCTCCGACGGCCGCGCCGTCGTGCTCGAGGTCATGCGGGCGGTCGTCGACGCCATCGCCTCCGACGCCGCGGCCCGGGTCGAGCTGCCGGCGCCGCCGCCGGTCGTCCGCACCGGCCACGACGTCGCCGAGGCCTTCGTCACCCGCCTCGACGGCTCGTCGTTCGTCGCCCCGCTGCCGGCCGGCCTCGAGGTCTCCAAGCGGCTCGACCGCTGGATCAAGCCGGTCACCGGCGCCGGCCACACCCGGCTCGTCGTGCAGCTCGACCCGCCCGACTCCGGGGGCGCCTGGTTCCTGGCGGTCTACGCGCCCGGGTCCGAGGGCGGCCTCGTGCCCATCGAGCAGGCCATCAACGGCAACCGCGCCGCCAAGCCCCTGGCCGACGACCTGACCCGCCTCGAGCGGCTGTACCCGCCGCTCCTGCGGGGCGGGGGCCAGCGCCGGGGCCAGACCTACCTCAGCCAGGCCGAGGCCTGGGAGCTCATGACCTCGACCGGCGCCTCGCTCGAGGCCGCCGGGTTCGAGGTCCGGGTGCCCGCGCTGTCCCGCCGGCGCCCGACCCCGGCGCTGCGCCTGACGGCCGAGCCGGCGGGCGACACGGTCGTCGGCGCCAACCAGCTCAGCAACGTGCGCTGGTCGGCGGTGTTCGACGACGTCGAGCTGACCGCCGAGGAGATCGCCCGCCTGGCCAGCGAGGCCCGGCCGCTGATCAAGTCCCGGGGGAAGTGGGTCGAGCTCGACCGGGCCGACCTCAAGGAGGCGGCCGCGGCCCTGGCCGAGCGGGCCGGCACCACCCAGATGTCCGGGGCCGAGATCCTGCGCTACGCGGTCGGCCTCGAGGGCAGCCCGCTCGCCGGCGGGGTCAGCGTCGCCGGGCACGGCTGGGCCACCGACCTGCTCGAGAGGGCCCGCCAGGCCCCGACCGAGCCGGTCACGGAGCCCGAGGGGTTCACGGGCAAGCTGCGCTCCTACCAGGCCGAGGCCCTCGCCTGGCTCGGCTTCCTCGACGCCGTCGAGCTGGGCGGCTGCCTCGCCCTCGACATGGGCCTCGGCAAGACGCCCACCGTGCTGGCCCACATCCGCCGCACCCGCGACGAGGGCACCTCGCTGGTCGTCGCCCCGCCGGCCGTGGTCGGCAACTGGGCCGCCGAGGCCCGGAAGTTCACCCCCGACCTGAAGGTCGTCGTCCACCACGGCGCCGCCCGGGCCTCGGCGGGCGAGTTCGCGTCCGCCATCGAGGGCGCCGACCTCGTCATCACGACCTACGGCACGGCCGTGCGGGACGTCGAGACACTGGCCGGGATCGAGTGGCGGCGGCTCGTCCTGGACGAGGCGCAGGCCATCAAGAACCCCGCCAACGAGACCTCGCAGCAGCTGCGCCGCATCCCCGCCCGCATGAAGCTGGCGCTCACCGGCACGCCGATCGAGAACAGCCTGGGCGACCTGTGGTCGATCCTCGACTTCACCAACCCGGGCCTGGTCGGCCAGCGGTCGGTGTTCATGGCCCAGCTCTCGGGCCCGGGCGAGGCGGCGCTCAAGGCGCTCAACGGCCTGCTCGTGTTCCGCCGCACCAAGGCCGAGCCCGAGGTGGCCGCCGAGCTGCCGGACCGCATCGACGAGCTCGACCACTGCAGCATGACCAGCGAGCAGATCGGCCTCTACCAGGCCGTGCTCGACCGCCTGGTCAAGGAGACGTCGAGCAGCGAGCCGCGCGACAAGCGGCAGGGGGCCATCCTCGCCGCCATCACGGCGCTCAAGCAGATCTGCAACCACCCGGCCGCCTACCACGACGACGGCCGGCCGCTGACGGGCCGCTCCGGCAAGCTGGCCCGGCTCGAGGAGATCGTCGAGCAGGTGTTCGCCGCCGGCGAGAAGGTGCTGGTCTTCACGCACTTCGCCGAGTGGGGCAAGCGCCTGGCCGAGCACCTCACCGAGCTGACCGGCGTCCCGGTCGAGTGCTACCACGGCGGCCTGCCGCGGGGGCAGCGCGACCGGATCGTCCAGGACTTCCAGACCCGCGAGGGCCCGGGGGCGCTGGTGCTGTCGCTGAAGGCCGGCGGCACCGGCCTCAACCTCACCGCCGCCAACCACGTGGTCCTCTACGACCGGTGGTGGAACCCGGCGGTCGAGGACCAGGCCCGCGACCGCGCCTGGCGCATCGGCCAGACCCGCACGGTCATCTCCCACCGCCTCGTGTGCCCGGGCACGGTCGACGAGCGGGTCGAGGAGGTCGTCGCCGGCAAGCGCTACATCGCCGACCTCGTGCTGCCGAAGTCGAGCTCGCTCGCCGACCTCGACGCCGACCAGCTGCGCACCGCCCTCGGCATCCGGCCCGACGCCCTGCTGACCGAGGACAACGGCTCGTGAGCCGCGCGCCGGGCCGGCCCCGCCCGGAGGACCACCCGTGAACGCCGAGAACCAGCAGCAACAGCAACAGCAGCAGCCCCGCAAGGCCTCCCGGTCGCGCCGGCGCCGCCAGGCCGCCAAGGCCAAGAAGCGGCGGGTCGACCTGTGGCGGCCGGTGCCGCCGCTGCCCGAGGTCGAGCCCATCGCGCCCACGCAGGACCCGACGGCGCTGCTGCGGTCGCTGGGCGACCCGCCCTCGCCCATGCCCGGCGCCGCCGAGATCGCCATCGCCCAGGTGATCGACAAGGCCGCCGGGCTGGCCACCGCGCTCGCCGCGGCCGGCGGGCTGCTGGCCCAGCCGGCCGACGAGGACGAGGACGCCGACGGCGAGGGCTGACGCCCCGCCCGCCCCGGCCCGCCCGGCCGTCGCCGGGCGGGAACGCGCGCCGCGCCAGCGACTAGAACCGGACCCGCCGGGCCCGGCGCCGCCGCCCGGCGGCGAGACGGAGGGGACGAGCATGGGGATCAACCAGCGGGCGCAGATCAGGATGACCGACGACGAGGTCGCCGAGTTCATCCGGCGCAGCCGGACCGCCACCATGGCGACCATCGGGCCGACCGGCGCACCGCACGTCGTCGCCATGTGGTACGGCGTCCTCGACGGCCAGATCTGGTTCGAGACCAAGCGGAAGTCGCAGAAGGTGCGGAACCTGCGCCGCGACGACCGGATGACCGTCCTCATCGAGGACGGCCTCACCTACGACACCCTCCGGGGGGTGTCGCTCGAGGGCCGGGGCGTCGTCGTCGACGACCCCGACGTGCTCTGGCAGGTGGGGCTGAGCCTGTGGGAGCGCTACACGGGCCCCTACACCGAGGACCAGCGGCCGCTGGTCGAGCAGATGCTGCACAACCGGGTCGCGGTGCGGCTCGACGTCGAGCGGGTCCGCTCGTGGGACCACCGCAAGCTCGGGCTGCCGCCCATGCCGGTGGGCGGCACGACGGCGCCGTCGGCGGACTGACGGACGGGGAGGCGAGGGTGAGCTACGCCGACTACCAGCACGAGATCTACCTGCGCGGCACCGCGGGCGAGCGGCCGCCGTTCACGACCGACCTGTCCCGCCTCGAGGAGGCGGCCCGCGAGGTGCTCGACCCCCAGGCGTTCGGCTACGTGGCCGGCAGCGCCGGGTCGGGGTCGACGGCCCGGGCCAACCGGGCCGCCTTCGAGCGCTGGCGGATCGTGCCCCGCATGCTGCGCGACGTCGCCGAGCGCGACCTGTCCACCGAGGTGCTCGGCACGCCCATGCCCGCCCCGGTGCTGCTCGCGCCCATCGGCGTCCAGACGATCGTCCACCCCGAGGGCGAGCTGGCCTCGGCCCGGGCCGCCGCCGAGCTGGGGCTCGTCTACATCCACTCGACCGCCGCGGCGCACTCCATCGAGCAGGCGGCGGAGGCCTCGGGCGACGGGCCCCGCTGGTACCAGCTCTACTGGCCCAAGGACCCCGAGGTGGCGGCGTCGCTGGTGCAGCGGGCCGAGGCGGCCGGCTACCGGGCGATCGTGGTCACGCTCGACACCTTCATGCTCGGGTGGCGCCCGACCGACCTCGACACCGCCTACCTGCCCTTCCTGCAGGGCACGGGCATCGCCAACTACCTGACCGACCCGGCGTTCAACGCGCCGCTCCCCGAGGGCGCACCGCTGTCCGACAAGGTGTTCCGCTGGGCGGGGATGTTCGGCAACCCCCGGCTCACCTGGGACGACCTGGCCTGGCTGCGCGAGCGCACGTCGCTGCCGATCGTGCTGAAGGGCGTGCTGCACCCCGACGACGCCCGGGCGGCCGCGGACGCCGGCGTCGACGGCATCGTCGTGTCCAACCACGGCGGCCGCCAGGTCGACGGCGCCGTCGCCGCCCTCGACGCCCTGCCGGCGATCGTCGAGGCGGTGGGCGACCGACTGACGGTGCTGCTCGACTCCGGGGTGCGCAACGGGGCCGACGTCGTCAAGGCCGTCGCGCTCGGTGCCGCTGCGGTGCTCTACGGCCGGCCCTACGTCTACGGGCTGGCCCTGGGCGGGCAGGCGGGGGTGACCCACGTCCTGCGCTGCCTGCTCGGCGAGCTGGACGCGACGGTCGCCCTGGCGGGCCGGCGGCGCCTCGCCGACCTGGGCCCCGACGTGCTCGCGCCGTCGCCGTCCTGACGACTGCGCGGGCTTCTGCACCGTTCCACGGTCGCGTATCGTTGGGCCCGAGAGGTGCGGGAGGGTGCCGCGCCGGCCACGCGGGGGGAGACGTGACGGCCGCCGAGACCGAGCGACGCCAGACGACGGACCCGGACGTCGAGCCGATCCCGGGCATGTACCGGGCCATCGCCGAGACCGCGGTCAACCCGTTCGCGGTCGTCGACGACGACGGCGTCTTCCGGTGGGTCGGCCGGTCCATCGAGGAGCTGCTCGGCTGGCGCCCCGAGGAGCTCGTCGGCCGCACCATCGACGCCATCGTCGCCCCCCACTGCCTGGACGAGGTGCTCGAGGCCTTCGCCCAGCTCGAGCACGTGCCCGGCAAGCCCCGCTACCCGCGCGGCGGCGTGGGCCAGCCGGCCGACCTCATCTGCCGCGACGGCTCGATCACCCACTGCAGCGTCGTCGCCGCCACCAAGTCGCAGACCGGCCTGCCCTTCCACGTCGTGTTCGCCCGGCGGGCCGGGTACGAGCGGGCGCTCGACGTCGCGCTCGAGGCGATCGCCTCCCACGCCGACCTCTGCGACGTGCTCGGCGCCCTGGTCGACACGCTGCAGCAGTCGATCCCCGGGTGCCGGGTGGCCATCGGCGTCGGCTGGCAGGACGGCGCCTTCAGCGTGATCGCGGGGGACGGGGCCCACCTGCTGGTCGACGAGCCCGACGCGCCGTGGCGCCGGGCGCTGGAGACCGGCGAGGACGTCGTCGTCCGCAGCCTGGAGGGCCTGTCGCCGGGCGCGGCCGCCCGGGCCCGGGCCGAGGGGCTGGCGTCGTGCTGGGTCCACCCGGTGACCGTGCCGGGGGACGAGGGGCCCACCGCCGTCATGGTCATGTGGCGGCCCCACGACGGCATCCCCACCCGGTTCACCTGGCTGGCCGTGCACCGCACCGGGCGGCTGCTGCGCTTCACCCTCCAGTGGGACCGCAGCCACCGGGCCCTCGAGTACGCGGCGACCCACGACGTGCTCACCGGGCTGGCCAACCGCTCGGCGTTCACCTCCCGGGTCCGGGAGATCGCCAAGCTGGCCGAGGGCGAGGCCAGCGTCCTGTTCGTCGACCTCGACCGCTTCAAGCCGGTCAACGACCAGCTCGGTCACCTGGTGGGCGACCGGGTGCTGCAGGCCGTCGCCCAGCGCCTGTCGGGCGCGGTCCGCCCCGGCGACCTGGTGGCCCGCATCGGCGGCGACGAGTTCGCGGTGCTGTGCGAGCGGCTCGGCCGGCAGGAGGCGGCCGGCGTGGCCGACCGCCTGGTGGCGGCGATGGAGGCCCCGATCCTCGTCGACGGCGTGCCCGGCATCAGCGTCACCGCCAGCATCGGGGTGACCGCCCTGGCCCCCGGCGACGACCCCGAGACCGTGCTCGCCCGGGCCGACCGGGCCATGCGCCGGGCCAAGGCGTCCGGCCGGGGCGGCTGGGTCGCCGACCACGGCCCCGGCTGAGCGGCGGCGCCCCGGCCTGCGTCAGCCCGCCGGCGCGCCGCGGTAGCCCTGCGGGTTGCGGGACTGCCAGCGCCAGTGGTCGGCCGCCATCTCGTCGAGCGTGCGGGTGGCCTTCCACCCCAGCAGCTCGTGGGCGAGCGAGGGGTCGGCCCAGATGGCGGCGACGTCGCCGGGGCGCCGGCCGACGACCTCGTAGGGGAGCTGCCGGCCGACGGCCCGGGAGGCGGCGTCGATGACCTCGAGCACCGACGACCCCTGGCCCGTGCCGAGGTTGACGGCCGTGAACGGGTCGAGGCGGTCGAGCGCCTCCAGGGCGGCCAGGTGCCCGAGGGCGAGGTCGACGACGTGGATGTAGTCGCGGATGCCGGTGCCGTCGGGGGTCGGGTAGTCGTCGCCGAACACCCGGATGCGCGGCCGCCGCCCGACCGCCACCTGCATGATGTAGGGCATCAGGTTGTTGGGCACGCCCTCGGGGTCCTCGCCGATGAGGCCGCTCGGGTGGGCGCCGACGGGGTTGAAGTAGCGGAGCGCGACGAACCGCGACCGCTCGTCGGCGGCGGCCACGTCCCGCATCACCTGCTCGACGATCAGCTTCGTCCGCCCGTAGGGGTTGGTGGGGCCGAGCGGCGCCCGCTCGTCGACCGGCACCGTCGCCGGCTCGCCGTAGACGGTGGCCGACGACGAGAAGACCAGGCGGCGGACGCCGGTGGCGGCCATGGCCTCGAGCAGCGAGGTCGCGCCGCCGACGTTGACCCGGTAGTACCGCAGCGGCTGCTCGACGGACTCGCCGACCGCCTTCAGGCCGGCGAAGTGGACGACGGCGTCGACGCGCTCCTCGGCCAGCACGCGGGTGAGCGCCGGCGTGTCGGTGACGTCGAGCCGGTGGTGGCGCAGCCGCCCCGCGCCCGGGTGGTCGGCGGCGATGCGGGCGACGCGCTCGAGCGCGACCGGGCTGGCGTTGGAGAAGTCGTCGACCACGACGACGTCCCAGCCGGCGCAGAGCAGCTCGACGGCGGTGTGGCTGCCGATGTAGCCGGCGCCACCGGTCAGCAGGGCGACTCCGGAGGGCACCCGTCCACCGTTGCACATCGCGGTGCCCGGTGCGGTATCGGACCCGCGCCGCGCCTACGTTCGCCACGAACCGCCGCCGGGCGCCCCGCGGGGCGGCACCCGGCGCGCCGGCCGCCGACCGCCGACCGACCGGAGGACGACCGATGTCCGACCCGTACGCCGACTTCCCGCACCTGCGGTTCGACCGCCCGTCGCCGGGCGTCCTGCGGATCACGCTCGACGGCCCGGGCCTCAACGCCGTCGACCACGCGGCCCACCGCGAGCTGGCGGACGTGTGGCGGGCGGTCGACCGCGACCCGGAGACGAACGTGGCGCTGCTCCAGGGCGCCGGGCGGGCCTTCTCGGCCGGTGGCAGCTTCGACCTGCTCGAGGACATCACGACGGACTACGCCGTCCGCCTGCGCATCCTGCGCGAGGCCCGGGACCTCGTGTTCAACGTCATCGAGTGCGCCAAGCCCATCGTGTCGGCCATCCACGGGCCGGCGGTGGGCGCCGGCCTGGTGGCCGCCCTCCTCGCCGACGTGTCGGTGGCCGCCCGCTCGGCCCGCATCATCGACGGCCACACGCGCCTCGGCGTGGCCGCCGGCGACCACGCGGCGATCTGCTGGCCGCTGCTGTGCGGCATGGCCAAGGCCAAGTACCACCTGCTCACCTGCGAGCCGCTGAGCGGCGAGGAGGCCGAGCGCATCGGCCTCGTCTCGCTGTGCGTCGACGACGACGCCGTCCACGACACCGCGCTCGAGGTGGCCGAGCGGCTGAGCCGCGGCGCCCAGCAGGCCATCCGCTGGACGAAGCACACCCTGAACCACTGGTACCGGGCCCAGGCCGCGGTCCTCGACGCCTCGCTGGCCTACGAGTTCCTCGGCTTCGGCGGGCCCGACGCCCGGGAGGGCCTGGCGTCGCACCGGGACAAGCGCGAGCCCCGCTTCGACGGCCCGACCTCCGAGTGACCCCGGGCGGCCGGCGGGGTGCGACCATGGGCGGGTGACGACCGACCACGCGCCCGACCACCCGCCCGTCGCCGCCCCGCTCGGCGACGTCACCACCGAGCGGCTGACCCTCCGGCGGTTCCGGGCCGCCGACGCCGAGGCGCTGGCCCCCGTCTTCGCCGAGCCGGCCGTGTGGCGCTACCCGTACGGCCGGGGGCTGACGGCGGAGGAGACCGCGACCTTCGTCGAGAAGCGGGTGGCGGGCTGGGACGCGCAGGGCTTCGACCTGTGGGTCGCCGAGGAGCGCGCCACCGGGCGGGTGATCGGCTTCGTCGGGCTGTCGGTGCCCCGGTTCCTGCCCGAGGTGCTCCCGGCCGTCGAGGTCGGCTGGCGCCTGCACCCGGACGTGTGGGGGCGGGGCTACGCCACCGAGGGGGCGACGGCGGCCCTCGACGAGGCGTTCACCACGCTGGGGCTGGACGAGGTCGTGTCGATCATCGAGCCGGTCAACACCGCGTCGGTGCGGGTGGCCGAGCGGCTCGGCATGGAGGTCGTGCGCCCGGTGACCGTGCCCTCGACCCCCGAGCGGGGCGAGCTGACGGCGCTGCTCTTCCGCCGGCGGGCCGCCGACCGGCCCACCCGCCGGCCCGCGCCCGGGGCCCGCCCGCCGGCGTGACAGGCTGGCGGTCATGGCTGGGGTCGTCCGGGGGGCGATCGACGTCGAGCAGGCCGAGCCGTCGTCGTGGCTGGTGCTGGCGACGGGGGTCGTCGCCGTGCTCGCGGTCACCGTCGACGGCGTCTGGCGCTGGGCGCGGGGCGTCGTGACGATCGCCCACGAGGCCGGCCACGCCGCCGCCGCGCTGCTGACCGGGCGGCGCCTGGCCGGCATCCGGCTGCACGCCGACACCTCGGGCCTCACCGTGTCGGTGGGGCGGCCGACCGGGCCCGGGATGGTGCTGACCGCGGCGGCCGGCTACGTCAGCCCGTCGCTCGTCGGCCTGGCGGGTGTCGCCCTGCTCGCCCTCGACCTCGTCACGCTCATGCTGTGGGCGGCCGTGGCCGTGCTGGCGGGGATGCTCGTCGTGGTGCGCAACTGGTTCGGCGCGCTGGCCCTGCTGGTCGTGGGGGGCGCGGTGGCCGGGGTGTCGCTGGCGGCGCCGGCGGGCGTCCAGGCGGCGTTCGGCTACACGTTGACCTGGTTCATGCTGCTGGGCGCCGTGCGGCCCGTGGCCGAGCTGCGGCGGGTGCGGCGGTACGGGCCCCGCACGACCGACGCCGACGCCCTCGCCCGCCTGACCGGGGTCCCGGCGGGGGTGTGGGTGGCGCTGTTCTGGCTGGTCACCGTGGGCGCCCTCGGCCTGGGCGGGTGGCTGCTCGTCACCTGAGCGGGTGCGCGCCGGGCGGCCGGTCGGGGTCCGCGAGACTGGCGGCCCGACCCCGTGGAGGAGGAGACGATGGCACATCAGCACGTCGAGGCGACGGCGTGGTCGAGCGCGCCGCCGGCGGCCGTCTACCGCCTGCTGGTGGACGGCGCGTCGTGGCCCAGCTGGAGCGGGCACGACCGGGTCGAGGTCGTCGAGCGGGGCGAGGGCGACGGCGACGGCGTCGGCGCCGTGCGGGTGCTGCACCGGGGGCGGGTCCGCTCCCGGGAGAAGATCGTCGAGCTGGTGCCCGAGCGGCGGTTCGCCTACACGCTGCTCGGCGGCCTGCCCCTGCGCGACTACCGGGCGACCGTCGACCTGACGCCCGAGCGGGGCGGCACGACCATCCGCTGGTCCTCCAGCTTCCGGGCCTCGGTGCCGGGCACCGGGTGGCTCTACCGGACGGTCCTCGACCGCTTCATCGGCCAGGCGACGCGGGCGCTGGCCGAGCGGGCCGCCGAGGCCGCCGGCGACGACGCCGGGGCCGGGCCGACGTCCGGGTAGCGACCACCCGCTGGGGGGAAACCGGCCAGACGGTGGCCGGTTCGCGTGCCAGGCTGGCGGGGTGCGCGCCGACCGGCTGGTCGCCACCCTCCTCATCCTCCAGGCCCGGGGCCGGGTGACGGCCGCCGAGCTGGCCGAGGAGCTCGAGGTCTCCGAGCGGACCGCCCGGCGCGACCTCGAGGCGCTGGCCATGGCCGGCATCCCCGTCTACTCCCAGCCGGGGCGCAACGGCGGCTGGTCCCTGATCGGCGGCGCCCGCACCGACCTCAGCGGCCTGACCGCCGCCGAGGCCCGGGCGCTGTTCCTGCTGGCCGGCCCGTCGTCGCGGGTCACGCCCGAGGCCAAGGCGGCGCTGCGCAAGCTGGTGCAGGCGCTGCCCGAGACGTTCCGGGCCGAGGCCGAGGCGGCCGCCTCGGCCGTGGTGCTCGACCCGGCCCAGTGGGGGGCCACACCGGCGCCGCCGCCCCCGTTCCTCGACGACCTGCAGCGGGCCGTCGTGGCCGGGCGCCAGGTCGAGCTCGGCTACGCCGACCGCGAGGGGCGGGAGTCGGTCCGGACGGTCCACCCGCTCGGGCTCGTGTCCAAGAGCTCGGTCTGGTACCTGGTCGCCGGCACCGACGCCGGGCTGCGGACCTTCCGGGTCGGCCGGGTGCGGTCGGTGACGGTCACCGACCGGCCGGTCGAGCGCCCGGAGGGCTTCGACCTGGAGGCGGCCTGGCGCGAGGTCGTGGAGGCGATGGACGAGCGGCGCGGCGCCGTGCGGGCCCGGGCGCTCGCCGACCCCCGGGCGATCGGCTGGCTGCGGAACCGCTTCGGCCGCCACCTGCGGGTGGGGGAGCGCCGGGACGACGGCCGGGTCGAGGTCGAGGTCGCGGGCTGGACGCTCGAGGCCCTGGCCTACGAGATGGTCGCCTTCGGCCCCTACGTCGAGGTCGTCGAGCCCCAGGAGGTGCGGGACCTGCTCGCCTCCTTCGGCGAGGAGCTGGTGGCGCGGTACGGGCGGGGAAAACCGGCCACTGGATGACCAGTTCCGGGTCGCACAGTCGACCCATGAGCCACGACACCTCCGCACCGACCATCGAGGCGGTCGGCCTGCGCAAGCGGTTCGGCGAGGTCGAGGCCCTGGCCGGGCTGGACCTCGTCGCCGAGCCGGGACGGGTCCTCGCCGTGCTGGGCCCCAACGGCGCGGGCAAGACCACCTTCGTGCGCACGCTGGCCACGCTGGTCCGCCCGGACGCCGGCGAGCTGCGGGTGGCCGGCGTCGACGCCCTCCGCCACCCCGAGCGGGTCCGTCGCGCCATCGGCCTCGCCGGTCAGTACGCGGCCGTCGAGCAGGCGATGACCGGGCGCGAGAACCTGCGGATGGTCGCCCGCCTGTTCGGCCACGACCGCCGCCGGGCCCGCGCCGTCGCCGACGCCGTGATCGAGCGGCTCGGGCTGGCCGAGGCCGGCGACCGGCTGGTGCGCACCTACTCCGGCGGCATGCGCCGGCGGCTCGACCTGGGCGCCAGCCTGGTGGGCGCGCCCCGCCTGCTGCTGCTGGACGAGCCGACGACCGGCCTCGACCCCCGCAGCCGCAACGAGCTGTGGGACGCCATCCGGGCGCTGGTGGCCACCGGCACCGACGTGCTGCTGACCACCCAGTACCTCGACGAGGCCGACCAGCTCGCCCACCGCATCGTCATCGTCGACCACGGCCGGGTCATCGCCGACGGCACGCCGGGCGAGCTCAAGTCGCTGGCCGGGCGGGACGTGGTCGAGGTGCGGGCCCGCCGGGCGGACGACCTGCCGGCGCTGGCCGCGGCCCTGGCCCCGCTGGGGGCCGGCGAGCCCCGCACCGACACCGCGACCAGCCGGGTGGCCGTGCCGGTCGAGACCGGCCGGGCCGCCGTCGCCGCCGCGGTGCGGGTGCTCGACGACATCGACGTCGAGGTGGACGACATCGGCCTGCGGCGCCCGACCCTCGACGAGGTCTTCCTCACCCTGACCGGGCGGCCGGCCGAGGCCGCCGACGAGCCCGCCGAGACCGACACCCGCGGCGAGCAGGACGAGCTCGTCGCCAGCCGCTGAGGAGCGCCGACGATGTCCACGACCACCGTCCCCACCACCGTCACCGCCGTCGCCACCGCCCCGGCCGCCGCCATCGAACCGCCGGCCGGCCCGCCCGGGCCGGTCGCCACGGCCCTCACCGTCGCCGGCCGGTCGGTGCGCCGCTTCGTCCGCACCCCGCAGCTGCTCGTGGTGAGCACGACGACCGGGGCGATGTTCCTGCTCCTGTTCCGCTACGTGTTCGGCGGCGCGGTCGAGACGGGCGGCATCGCCTACGTCGACTTCCTCGTCCCCGGCTACCTGGTGACCAGCGTGCTGTTCACCGGCAGCGAGGCCGCGACCGGCGTCGCCGAGGACATGGAGCAGGGCGTCACCGACCGCTTCCGGTCGCTGCCGGTGTCGCGGGCCGCCGTCGTGGTCGGGCGCGTGCTCGCCGAGTGGCTGCTGCTCACCCTGGGCCTGGTCGTCACGGCCGCCATCGGCGTGGCCGTCGGCTTCCGGCCCGACGGCACGGCGCTCGAGGTCGCGGCGGCTTTCGGGCTCTGCTCGCTGTTCGGCTTCGCCGCCCTGTGGCTGTTCGCGCTGATCGGCCTGACGGCCGGCAACGTCCAGGCGGCCCAGGGCATGTCGCTGATGGTCTTCCCGCTGTCGTTCGTGTCGAGCGCCTACGTGCCGGTCGACTCGATGCCCGGCTGGCTGCAGGCCGTCGCCGAGCACCAGCCGGTCACGGTGGTGACCGACGCCGTGCGCTCGCTCGCCCTGGGCGACCCGGCGGCGGCCGGCCTCGACGGCTCGACGGCCGGTTCGGTCGGGCTGGCGCTCGCCTGGACCGCGGGCCTCGTCGCCGTGTTCGCCCCGCTGGCGGTGCAGCGCTACCGGCGGCCGTAGCCGGCGGCGCCGGCGGTGCCGGGGGTGCCGCCGCGGGACCCCGTGGTCAGCGGGCGAACGCGGTGGCGCCCTCCTCCCACGTGCGGTCGAGCACCGTGGGGTCGGGGAAGCGCCGGTCGAGCTCGAGCACGACCATGCCGTGGGCGAAGGCCCACAGCGCCTGGCCCCGGTGGGGGTCGCCGGTCACCCGCAGGAACGGCTCGCCGGCCCAGTCCTCCAGCCCCGGCGGCAGGAGGTGGCGGGGCAGCGGTCCGGACGTGGCCAGCCGGTAGAGCGCGGGGTGGGCGAGCGCGTGGCGCCGGTAGGCGGCGAGCAGGCGCCGGACCGGGGCCGCCCGACCGGTGCCGTCCCCGTCGTCGCGGCGGTCGCCGTCGCCGGCGTCCAGGGCGGCGTGCAGCGCCTCGCCGATCTCGGCCAGGGCGACGGCGACCAGCTCGGCCTCCAGGGCGGCCTTGCCGGCCACGTGCTTGTAGAGCGACGGCGCCCGGATGCCCAGCTCGGCGGCCACCGCGTGCATGGTCAGCTCGCCGTCGCGCTCCAGCACCCGGCGGGCGGCGGCGACGATCTCGCCCACCCGCCCGCCGGGGGGCCGCCACGGGGCCGGTGCCGTCACGCCGCGGCGCCCGCGGGCTCCAGCCGGAAGACGGGGTGCCGGGGCGCGATGGCGGCGAGCTCCTCGTCGGGCGAGTCGGCCGAGCGGCCGTCGAAGAAGGCACCGGACTCGAAGCGCCAGCGGGCGAGGTAGGCCCGCAGCACCGGCACCTTCTCGTCGTCGGTCAGCTCGCGGACGGTCCACTCCTCCCGCCGGCGCCCGAGCAGCGTGGCGACCCGGCCGGCGGCCCGGGCGTTGCGCACCCACTGCCCCTCGCCCCGGGGCGAGACCAGGTAGGTGGCGCCGTCGAGGTCGAGCAGGTTGACCGGCGTGCGGCGGGGGAGGCCGGTGGCGCGGCCGCGCACCTCGAGGACGCGGCTGCCCCACAGGCTGAGGCCCCGGCGGGCCAGGAAGGCGACGGTGGGGTTGAACACGCGGCGGGTGAACCGGCCGGGCGGACGGTGGTGGGTGGGTGCCACGGGGGACCTCCTGTGAGCTAATGCTGTTAGCCAGGCTAGGGCTAACGCCGTTAGCCCGCAACCGCCCGATGCGTCGCCGCGGGGCCCCGCAGCGTCTGGCAGTGTGACGTGCCGCACACACCCGAGGAGGCGATGCGAGAGATGGCGACGACCGTCACCCACGTCGAGACCGTGCGGGGACCGGTGCCCACCAGCGAGCTGGGGGTCACGCTCATGCACGAGCACGTCTTCGTGCTGACCCCCGACAGCCAGAACAACTGGTCGGACGAGTGGGACGAGGAGGAGAAGGTCGCCGAGGCGGTCGAGAAGCTGCGGGCCCTCGTCGAGGTCGGCGTCCGCACGATCGTCGACCCCACCGTCGACGGCCTCGGGCGCGACGTCCGCCGCATCGCCCGGGTCAACGAGTCGGTGCCCGAGCTGAACATCGTCCCGGCGACCGGGCTCTACACCTACGCCGACGTGCCCGGGTTCTTCGCGCTGCGGGGCCCGGGCGCCCTCCCCGGCCTGCCCGACCCCCTGGTCGAGCTGTTCGTGCGCGACGTCACCGAGGGCATCCAGGGCACCGGCATCAAGGCGGCGTTCTTCAAGTGCGCCATCGACCACCACGGCCTGACCGCCGGGGTCGAGCGGGTCCTGCGGGCGGTGGCCCAGGCGCACGCCGAGACCGGCGCGCCGATCATGGTCCACAACCGCCCGGCCGACGACACGATGGCCGAGGTCCGCCGGGTGCTCGGCGAGGAGGGGGTCGAGCCCCGGCACGTGCTGCTGGCCCACGTCGGCGACTCGCCCGACGTCGACCTGCTGTCCCGCTACGCCGAGGAGGGGTTCCTGCTCGGCATGGACCGCTTCGGGATCGACGCCGTCCTGCCCTTCGACCAGCGCGTCGAGACGGTGGCCGAGCTGTGCCGGCGGGGCTACTCGTCGCGCCTGGTCCTGGCGCACGACGCCTCCTGCTACATCGACTGGATCCAGCCCGACCTCAAGCCGGCCCTGCCCAACTGGCACTACCTGCACATCCACAACGACGTGCTGCCCGAGCTGCGGGCCCGGGGGGTCACCGACGAGCAGATCGACGAGATGCTCGTGGCCAACCCCCGGGCCTGGTTCGAGCGGCGCTGACCCGGCCGCCGGGGCGCCCGGCCGCGCCGCGTGGGGCCGGGCGCCCGTTTCCGTGTGGCGCCGGCACCGGCGGCGCGGGCAGTCTCGGTCGGTGACCCAGGAGGCCCCGACGCAGCACGACGCCGTGCTGCCGACGCCCGTCCGCCGCGCCGTCTGGGTGCTCGGCCTCGCCATCAGCGTGTTCGGCATGTCCTTCGGCGTGCTGGCCACCACCGCCGGGCTCACCGTCCCGCAGGCGGTGGTGATGTCGCTGCTCGTGTTCACCGGGGCCAGCCAGTTCGCCGCGGTGAGCGTCGTCGAGGCGGGCGGCTCGATGGGCTCGGCGCTCGGCTCCGCGCTGCTGCTCGCCGCCCGCAACGCCGCCTACGGCGTCGCCATGGCCCCGACGCTCGGCAAGCTCCCGCTGGCCCAGCGCCTGCTGGGGGCGCAGCTCGTCATCGACGAGACGACGGCGATGGCCACCGCCCAGCCCGAAGGTCGCCTGCGGGCGCGCACGTTCTGGGCCACCGGCGTGTCGGTCTTCGTGTTCTGGAACGTCGGCACGCTGCTCGGCGCGCTGGCCGGCGACGCCATCGGCGACCCCGAGGCGCTCGGGCTCGACGCCGCCTTCCCCGCGGGGTTCGTCGTCCTCGCCGTCCCCCACCTGCGACGGCGGGAGGGGCAGGTGGCGGCCGCCGCCGGCGCGCTCGTCGCGCTGGTGCTGATCCCCCTGGCACCGGCCGGGCTGCCGATCATCGCCGCCGCGCTGGGCGTCGTCCCCGGCCTGCTCTTCGCCCGCCGGGAGGAGCGGTGAGCTGGTGGCCGCTGCTCGGCCTGGCGGCCGGTGCCTACGGGCTGAAGGTCGTGGGGCTCGTTCTGCTCGGGCCCCGGGCCACCGACGGCCGGGCGCTGCGGCTCGCCGCCCTGCTGCCCGCCGCGCTGCTGCCGGCCCTCGTCGTCGTCAACACGCTCGGGGGCGACCGGCGGATCGTCGTCGACGCGCGCGCCGCGGGGCTGGCGGTGGCGGTCGCGCTGGTCGCCGGGTCACGAGGGCGGGCACCCTTCGTGCTCGTCGTCGTGGCGGCCGCCGCCGTCACCGCGCTGGTCCGGGCGGCGGGCTGAGCTCCACCCACACCCGGGTGCGCCCCCGGTCGTCGACGCCGTCGCCCCAGGCGTCGGCCAGCGCGTCGACGATGGCGAGCCCCCGCCCGGTGACGTCGCCCGCGCCCGGGCACCCGGGGCGGGGCAGCTCGGCGCCGCCCCCGTCGGCGACCTCGACCCGGATGACGTCGCCCGAGCGGTCGACGGTCACCTCGACGTCGCCGGCGCCGTGGAGGACGGCGTTGGTGACCAGCTCGCTGACCACGAGGACGACGTCATCCACCACCTGCGAGGAGGACGAGGTGCCGAGGGTCGCGCGGGCGAAGGCGCGCGCCGCCGCCACCTGCTCCGGAGCGCGCGGGAAGTGTGCGGAGGCTCGCATCGCTCGTCCATCTGCCCGGGCCGGACGGGCCCCAACCCTGCATGCCCGGTCGGATCGTGTCGTCCTCCGCACGTTACGCAACCCGCGACGGCCCGGAGGTGCGCACCGCCCGGACCGCCGTCGGCCGCGACCTCAGCCGCCGGGCGAGACCGGCGGCGGCGCGTCCCGGAACGTGAACCGTCCCACCCGCACGACGTAGCCGGCGGCCGCCAGCGCCTCGACGACCCGGTCGGCGTGGTCGCGGTCGAGGGTCTCGACCGTCACCTCGACCTGGGCCGACTTCGCCGAGAGGTCGACGAACATGCGCTGGTGGAGGATCTCGACGATGTTGGCGCCCACGTCGCCGAGCACGCGGGTGATCGTCGCCAGGCTGCCGGGCACGTCCGGCACCTCGACGTGCAGCCGGGTCAGGCGGCCGTTGCGGATGAGCCCCCGCATGATCACCGACGCCAGCAGGCGGGAGTCGACGTTCCCGCCGGTGAGCACGACGCCGACCTTCCGCCCGGCGAACCGCTCCCGGTGCTCGATGAGCGCGGCGATCCCGGCCGCCCCGGCGCCCTCGACCACGACCTTCTCGATCTCCAGGAGGAGGTTCATCGCCTCCTCGATGTGGGTCTCCGTCACCGTGACGACGTCGTCGACCAGGGCGTCGACGATCCGGGTGGTCAGCTCGCCCGGCCGGGGGACGGCGATGCCCTCGGCGATGCTGGCCCCGCCGACCTCGTGGTGGGTGCGGTGCACGTGGTCGGCCATGGCCGGGTAGCGCTCGGTCTGGACGCCGACCAGCTCGATGCCCGGCCGCAGGTGCCGGGCCGCCACCGCCATGCCGGCCAGCAGGCCGCCGCCGCCCACCGGCACGACGAGGGCGTCGAGGTCGGGGGCGTCGCCCAGCAGCTCCAACGCGCACGTGCCCTGGCCCGCGATGACCGCCGGGTCGTCGAAGGGGTGGACGTAGGTGCGGCCCTCCTCGGCGACGAGCCGCTTGGCCTCGGCCTCGGCCTCGGCGAGGTCGTCGCCCCGCAGGACCACCCGGGCGCCGAGCTCGCGGGTGCGCTGCACCTTGACGAACGGCGTCGCCGTGGGCATGACGATCGTGGCGTCGATGCCCAGCCGGGTGGCGTGGTAGGCGACCGCCTGGGCGTGGTTGCCGGCCGACATGGCGACGACGCCGGCCGCCCGCTCGTCCTCGCTCAGCTGGGCCAGCACGTTGAGCGCGCCCCGCTCCTTGAACGACGAGACGAACTGCAGGTTCTCGAACTTGACGACGACGTGGCAGCCGAGCACGTCGGACAGGACGCGGGAGTGGGCGGTCGGGGTGCGCTCGATGGCGCCCTCCAGGCGGTCGGCGGCGGCGAGGACGTCCTCGAAGGTGACGGGCAGGTCGGGAGGCTTCACTGTTCGGTCCGGATGGTGCGGAGGGAGATCGTGACCTCGTCGAGCACCTCGGGCAGCGGCTCGACCCCGAGCCCGGGGCCGTCGGGGACGATCATCGTGCCGCCCCGGGAGTCGAACGGCGTGGTCAGGTCGGTCGTGTAGTAGCGCTCGGAGGGTCCCATGTCGGGCGGCAGGTTGCACCCCGGCAGGGCGGCGACCGCCAGGTTGAGCGCCCGTCCCAGCCCGGTCTCGAGCATGCCGCCGCAGCGCAGCGACACGCCGGCGTCGCGGCAGCGCTGGTGGATGCGGCGGGCCTCGAGCAGACCGCCGACCCGCCCCACCTTCAGGCTGACCGCCCCGCAGGCCCCGAGCGCGATGGCGGTCTCCAGGTCGGCCAGGGAGGCGATCGACTCGTCGAGGCAGACGGGGACCTCGATCCGCGCCGCCAGGTCGGCGTGGCCGAGCAGGTCGTCGGGCGGGAAGGGCTGCTCGATGGCGACGAGGCCCAGCTCGGGGTCGGCGAGCGCCTTCAGCGCCGCCCGGTGGTCGTCGTCGCCGCTGCGGTAGCTGCCGTTGGCGTCGACGAGCAGCGCCACCTCGTCGCCGACGGTCGAGCGGACGGCCCGCACCGGCTCGACGTCCCACCCCGGCGCCACCTTCAGCTTGAAGGCCCGGTGGCCCTTGCCGTGCCAGTGGAGGACGGCGTCGACGAGGGCGTCGACGTCGCGGGTGAGGCCGAGGGCGATCCCGGTGGGCACGACGGGCCGGGTGGCGCCCAGGAAGGCCGCCACCGACCGGCCCTCGGCCCGCAGGCCGGCGTCCAGCGCCGCGCACTCCAGGGCGGCCTTGGCCATGTGGTGCCCGCGCACCTCGCGCAGCGACCGGCCCGCCAGCATCCGGGGCACGAGGTGGTGCTCGAGGACGTGGAGGGCCCCCTCGGTGTACTCGGGCCAGTAGGTCGGCTCGGGCTCGGCGACGCACTCGCCCCACCCGTCGGGGCCGTCGGCGACGATCGCCCGCACGAGGACGACGTCGCGCCGCCGGCGGGTGCCGCGGGCGCTCGCGAACGGCCGGGCCAGCGTCATGCGGACGACGCGCAGCTCGACACCCGCGAGCACGACCTCCATGGGGACCTCCCTCCGCTCTCCTGCGCCCGCCCATCATCGCGGGCCGCGGGCCCCGGGCAGCGGACGCTGTCGGTCGCCGCGTCGGTAGCCTGTCGTGGTCATGCCTACGACCGTCGTCGCCCCGAAGGCCAACGATCCCTGCTGGTGCGGTAGCGGGCGCAAGTACAAGCGGTGCCACAAGGCGAGCACCGAGCGTGTCCGCCCGGGGAGGATCAGCCCGCCCCGGCCGGTGCCCGACCACATCCCGCGCCCGCCGTACGCCGAGACCGGCGTGCCGACGCGCACGCCGGGCCCGCACGTCCGCTCGCCCGAGGTCATCGAGCGCATGCGGGCCGCCGGCCGGGCCGCGGCCGAGGTGCTGCAGGTGGTCGGCGCCGCGGTGGCGCCGGGCGTCACCACCGACGAGCTCGACGCCCTGTGCCACGAGGAGATCATCAAGCGGGGCGGCTACCCCAGCCCGCTCAACTACGGCGGGTTCCCCAAGTCGCTCTGCACCTCGGTCAACGAGGTCATCTGTCACGGCATCCCCGACGACCGCCCGCTGCGCGACGGCGACATCGTGAACCTCGACGTGACGATCTACCTCGACGGGGTGCACGGCGACACCAACGCCACGTTCCCGGTCGGGCAGATCGACGAGGCGTCGGCCCGGCTCATCGAGGTCACGCGCGCCTGCCTCGAGCGGGGCATCGCCGCGGTGAAGCCCGGGCGGCCGGTGCGGGCCATCGGCCGGGCCATCCAGGAGCACGCCGAGGCCCACGGCTACGGCGTCGTCCGGGCCTTCGTCGGCCACGGCATCGCCGAGGAGTTCCACACCGACCTGCAGATCCCCCACTACGACGACCCGCGGGCCACGACGATCCTCGAGCCCGGCATGACCTTCACCATCGAGCCGATGATCACGATGGGGGCCTGGCAGCACGAGATCTGGCCCGACGGCTGGACGGCGGTGACCGTCGACCGCAAGCGGACGGCCCAGTTCGAGCACACCCTGCTCGTCACCGACGACGGCGCCGAGATCCTGACGACCACCGACTGACCGGGCCGACCGGCCGGCCGCCCCGCCGGCCGGGGTGCTCAGGCGACCGCCGCGGCGAGCGGTGCGGCCAGGTCGCCCCGGGGCTCGACGGCGACGCCGCCGTCCAGGCCGAGCCAGCCGGCCAGGAGGGCCAGCTCGGCGGCCAGCTCGGTGACCACCCGGTCGCAGCCGCCCTCGGTCGCCGCCGCGGCGGCGGGCTCGCCCCACGCCGCCCGGACCCGCAGCACGCCGGCCCGGCGGTCGGCCTTGAGGTCGACGCGGGCGACCAGGCGCTCGTCCAGCAGGAAGGGCAGCACGTAGTAGCCGTGGACGCGCTTGGGGGCGGGGACGTAGATCTCGATGCGGTAGCGGAAGTCGAACAGCCGCTCGGTGCGCTCCCGGGCCCAGATCAGCGAGTCGAACGGTGACAGCAGCGCCCGGCACCGCAGCCGCCGCCGGGGCCGGACCGCCGCCGGGTGCAGGTAGGCGGGGCTCGACCAGCCCTCGACCCGGACCCGCTCGAGCGCGCCCCCGGCGACCAGGCCCTCGAGCAGCGGGACCGCCTCCCGCACGCCGATCCGGTAGTAGTCGGCCAGGTCGCGGGCGGTGCCGACGCCGTGGGCACGGGCGGCGAGCAGCAGCAGCTCCCGGCGGGCCTCGTCGGGGTCGGGCGTGGGGAGGGCGAGCACCTCGGGCGGGAACCACCGCTCGGGCAGCACGTAGTAGCGGGTGAAGCCGTTGCGGCGGGTGGCGGTGACCTCGCCGGCGTGGAACAGGTGCTCGACGACCCGCTTGGCGTCGCCCCAGCCCCACCAGGACGCCTCCCGCCGGGGAGCGGCCCGGTTCACCTCGAGCTCGCCGATGCTGACCGGGCCCCGGGCCGCGATCTCGGCGAGGGCGGCGGCCACCATCTCCGGGTTGTCGCGGGCGCTGCGCCGGATCCCGTCCCACGGGTGCTCGCCGGCCATGCGCCAGCGCAGCAGCGGGTGGCGCTCGACCGGGTGCAGCGACGCCTCGTGGCCCCAGTACTCGAACACCTCGCGGCTGTCCCACAGCCACCGTTCGAGCGCCCGGCGGTCGTAGGGGCCGAGCCGGGCGAAGAACACCAGCTCGTGGCTGCGGGTGAGGACGTTGACCGAGTCGAGCTGGACGGTCGCGACCCGCTCGAGCACGCGGCGGAAGTGGCGGCGGTCGACGCGGCCGGTCGGCCGGCGGTCGGTGAACCCCTGCGCCGCCAGCGCGATGCGACGGGCGTCGCGTCGGCTGATGTCGGGCGACCTCGTCATGCTCGTCGCACGCTATCCCCACTAGGTTGGCCGCCCGATCGGACATCTCGGTCTCCGGAGGGGTGGTTCATGGCCTACCGAGTCGTGGTCGACTTCGACCTGTGCGAGAGCAACGCCCGGTGCATGGAGGCGGCGCCCGAGGTCTTCGAGGTGCGTGACGACGACTACCTCTACGTCCTCGACGAGACGCCGCCCGAGGAGCTGCGCCCGAAGGTCGAGGAGGCCGTCCGCCGCTGCCCCAAGGCGGCCATCTCGCTCGTCGAGGAGTGACCGGCGCGGGCGGTGCCGGCCCCGCCGTGGTGGTGGTCGGCGCCTCGCTGGCGGGCCTGCGGGCGGTGGAGGAGCTGCGCCACCGGGGCTTCGACGGCCCGATCACGGTCGTCGGCGCCGAGCGCCACCTGCCCTACGACCGGCCGCCGCTGTCCAAGCAGCTCCTGGCGGGCGAGTGGGGCGTCGACCGGATCGCCCTCACGGTCACGACCCCGGGCGGGCTCGACGGCCTCGACGTCGACTGGCGGCTGGGGACCCGGGCCGTCGGCCTCGACGTCGGCGGCCGGCGCGTCGCCCTGGAGGGCGGCGACGAGCTCCGCTACGACGGGCTGGTCATCGCCACCGGGGCCGCGCCCCGGCGCCTGCCGGGCACCGACGGCCTGGCCGGCGTCCACACGCTCCGCACGCTCGACGACGCCCTGGCGATCCGGGCCGACCTCGACGCCGGCCCCCGGCGGGTGGTCGTCATCGGCGCCGGCTTCGTCGGGGCCGAGGTGGCGGCCACCTGTCGCGGGCGCGGCCACGAGGTGACCCTGCTCGAGGCGCTGCCCGTGCCGCTGGAGCGGGCCCTCGGCGCCGAGATGGGCAACGTCGTGGCGGAGCTGCACCGCGACCACGGCGTCGACCTGCGCCTGGGCGTCGGCGTCGCCGGCTTCGAGGGCGACGGCCGGGTCGAGCGGGTCCGCCTGGCCGACGGCAGCGCCGTGCCCGCCGACCTCGTCGTCGTCGGCATCGGGGTCTCGCCGGCCACCGACTGGCTGGCCGGCTCGGGCCTCGCGCTCGACGACGGCGTCGTGTGCGACGCGACGACCTGGGTGGCCCCCGGCGTCGTGGCCGCCGGCGACGTCGCTCGCTGGCCGAGCCGCCGCCTCGGCGAGCTCGTGCGGGTCGAGCACTGGGACAACGCCGTGGCGATGGGTGCCCACGCGGCCCGCCGGCTGCTGGCCGAGCCGCCGTTCGCCGGGGGCGACGGCGGCGAGGTCGAGCCGTACGACCCGGTGCCCTGGTTCTGGTCCGACCAGTACGACCGCAAGGTGCAGCTGGCCGGGTGGTCGGCGGGGGCCGACGAGGTGGCGGTCGTCGACGGCTCGACCGAGGATCGGCGCTTCGTCGCCCTCTACCGCCGCGGCGACCGGCTGGTCGGCGCGCTGTCCATGAACCGGCCCCGGCCCCTCGTCACCTACCGGCGCCTCATCGAGGAGGGCGCCGGTTGGGAGGAGGCCATGGCCCAGGCGGCGTCGGCGTGACCGGGCCGGCCGCCGCCCTGCTCGCGGCCGCCGCCCTGAGCGCGGTCGTCGACTGGTGGGCCGTCCACGCCGACCGGCGACCGGTCGAGTACGTCGGCAAGCCCCTGACCCTGGCCCTGCTCACCGGGGCGGCGCTGGCGCTCGACCCCGCCGACCCCACGGTGCGGGCGTGGTTCGTCGTGGCGCTCGCCCTGTCGCTGGTCGGCGACGTGTTCCTCATGCTGCCGAGCGACCGGTTCGTGCCGGGCCTGGCCTCGTTCCTGCTGGCGCACGTCGCCTACGTCGTGGGGTTCGTGGCCGGCGGCCTCGAGCCCGCGGGCGTGGCCCTCGGCCTCGCGGTGGTCGTCGCCGCCGGGGTCGGGGTCGGCGTCCCCCTCCTGCGCAGCGCCCGCCGGACGGCGCCCGCCCTGGTGGGCCCGGTGGCCGCCTACATGGCCGTCATCTCGGCGATGCTCGTGTGCGCCGCCGGCAGCTGGCGGGCGGTGGCGATCGCCGGCGCGCTGCTGTTCTACCTGTCCGACGCGCTGATCGGCTACGGGCGCTTCGTGCGCAGCCACCGGCACGGCCGCCTGGCCGTCATGGTCACCTACCACCTCGGGCAGGGGCTGCTCGTGCTGTCGCTGCTCTGACGGCGGGGCGGGGCGCTCAGGCCGGCCGGCCCTGCGGGGCGGCGGCCAGGCACCAGCCGACCGCGTCGGCGACCGCGTCGAGGCCCCGGGTGCAGTAGGCGTGGCCCATGTCGGGCACGACGAGCAGCCGGCGCGGGGCGCCGTGGGCGCGGCCGCCGGCCGTCGCGGTGCCGGCCCGGTGCAGGCGGTCGGCCTCGGCGGCCGGCATGAACCGGTCCGCCCCGCCGTGGACGACGGCGAGCGGCACGGGCAGGCGGGCGGCGAGGGCGTCGGGCGGCTCGGTCCAGCGCCAGCGGCGGTCGAGCCGGGCCCCCAGGCGCCGGGCCAGGCGCCGCCCCGGGCCGGTGCGGGTGAGCACGGCGGCGAGGGCGGCCCGGGGGCTGTGGAGGCGCCAGCGGGCCGGCGCGCTGACCGTCACCACCCCGGCGAGGTCCGGGTCGTCGACGGCGTAGCGCAGCACGGCGATCGCCCCGAGCGAGGCCCCCACGAGCACGACCCGCGGCGCCAGGTCGCGGGCGGCCACGGCGGCGGCCGCCACGTCGAGCGCCTCCCGGTCGCCGAGCGTGCACAGGCCGTCGGACTCGCCGTGGCCCCGCATGTCGTAGGTCAGGACCGCGTGCCCGGCGTCCCGCAGCTCGTGCGCGGCGGCGACGACCGACGGGTCGCGGCGGTGGGCGGTGAAGCCGTGGACGAGGACGACGGCGGACGAGGCGGCCGTCGGCGTCAGCCAGGCGTCGGCGGCCAGCGACAGGCCGTCGGCGGTCCGCAGCGTCAGCGGCCGGGTGTCACGCGGCACGGGCCGACGACCGCCAGAGGACGGTGATCCCGTGCCGCTGCATCTCCCAACGGAACCAGAGGGTCGAGGCCACGACCGCGCTCCCCGTCAGCAGCCACGACCCGGCGGTCCTGGCGACGACGTAGGTGGCGACCGGCTGGGTGAGCAGCAGCCAGATGCTGAGCGCGGCGTTGGCGAGCTGCACGAAGGCCCACAGCACGGTGATGCGGGCGAAGAACCGGCGCACGGGCGCGCTGCCGAGGAAGGTGTCGGGCAGCGGCAGGAAGTCGCCGGCGAGGCGCTCGGCGAGCGGGCGGCCGGCGGGCACCGACGCGAGGAACACGCCGGCGATCAGCACCGTGGTCAGCGTCGGCTGCAGGAAGTAGACGAAGACGCTGCCGGAGGCCAGGGCCACGACCGTGCGGGCGGTGAGCCCCGCGGTGCCGAGCACGAGCAGGCCCGGGACCGGCCGGCGGGCGGTGAGCCGGCGCCCGATCGCGACGTACGACCAGGCCAGGCCGGCGACCAGCCCGCCCCGGACGCCGACGAGCCACAGGGCGGCGTAGAAGACCCCGAGGGGGACGAGGGTACCCTCGACGAGGTTGGGCAGGGCGTGGCGCACCAGCGCCCGCAGGCGGGGGATCTCGATCGGTGGGTGGTGCATCCTTCCGGTCCCGCGGCCCTCAGCTCCGGCGCCCGGGCGGCGCACGGTCCACGGGGTGGCGACGATGGTCGCGGTGCGGCCGCCCCCGGCGCAAACGGGCGCGGTCGGGGTCGCCCGGCGCCAACGCCCGCACCGTCGGGTGCCGGCGGCCGGGCGGCGGGCGTCAGCCGACCAGCGCGGCGGCCAGCCGCCCCGCCTCCCGCTCGGCCAGGGCGACCGTCACCCACATCCGCTCGACGTGCTGGCGGACCTGCAGCTCGCCCTGGGGGATCGGGTGCTCGTCGAGGAAGGCCGCCACCCGCTCGGCCACGGCCCGGTCGCGCAGGGCCCGGATGCCGGCGACCATGCGGGCCAGGCTGTTGGCCGGGAAGCGCCGCTCGGCCTCGTCCCAGTGGCCGGCCACGAAGTCCCAGGCGAGCGGGCCGTTGTCGCGGTTGGCCACGGCCTGGCCGAGCAGGTAGGGCGCGTCCTGGGTCCGGACCTCGTCGGAGAGGGCGAGCTCCAGGGTGCGCTGGAAGGCGGCCGGGTCGCGGAAGCGGGCCAGCGACATGAGCGTCCGCTGGCGGTCCTGCGGGTTGTCGGCCGCCCGGTAGTGGGCGACGAGCCGCTCGTGGGCCCGCAGGTCGCCCAGCGTGGCCGCCACCGCGATCGCCGGCGACGCCAGGGCGGGGTCGACGCTCGGGGGGTGGGCGAGGTAGCGGTCGAGCAGCTCGGCGGCCCGGTCGCGGGCGGCGCCGTCGTCGGCCAGCAGCGCCGCCGCCCGCAGGAGCAACCCGCGCAGGGCGCGGGTGCGGTCGTCCTCGCCGGGGGCGGCCTCGGCGCCCAGCGCGGCCCGGACCGGGCCGACCAGCGCCGCCACCCGGGTGTGGAGGGCGGCGCGGGCGTCGCCCTCCAGCAGGGCGTCGAGCTGGGCGAAGCCGGCGACGATGCGCTCCCACACCGACAGGTCGCGCTCGCCGCCGAACCGCTGGGCGACGTCCACGAAGGTCGCGGCCTCGACCGACCCGGCGAGCACGAAGGCCCACAGGTCGTCGACGAGCGCGTAGCGCTCGAGCGGGGTGAGGTCGTCGAGGTGGTCGAGCAGCGCGTCGAGCAGGTCGGGCGCGTAGCGCACCCGGTAGAAGCCGTGGGCCTCGAGGTTGGCGTCGACCCACGGCATCGGCTCGGGGCCGATCTCCAGCGTGGCCTCGTCGCCCTCCAGCAGCTCGACGGCCCGGGCCTCGCCGTGGTCGGTGCGGGTGCCGACGACCAGCGGCACGGACCAGCGGCTGCCGTCGTCGCCGCCCCCGTAGGTGAACCGGCGCTGCGAGAACCGCAGCCTCGTCCCCGGTCCGGCGACCCGCTCGACGGCGACCTCGGGGAAGCCGCCCTGGAAGATCCACGACTCGGCCACCCGGCGCACCGGTTCGCCGGTCTCGGCCTCGAGGGCGTCCCACAGGTCGGAGGTCTCGGTGTTGCCGTAGCGGTGCTCGAGCATGTAGCGGCGGAGGCCGGCCCGGAAGCGGTCCGGCCCCAGGTACTGCTCGAGCATCCGCACGACCGACGAGCCCTTCTCGTAGGTGAGCACGTCGAACATGCCGTCGGCGTCGGCCGGCGAGACCACCGGGTACTCGATGGGACGGGTCGAGGCCAGGGCGTCGGTGTCGAAGGCCTCCGAGCGCGACAGCCCGAAGTCGACCCAGCGCTTCCACTCGGGCCGGAAGGCGTCGGTGCAGGTCATCTCCATGAAGGTGGCGAAGGCCTCGTTGAGCCAGATGCCGTTCCACCACCTCATGGTCACGAGGTCGCCGAACCACATGTGGGCGATCTCGTGGGCGACGACGTCGACGACCGCCTGCAGCTCGGCCTGCGTGGCCGTCGCCGGGTCGACGAGCAGCAGCCGCTCGCGGAAGGTGACGCAGCCCAGGTTCTCCATCGCCCCGAAGGCGAAGTCCGGGATGGCGACGAGGTCGAGCTTGTCACCCGGGTAGGGCAGGTCGAACCAGTCGGTGAAGTACCGCAGCGCGAACTCGCCCACCTCGAGGGCGAAGCTCGCCAGGTGCTCCCGGCCGGGCGGGCAGACGACCCGCAGGGGGACGCCGTCGACGTCGACCGGGTCGGTGGCCACGAGCGGGCCGACCACGAAGGCCACCAGGTAGGTCGACATGGGGATGGTGTCGGCGAAGCGCACCGCCACCTTGCCGTCGCCGGCGGGCTCCCGGGCCACCTCGGCGGCGTTGGAGACGGCGGCGAGCCCCTCGGGCACGACCAGCGTCACGCCGAACACCGCCTTGAGGTCGGGCTCGTCCCAGCACGGGAAGGCCCGACGGGCGTCCGCGGCCTCCATCTGCGTGCAGGCGAGCACCTGCGTGGCGCCGTCGTCGTCGACGAACGTCGAGCGGTAGAAGCCGACGAGCTTGTCGTTGAGCACGCCGCGGAAGCGCAGCTCGACGGTGGCCTCGCCGGCCGGCACCGGGCGCTCGAGGCGGAGCGTGGCCCGCTCCGCCTTCTCGTCGAGCGAGACGGTGGCGGCCAGCCGCTCGCCGCCGGCGGTGACGGCGGCCTCGTCGATGTCGAGCTCGGCGGCGTTGAGCACGATCTCGGCCGTCGGCTCGGTGACCTCGACCGCGACGGTCTCGGACCCGGCGAAGGTGGCCGCCTCCAGGTCGGGCTCGAGCCGCAGGTCGTAGCGGCGGGGGAGGACCGTGCGGGGCAGCCGGTGCGGGTTCTCGGTGGTCGGCACGGGCTGCACCGTAGCGAGCGCCGGTGGCGGCTGGGGTAGCCTCGCCCGGGTGACCGCAGACGCCACCCTCGACGTGGTCGGCATCGGCAACGCGCTCGTCGACGTCATCTCGCACGAGACCGACGAGTTCATCGAGGAGCACGGGCTGGTCAAGAGCGCCATGACGCTCGTCGACGACGCCCGGGCCGAGGAGCTGTACGCCGCCATGGGGCCGGGCATCGAGCTGTCCGGCGGATCGGCCGCCAACACGATCGCCGGGGTCGCGAGCTTCGGCGGCCGGGCGGCCTACATGGGCCGGGTGTTCGACGACCAGCTCGGCGCCGTGTTCGCGCACGACCTGCGGGCCCAGGGCGTGCTGTTCGAGAACAAGCCCGCCACCGAGGGGCCGCCCACCGGGCGCTGCCTCATCGTGGTGACGCCCGACGCCCACCGCACGATGAACACGTGCCTCGGCGCGTCGGCGTTCTTCGGGCCCGACGACGTCGACCCGGAGCTCGTCCGCTCGGCGCAGGTGACGTTCCTCGAGGGCTACCTGTTCGACCGGCCCGAGTCCATGGAGGCCTACTGGTTCGCCTCCGGCCACGCCCACGACGCCGGGCGCAAGGTGGCGCTGACGCTCTCCGACCTGTTCTGCGTCGAGCGCCACCGGGACGAGTTCCTGCCGCTCGTGCGCGACCGGGTCGACATCCTGTTCGCCAACGAGGCCGAGGCCTGCGCGCTGTGGGGCTGCGACGAGGTGGGCGCCGCCGTCGAGCGGGCCCGGGCCGAGGTGTCGGTGGCCTGCATCACCATGTCCGAGAAGGGCTCGGTGGTCGTCGCCGGCCCGAACACGTGGGAGATCCCGGCCCACCCGACCGAGGTCGTCGACACCACCGGGGCGGGCGACCTCTACGCCGCCGGCTTCCTCTACGGCTACACGCAGGGGCGGCCGCTGCCCGAGTGCGGCCGGCTCGGCGCCCTGGCGGCCGCCGAGGTCATCAGCCACATCGGGGCCCGCCCCCAGGTGCCGCTGTCGTCGCTGGTGACCTGAGCCTCAGCGGGCGTACTGCCGCCGGGGCGCGATCTTCAGGATCACCCGCTCCGACTGGATCGGGTTGGCGTAGTCCTGCCCGGTGTAGCGGCGCGACAGCTCGTCGATGTGGTTGCGGGCCTCGGGGCCGGTGACGGTCTCGACGACCTCGCCCCGCACCTCGCCGTAGAGGTAGGGCTGCTCGGCGTCCCAGATGCACACCGTCACCCGGGGGTCGCGCCGGACGTTGCGGTACTTCTGCCGGTGCACCTCGGTGTTGACGAGCAGGTGCTCCTCGTCGGCGTCGACCCAGACCGGGGTCGTCTGGGGGGTGCCGTCGGGCATGATCGTCGAGAGGGCGGCGAAGTTGCGCCCCTCGGTGGCGAGCCTGCGGATCTTCTCGTCGAGCATGGCTCCAGGCTACGCAGCGTGGCGTCCGTCGCCCGACGGGACCTGCTCGGGCGCGTGGCGGGCCACGAGCAGCAGCAGGCCGGCGGCGATCAGGGCGACGCCGGCGACCGTCGACCCGCTGAGGCGCTCGCCCACGACGGCGACGCCGAGGAGGGCGGCGGTGGCGGGCTCGGCCAGGGTCAGCGTGCCCGCGGCGCCGACGCCGACGCCGGCGAGGCCCCGGCCGAACAGGACGTAGGCCACCGCCACGGTCACGACCCCGAGGTGGAGGACCACGAGCACGCCCCGCACCGACCCGAGGGGGCCGACGCCGGCCACCAGCGCCACGGGGACGAGCAGCGCGCCCGCCAGGGCGAAGACCCGGACGGTCAGGGCGTCGGAGGCCCAGCCCCGGTCGAGGGCGATCTTGGAGGCCAGCACGTAGAGGGCGTAGGCGCCGCCCGCGCCGAGGGCGAGGCCGATGCCCAGCGGGTCGACGTCCGACCCCCCGCTGCCGACGAGCAGGGTCGTGCCGGCGACCGCGAGGGCGGTGGCCGCCACCCAGCGCCGGCCGGGGCGCTCGCCCCGCACGGCCATGCCGAGCAGGCCGGCGAAGATCGGCGAGCTGCCGATGCCGACGACGGTGCCGACGGCGACGCCGGTGCGGGCCACGCCCCCGAAGAACAGCGGCTGGTAGGCGGCCATGGCCACGGCGGCCACGGCGATCGGCAGCGCCGAGCCGGGCCGGGCGCCCCCGCCCGGCCGGGCCGGCGGCGAGGCCGGGAGGCGCCCGGCCCGGGCCAGCAGCACGAGGCAGGCGGCGCCGATGACGAGCCGCACCGCCCCGACGGCGGTGGGCGACGCGTCGTCGGGCCCCAGGGCCCGGGCCGTGCCGGTCGTGCCCCAGAGGGTCGCACCGGCGAGCACGAGCAGCCGCGGGTCGACGCGCGAGGTGGGGGTGGCGGGGGCCACGGGCCGGCTCAGCCCGCTGCCCGGCAGGCGGGGCACAGGCCGGTGATCGCGACCCGGGGCCGGTCGAGGGCGAAGGCCGTGCGGTCGGCCAGGGCCTCGAGCACGGGCGCCAGCAGCTCGGCCGGGATCTCCTCCACCGCGCCGCAGCGGCCGCACACGAGGTGGTGGTGGGCGTGGTCGGCGAGGTGGTAGACGGCGCCCCGCGAGCCCAGCGTGATGCGGTCGATGACGCCCATCTCCTCCAGGGCGTCGAGGGTCCGGTAGACGGTCGAGCGGTGGATGTCGGGGTGCTCGGCCTGGACCCGGGCGGCCAGGTCGTCGGCCGTGACGTGGTGGTCCTCGGCCGTGAGCAGGGAGCGGACGATGGCCCGGCGCCCGGCCGTGACGCGGCCGCCGTCGGCCCGGATGCCGGCGAGGATGGCCTCGACTTCGGCCTCGACCTCCTCGGGTGCGGGCCGGGGGCCGGGCGGGCTGACGTGGGTCATCGGTTCTTGCACCTCGGTTCCTGATGCAACTGTATTGCAGTAACGTTCGCCCCGATGCACATCCCCGACGGCTTCGTCGACGCCCCGACCTCCGCCGTCGCCGGCGTCGTGGCGGCCGGGTCGGTCGCCGTCGCCGCCCGGCGGTGCGGCGAGCAGCTGGGCGAGCGGCAGGTGCCGCTGGCCGCGGTCACCGCAGCCTTCATCTTCGCGGCGCAGATGCTCAACTTCCCGGTCGCCGCGGGCACGAGCGGCCACCTGCTCGGCGGCGTGCTGGCGGCCGTGCTGGTCGGGCCGTGGGCGGGGGTGGTGTGCATCACGGTCGTGCTCGCGGTGCAGGCGCTCCTGTTCGCCGACGGCGGCCTGACCGCGCTCGGCCTCAACGTGGTCAACCTGGCGGTGGTGGGCTGCCTCGGCGGCTGGCTGGTGTACCGGGCGCTCCGGGCGGTGCTGCCCGACCGTGCCGCCGGCGTCGAGCTGGCCGCCGGGCTGGCGGCGTTCGCCTCGGTGCCGCTGGCGGCCGCCGCCTTCGTCCTCGAGTTCGCCGTGGGCGGCACCGCGGACGTCGACCTCGGGCGCGTGCTCGCCGCCATGGTCGGCACCCACGTGCTCATCGGCGTCGGCGAGGGCGTCCTCACCGCGCTGGTCGTCGGCGCCGTGCTCCGGGCCCGGCCCGACCTCGTGCGCGACGGCCCCGGCGCGCCGCACCCGCCGGCGCCGGGGGTGGGCGCCGAGGAGGTGCCGGGGTGACCCGGCGCGGGCGCGGGTTCTGGGCGGCGGCCGTCGCCCTCGCGCTGCTGCTGGCCGGCGTCGTCAGCTGGTACGCGTCGACCAGCCCCGACGGGCTCGAGCGGGTCGCCGAGGACCACGGCTTCGTCGACCGGGCCGAGGACCACCTGCTGGACGACAGCCCCCTCGCCGGCTACGGCGTCGAGGGCGTCGACGACGAGCGGCTGTCGGGCGGCCTGGCCGGCGTGGCCGGCGTGCTCGTCACCCTCGCGGTCGGCGCCGTGGTCTTCCGGCTCGTGCGGCGGCGGGGACGGGGCGCGACCGGGGCGCCATGAGCGCCGGGCGGCTGCGGCCCCTCCAGGTCCCGGGGCCCAGCCCCGTCCACGGGCTCGCCCCGCACGTCAAGGTCCTGGCCACCCTGCTGTTCGTCGTGGCCGTCGTCTGCACGCCCCGCCGGGCGGTGTGGGCCTTCGGCGTCCACGCCGCGCTGGTGGTGGCCGTCGGCCGGCTCGGGCGGGTGCCCCTGCGGGCGGTGCTGCCCCGCCTGGCCGCCGAGCTGCCGTTCGTCGCCTTCGCGCTGGCGCTGCCGTTCGTCGCCCGCGGCCCCCGGGTCGAGGTGCTCGGGGTCGCCCTGTCGGTGGACGGGCTGTGGGCGGCGTGGAACGTCGTGGCCAAGGGCGTGCTCGGCCTCGCCGCCGCGCTCGTCCTCGTCGCCACCACGCCCGTCCCCGACCTGCTGCGGGGCGTCGAGCGGCTGGGCGCCCCGCCGGCCTTCACCGCCGTCGCCGGGTCGATGCTGCGCTACCTGGAGGTCGTCGCCGGCGAGATGCGCCGCCTCCAGGTGGCCAGGATCAGCCGGGCGCACGACCCCCGCTGGATCTGGCAGGCCCGGGCCGTCGCCGCCACCGCGGGCACGCTCTTCGTGCGCACCTACGAGCGGGGCGAGCGGGTGCACCTGGCCATGGTGTCCCGGGGCTGGGACGGGCGGCTGCCGGCCTGGCGCCCCGAGGCCCCCGTCGGACCGGCGGCGTGGGCGGCCGCGCTGGCCGTGCCGGCCGTGGCCGCGCTCGTCGTCGCCGCCGCGCTCGTCGGGTGGGGGCCGTGACGGCGACCGCGCCGACGGCGGCGGACGGGGTGGCCGGTGGGGCGCCGGCGCTGCGCCTGCGGGGCGTCACCTTCGCCTACCCCGGGGCCCGGCCGGTGCTGCGGGGCATCGACCTCGACGTCGCCCCCGGTGAGCGGCTGGCGGTGCTCGGGCCGAACGGCGCCGGCAAGACGACCCTCGTGCTGCACCTCAACGGCGTGCTCCGCCCCACCGCCGGCACCGTCGAGGTCGTCGGCCTGCCGGTCGAGGAGCCGCACCTCCGGGAGGTGCGCCGCCGGGTGGGCGTCGTGTTCCAGGACCCCGACGACCAGCTGTTCATGCCCACCGTGCGCGACGACGTGGCCTTCGGGCCGGCCAACCTCGGCCTCCGGGGCGCCGAGCTGGACGAGCGGGTCGAGGCGGCGCTGGCCGCGGTCGGCCTGACCGGTGTCGCCGACCGGCCGCCCCACCACCTGAGCGGCGGCGAGGCCCGCCGGGCCGCCCTGGCCACGGTGCTGGCCATGGAGCCCGACGTCCTCGTGCTCGACGAGCCGACCTCGCACCTCGACCCGGTCGCCCGGCGCGAGCTGGTCGAGCTGGTCGCGGGCCTGGACGTCACGCTCGTCGTCGTCACCCACGACCTGGTGGCGGCGCTCCAGCTGTGCACCCGGGCGGCGGTGCTCGACGGGGGTGAGCTGGTGGCCGACGGGCCGATCGCCGAGGTCCTGGCCGACGACGAGCTGCTCGCCGCCCACCGCCTCGAGCTGCCCTACGGCTTCGATCGGCGCCTGCTCGCCGAGCGGGAGCGGTCAGGGTAGGTCGACCGTCGCGGGCGCCTGGCCCGGCGGCGCCACCGCCAGGTGGCCCTCGGGCGTGGCGGCCAGCGCGGTGTCCGGGCCGACCGCGGCGTCGACGGCCACGTCGGCCAGCCGCCGCACGTCGCCGTCGTGGCCGAACGCGACGGTCCGCACCGTCCCGTCGGGGGCGACGGCGACGTAGCGGGTGGTGCCGTCGGGCTGGGGGACGCTGGCGCAGCGGGCGCCGGCGATCTCGTCGGGGCCGAGGATCCCGGGGACGACCTCGCACAGCACCTCGCCCGAGTCCCACGCCGGCTCGGCCGGCGCGACCCCGGCCTCCTCCCGCGCCTCGGCCTCCTCGGCCTCCTCGATCATCGCCTCGACGTCGACGCCGGGCTCGGCCGGTGCGCCCGCGTCCCCGGCCTCCTCGAGCTCGGCCAGCTCCTCCTCGAGCATCTCGACCTTTGGGTGGTCGGGCGGGATCCCGGCGTCGACCATGGCCTCGATCTCGGCCTCCATCTGCTGCTCGAGCGGGTCGGGGGCCTCCTGGCTCAGGGCCGCGCTGGCCGCGGCGGACGCCGCGACCGCGGACAGCACCAGGGCGGCGAACAGGACCGCGCCCCGGCCCCGGGGCCGGCGCCGGCCGGATGTGGTGGAGGTGCGCTCGTCGCTCATGGCACCGCTCCGATCACGAGTTCCAGTGCATGTCGGTCATGGTCTGGAGGCTCGGCTGGGACGTTCGGCTGTCGCTGTTGAGCCACCAGAGGAGCTGGTCGTGGCCGTTGTGGGGCGTGTTGTCCGTGCCCCGGCACCCACCGACCTGCTGGCAGGCCCCCCACTGGGTCATCGTCCCGTAGAAGTAGATGCCGTCCCGCCGGTTGACGGTCGCCCACAGGTCGATGAGCTGCCACTGGCGGGCCTGGTTGCCGCTCGTCGTGTAGATCTGCGGGATCGGCAGCGACGGGTCGTGCTCCCAGGCCAGGTGCCACACCCGCTGCTGGGTCCAGCCGTTGTTGCAGGCCGAGTTGTTGGCGTTGCTGGTCGAGCAGCCGTCGGCCGAGGCGTTGATGAACAGCGGCTGGCGGCCCGGGTAGCCGTCGTAGCCGTTCATCCACGCGTCGGCCTTCTGGAACGACGACCACGACGGCTCGAAGTCCCAGGCGCCGTAGACCTGGGCGACGCCGGGGTAGTAGCGGTTGGCCCAGGCGGCGACGTTGCGCACCGAGGTGGCCCAGGCCCGCCCGTGGCCCTGCAGCCAGTCGACGGATCGGCTGTCGATGGTGCTGTTGGAGGTGCCGATGCCGATCTGGATGCGGTGGCTGCTGTTGGTGCGGCACCAGGCGTAGCCCCGGATGAAGTCCATGACCGTGTTCTGGATGTCCCACAGGTGCATGTCCGGGGCGCCCCAGGCCGTGGCCCCGTAGCCGCCCCGGGCCCAGGTCGGGGCGCCGAAGAACAGCGTCATCCGGCCCGTCTTGTCGGCGTTGCGGCAGCCGAGCAGCACCGCGTCGTCCTTGCTGTTGCGGGCCATGTAGTAGCTGCGGGTGACGTGGCTCTCCGGGACGTGGCACGAGCCGGCGGCGCCGATGGCGAGCGCGCACAGGACGGCGGCGAGCCAGCGCGCGGGACGCTTGGACATGCGACGGCCTCCTCGACACAGGGGGGCACCGGGCGGGCCCGGCGGGGGAGAAGCTGGAGGTGTCGGGGAAACGTTTCCGCAGCGGCGGGAAAAGGTCAAGCGGAGAGTGGTGGAACCCTCACGCCTCGCGTCGGCCGGTCCGCCGGGTCAGTGGTCCTCGTCGACCGGCGGGAGGAAGGGCAGGCTCAGGTCGCCGAGCTTCACCAGCGTCGAGGCGATCCACCCGCCCATGGCGCTGAGGTGGTCGTCGAGGATGCTGCCGTCCTCGAGCGCGGCCTCGTCGAGCTCGTAGCTGCCCTCGTAGGACACCTCGATGGCGTACTCGCGCTCCTCCAGGTCGGCCGAGCAGACGGTCTCGATCGTCGGCCCCGACCGCTCGAGTCGCTCCGTGCCGATGGGGGCGCTGGTCTCGGGCAGCACGGCGAGCACCACCTTGGGGTCGGGCGCCTCGGCCAGGCGCTGGACCCGGATGACGAGCTCGATCTCGATGCGCGGCGGGTCGTTGAACGGCTCGCCGACGTACCAGGACCGGTAGGCGGTCTGCGCCCACGTCGGCCAGTCGAGGGTCAGGTCGGCCTGCACCCGGGGCGGCAGGCCCTCGCCCGGCAGGCCGTAGGAGGTCTCCCACGTCACGTCGCCCAGCAGCACGTCGACCTGGAAGCGCTCCTCGAACGCCTGGCGTTCGAGGAAGGCCCGCTCCAGGGAGTCGCGCAGGGCGCCGATGGCATCGGTGAAGACGTGGTCGAGCATGGCCACGGCACCCTACAGCGCGGCGCCGCCCGCTCATCGTGCCGACGAGGCCCGGCGCCGTCAGTACCAGCTGCAGCGGCAGCGGTGCCGGGGCACCGCCTTGATGGCCGGGTCCTGCCCCCGCTGCCACAGCTGGTGGTCGATGGCGGCCGGGGTGGCGCCGGTCCGGTGGGCGAGCAGCTCGACGGCGTGGACGGCGCAGGCCCGGATCTCGACCTCCTCGGCGCTGCCCGGCTCGAGCAGCTCGCCTCGCTCGATGCGCCCGGCGAGGTCGTCGTCGTAGACGAGGACCCCGGCCATGCGCAGCACGTGGGGGACGAGGTTGTCGGCGAAGGCGGTGAGCCGGTCGGCGTCCTCGAACCGGCCGAGCCCCTCGCCGCCGAAGGCCCGCACGAGGTGCGACACGGTGATCTGCGCCCGCTTGTAGAAGGGCACCTCGAGCTCGTCGCCCTCCTCGCCGTAGCGGGCCACGTCGGCGGCGAGCGGCATCGACCCCAGCGTCGTCACCAGCCGGTCCGCCGACCCCTCGGCGGACCGGACGAGCGCGGCGGCCGAGCCGCCGTGGTGCTCGGCCAGCAGGGCGCCGAGGTCGTGCCAGGCCCGGGCGAACAGCTCCAGCAGGTCGTCGACCGGGCCCGGGTGGGGCTGGCCGAAGATCGCCGCGCAGGTCGCGACGTCGACGCCGCACAGCCACTCGGCGGTCGGCGGGCCGTGCTCGGCCACGTGGTCGGCGAGCGACTCGGCCAGGCTGCGGGCACCGGAGAGGCCCTCGCGCTTGCGCAGGACCGGGAACCAGCCGGAGCCGAAGTTCACCGCGTTCCAGGCCAGGACCTCCATGGCCATGGCCTCCTCGTCGCCGGCGGGGCGCTCCTCCGGCAGCAGCGGCGGCTCCTCGGGTGCGATCGTGCCGGCCAGCCGGTCGAGCGCGTCGAGGTCGATGGTCACGTGCCCGGCCCGTCCGGCGACGGTGGCGCAGGCCGTGCGGATGCGGTCGAACTCGGTGCGATCGTCGTCGGTCATGCTCCCAGCCCGATCTGCCAGCGGAGGAACGAGTGGACGTCGGCCGCCTCCTCGGCCTGCGTGGACGCCGGCTTGCCCTGGCCGTGGCCGGCGCGGGGCTCGACCCGCACGAGCACCGGCCGCTCGTCGCCGCAGCTCGTGGCCCACGCCAGCGCGGCCCCGAACTTGCGGGCGTGGGCGGGGTCGACGCGGCTGTCGTGCTCGCCGGTGAGCACGAGCGTCGCCGGGTAGCAGGTGCCCTCCACGACGTGGTGGTAGGGCGAGTACGCCCACAGCCAGCGGAACTCCTCGGGGTCGTCGGGGTCGCCGTACTCGGGGGTCCACAGGCGGGCGATGAGGAAGCGGGGGAAGCGCACCATGTCGGTGAGCGGCACGGCGCACACGGCGGCCCGGCACAGGTCGGGCCGCTGCGTGATCGTGGCGGCCACCAGCAGGCCGCCGTTGCTGCCGCCCCGGATCGCGAGGCGCTCGCGGCTCGTGCGGCCGCGGGCGACCAGCCAGTCGGCGGCGGCGGCGAAGTCGTCGAACACCTGCTGCTTGCGCTCGCGCATGCCCGCCCGGTGCCAGTCCTCGCCGTGCTCCCCGCCGCCCCGGAGGCAGGCGACGGCGTAGACGCCGCCGTCGTCGGCGACCGCCACGCCGGCGGGGGTGTAGGCGGGGCTCATGGACACGGCGAAGCCGCCGTAGCCGGTGAGCAGCGTCGGCGTGCCCGGGCCGGGCTCGGCCTCGGCGCGGCGGAGCGTGAACAGCGTGATCTCGGTGCCGTCGGTGGAGGGGTAGCGGTCGACCCCCACGCGGTAGGCGGCGGGGTCGACCGGCGAGGGCAGGTCGGACCACGGCTCGAGCGGCGGGCCGTCCTCCGGGGGCACGCCGGCGTCGGCCGGGGACCACCGCCACAGGCCGGTGGGCCGGGCCCACGAGGTGAAGGCGACCACGGCCGCCTCGCTGTCGCGGTCGCCGGCCAGGCCGACGATCGAGCCGGGCTCGGGCAGCGGGATCTCGACCGGGTCCCCGGCCGCCCCCGGGTCGCGCACGGCGGCGAGCGGCAGCCGGGTCAGGCGGCCGAGGGCGCTGCGGGACGAGGCGACGAGCAGCGACCCCGCCGTGACCGCCACGCCCTCGACGACGTCGTCGGACTCGGGCACGACGGTCCGCCAGTGCTCGGGCGTCGGGGCGTCCAGCGGCGCGGCCACGACCCGGCCCCGGGGCGCGTCCAGCGTGGTGGTCCCGACCAGCCGGTCGCCGACGACGGTGAACGAGCTGACCGCCTCGACGCCCTCGACGACGGTGCGCCGCTCGCCGCGGGCGCGGTCGACGAGGTGGACGTCGACCCGGGTCCAGCCGAGCGACACCTCGACGAGCAGCCACCGGCCGTCGCGGGACAGCTCGACCGACGGCCACGCCGTCTCGTCGACGAGGTCGTCGAAGACGAGCTCGTCGACGGCCGGGTCGTCGCCCAGCCGGTGCCACCAGACCGTCCGGTGGTAGTTCGCCGCCTCCTCGCCGACGACGGCCGGGTCCGGGTAGCGGGTGTAGGCGAAGCCCGAGCCGTCCGGCGCCCAGGCCACCGAGGCCGCCCGGGTGAACGGGATGCGGTCGGCCAGCAGCTCGCCGGTCGCCACGTCGGCCACGTGCAGGGTGCTGCGCTCGTCGCCGCCGGTGGACACCCCGAAGGCCACGAGGCGCCCGTCGAGCGACGGCGCGTACCAGTCGAGGGCGGCGGTGGCGTCGCCGGTCAGCGCGTGGGGGTCGACGACGGTCCGGGGGGCGGGCCGGCGGTCGCCGTGCAGGTCCCGGACGGCCAGCACGGCCTGCTCGAGGTCGCCCCAGCGGTCGAGCGAGAACACCCGGCCGCCCCGGACGGCCGGCGCCGTGGCGGTGCCGGCCCGGAACAGCGCCGCGAACCGTGCCACCAGCCCGGCCCGGTCGGGGCGGGCGTCGAGCAGCGCCCGGGTGCGGGCGTTGGCCGCCTCGACCCAGGCCCGGGTCTCGGGGGCGTCACCGTCCTCCAGCCACCGGTACGGGTCGGGCACCTCGACGCCGTGGACGACGTCGACCACCGGGTCGCGGCGGGCGGGCGGTGGCGGGATCAGTCCCATACCTCGCCGAGGTCTTCGAGGGTGGGGATGGGCGCGACCTGCACGCCGGCCTCGGACGCCAGCCGGCCGAGCAGCTCGGGCCCGATCGGCTGCCGGCGGCCCCGGGGCCAGCGGCGGCGCTCGCCCGCCGCGCCGAACAGGGCGAGCGCCCGGCTGCCGCCCGGGTCGTGGCGCACGCGGTAGCGCACGCCCTGGTGGCCGGCCGCGGCGAAGGCCGCCGCCCAGCGCTGGGGCAGGGCGTAGGGCGTGATGGTGGCCAGCTCGGCGGTGACCCCGAACCCCCGGGCCGCCCGCACGGTGATGTCGGCGGCGCTGCACTGGTCGGGCAGGCCGAGGTGCCACATGCTGAGCCGCCGGGCCCACTCGGGGCTGACCACCACGACCGGGCCGAGCACCTCGAGCAGGGCGCCGACCTCGTCGTCGGCCAGGTAGCAGGTGCCCCGGGGTGGGGCGAGGTCGAAGCGGCCCTGGCCGTCGCTGGAGAACCACCAGGGGCCGTACTCGGCCGCCGTGACCCGGCAGAGCACGGTGCCGGCGTGGACGTGCCAGACGGGGAAGTCGACGAGCTCCTCGGGTGGGGGCGGCTCGGCGATGCTCGGCTGCTGCCGGGGGCGCGCCGGCCCTGCCGCGGGGTGGTCGGCCACGGTGCGACGCGGGGTCAGGAGGCGAGGGCCCAGCGGGCGGCGCGGTCGGCGGCCAGGTCGAGGACGGGCTGCAGGTCGCCGCCCGCCCGCAGGTGGTCGACGATGCTCCGGCCGCCGAGGCCGGGCTGCCGGGACACCAGGAACTGCGCCACCATCCACTCGTCCTCGGGCGTGCGGGGGTGGAACCGGGCGAGCACGGCGGGCAGGCCCCGCAGCACCCGGTTGCGGTCGTCGAGCTGGAAGGCGGGGTAGACCCAGCTGCCGTCGGCCGTGCGGAGGGCGACGACGGTGCGGCGGCGGCGCCGCTCGTCGACCGCCTGGCGGGTGATGCCGCCGAGCACCCGGGCGAACCCGGAGGTGGTGTAGAAGGGGCCGAGCTCGGCCCACGGCGAGGGGCGGGGGATGGCGGCCAGCATGCGGGCGGCCAAGGCGTCGGCGCTGCCCAGGGCCTCGGGGCTGTGCCCCTGGGCGCGCAGCCGGGCCACCCGGCGGGCCAGCTCGGCGGTGATCTCGGCGGAGACCTGCTCGACGTAGGGGTCGAGCGGCTCGGCGAGCGCCGTGCCGGCCGACCGGCCGGTGGTGGGGCGGGCCGCGGGGGCCGTCGACCTGCGGGCCATGCCGTCAGGGTACCGGCGCAAGGCCGTCAAGGCAAGGTCGTCAAGGTCGCGGTGCCCTCGTCGCCGTCACGGGCCGTGGGACGCCGCCCAGGCGACCAGCTCGTCGGCCGGCAGGGTGTTGACGATCCGCTCCGGGGCGATGCCGTGGCGGGCCGCCTTGTCGCAGCCGTAGGCGAGCCACTCCATCTGGCCGGGCGCGTGGGCGTCGGTGTCGATCGAGAACCGCAGGTCCCACTCGAGGGCCAGCGCGAGCAGGTCGTCGGGCGGGTCCTGCCGCTCGGGGCGGCAGTTGATCTCCAGCGCGGTGTCGAACTGCGCGCACGCCGCGAACACGATGTCGGCGTCGAAGGTCGACGGCGGCCGCCCCCGGCCCACCATCTTGCGCCCGGTGCAGTGCCCCAGGATGTCGACGTGCGGGTTGGCGATCGCCCGCACCATGCGCTCGGTCATCTCCCGGCGCCCCATCCGCAGCTTGGAGTGGACGCTGGCCACGACCACGTCGAGCCGGGCGAGCAGGTCCTCGTCCTGGTCGAGCGAGCCGTCCTCGAGGATGTCGACCTCGATGCCGGTGAGGATGCGGAACGGCGCCAGGCGCTCGTTCAGCTCGGCCACCTCGTCGAGCTGCTCCCGCAGCCGCGCCGCGCTCAGCCCGTGGGCGACGGTCAGGCGGGGCGAGTGGTCGGTCAGGACCATGTACTCGTGCCCGAGGGCCATCGCCGTGCGGGCCATCCGCTCGATCGGCGCGCCGCCGTCCGACCAGGTCGAGTGCGTGTGGCAGTCGCCGCGCAGGGCGGCCCGCAGCTCGGCGCCCTCGCCGGGGTCGATGGCCGTCTCCTCCTCCAGGCGGGCCAGGTAGGAGGGCACCCGGCCCTCCAGGGCCTCGGCGATCACCCGGGCGGTCGTCGGGCCGATCCCCGGCAGCTCGGTCAGCCGGCCCGCCGCGTGCAGGCGCTCGACCTCCTCGTCGCCGACCTCCGCGACGACGTCCCGGGCCCGGAGGAAGGCCCGGACCTTCGTGCGCTCGGCCAGGGCCCGGTCGAGCAGGTAGACGATCCGGTCGAGCGCGTCCGCGGGGCGCAGCGGCGCCGTCGCGGTCACAGGATCCGGAACCCCACCTCGACGGTCGCCTCGACCGTCATCTCCGCGGGGGTCAGGTCCTCGGACGGCTCGCCGGGGTCGGATCCCAGCGCCTCGGCGCCCGCCACCGCGGTGGGCTCGATCCGGCTGGCGGCGACGGGGGCGTCGCCGCCGTCCCGCATGCCGGGCTCGGCCACCCAGGCGACCGGCCCGAGCTGCAGGCCGAGGGCCTCGGCGTAGGACTCGGCCCGGTGGCGGGCGTCCTCGGCGGCGGCCCGGCGGGCCTGGTCGAAGGCGGGGTTGGTCGGCGCCATCTGCCAGTCCGGCCCCTGCACGGTGCTGCCGGCCTCGACGACCCCCGCCATGATCTCGCCGAGGGCGTCGAGCACGACGACCTCGACGAAGGTCGTGCGGTTGGCCCGCCAGCCGGTCCGGACGTCCTCCCCCCGGTGCCAGCGGGTGCGGGGCCGCAGCCAGCTGGCGGCGATCGTCGTGCGGCCGATGGCGTTGCGGTGCTCGGCCAGCACGGCATCCACCTGGGCCGCCAGCCGGGCCCGGGCCTCGTAGGCCCCCTCCCGCGTCTTGTGGTCCGCCGTGGTCTCGACGCGGAGGCTGGCGCGGTCCGGGAGGGCGCGCGCCTCACCCGTGCCCCGGACGACGATCTCCCGCTCCATGGTCGGCAACCTACCCCGCCTCGCCACCCTCCGTGCGTCCCCGGCCTCGTCGCGCCGCCTGGCGGGTCGGGGCCGGGCCGTGAGTAGCCTGCCCGGGTGGAACGCTTCGGTTTCGTCGGTCTCCCCAACGCCGGCAAGTCGTCGCTGTACAACGCCCTGGCGGGCGGCGGTGCCCTCGCGGCCCCGTACGCGTTCGCCACCCGCGACCCCAACGTCGGGGTGGCCAAGGTGCCCGACCCCCGGCTCGACGCCCTGGCCCGGATGTCGAACAGCCGGAACGTCGTGCCGGCCAGCGTCCAGTTCGTCGACATCGGCGGGCTCGTCGAGGGGGCCAGCAAGGGCGAGGGGCTGGGCAACCGCTTCCTGGCCAACATCCGCGAGGTCGACGCCGTCGTCTACGTGCTGCGAGCCTTCGAGGACCCCGAGGTGCCCGGCCCGTCCGACCCCCTCGAGCACCTGCGGGTCATCGAGCTGGAGCTGACCCTCGCCGACCTGGAGTCGGTCGAGAACCACCTGGCCAAGCGGCGTAAGGCGGCCAAGGCCGACAAGTCGCTGGCCGAGGAGGTGGCGGCGCTGGAGGCCGCCGAGGCCGCTCTGGCCGAGGGCACGCCCATCTACCGCAGCGACCTCGACGAGGACACCCGCGCCCTGCTCGCGCCGTGGTTCCTGCTCACGAACCGGCCCGTGCTGGCCGTGGTCAACGTGGGCGAGGACCAGCTCGACGACGTCGCCTCGGTCGTCCGGCCCGTCGAGGAGGAGCTCGGCGGCCGGGCCGAGGTGCTCGGCATGTGCGTGCAGCTCGAGGCCGAGGCGGCCCAGCTCCCGGAGGAGGAGCGGGCCGAGATGCTGGAGGCGCTCGGGCTGGGGGAGGGCGGCCTGCCCCGCTTCGTCCACGCCGCCTACCACCTGCTCGGGCTGCGGACCTTCTTCACCACCGGCGAGAAGGAGACCCGGGCCTGGACCTTCAAGGCCGGCTGGAAGGCGCCCCGGTGCGCCGGGGTCATCCACAGCGACTTCGAGAAGGGCTTCATCCGGGCCGAGGTCATCCGCTGGGACGAGCTGGTCGAGATCGGCTCCTGGGCGAAGGCCCGGGAGCTCGGCAAGGTGCGGGTCGAGGGCAAGGACTACGAGGTCCAGGACGGCGACGTCCTGGAGATCCGCTTCAACGTGTAGGGGCGGCGGGCACGCCGCCCCTCGCCTGGGGCACCGGCGTCGGGAGGCGACATGGCAGAGCGCATGGTCGAGGTGGACGGGGTCGAGCTGTGCACCGAGGCGTTCGGCGACGCGGCCGACCCGCCGGTGCTCCTCGTCGCCGGGTCGGGGGCGTCGATGCTGGGGTGGGACGAGGGCCTCTGCCGGCGACTCGCCGGCCACGGCCGGTACGTCGTCCGCTACGACCACCGCGACACCGGCCGGTCGACCACCGACGAGCCGGGCCGCCCGACCTACGACGGCCACGCCCTGACGGACGACGCGGCCGGCGTGCTCGACGCCCACGGCATCGGCGCCGCGCACGTCGTCGGCGTGTCCGCCGGCGGCGGGATCGGGCAGGAGCTGGCCCTCGCGCACCCCGAGCGCGTGCGGTCGCTCGTGCTGGTCAGCACGTCGGTGATCGAGCCCGTCGGCCACCCGCTCCCGCCGCCGACCGAGCGGTTCACCCGGTTCGTGCGCACGGCGACGGTCGACTGGGACGACCCGGCGTCGGTGGTCGAGCACCTCGTCGCCTACGCCCGGGTCCTGGCCGGCGGCCAGCGGCCCTTCGACGAGGCCGCCGCCCGCGACCTCGTGCGCCGGGACGTCGCCCGGGCCCGCGACGTGGCGGCGTCGCAGAACCACGACCTGCTCCACGACGACCCCCGGTCGTACGGGCCGCTGTCCGCGATCACCGTGCCGACGCTGGTCGTCCACGGCACGGCGGACCCGATGTTCCCGCTGGGCCACGGCCGGGCGCTGGCGGCGGCGATCCCCGGGGCCGAGCTGCTGGTGCTGGAGGGGGCCGGTCACGGCGTCGATCCGCAGGACCACGACGTGCTCGTGGCGGCGATCGCCCGCCACACCGGCGGCGGGTGAGCCCACGCCCCCGGGCTGTGTCCCCACGGGGCGCGCTCGGCATCATGGTCGTCGTGCCGTGGCTGCTGCGTGACGGCGAGGTCCTCGCGAGCCTCGAGATCGCCGACGGCCACCGCGCCCGGGCGAAGGGCCTGCTCGGCCGGGAGGGCTTCTCGGGCGCCATCCTGCTGCGGCCCGCCCGGTCGGTGCACACGGTCGGCATGCGGTTCCCGATCGACGTCGCCTTCTGCGACGCCGACATGCGGGTCGTGCGCACGCTGACCATGCCCCCGTACCGCATCTCGCTGCCGGTCTGGCGCGCCCGGTCCGTCATCGAGGCCGAGGCCGGCGCCTTCGAGCGCTGGGGCCTGGCGCCCGGCGACCAGCTCGAGGTCAAGGGGTGAGCGCCGGCGCGCTCGTGCTCGTCGGCACCCCCATCGGCAACCTGGGCGACCTCACCCCCCGGGCGGCCGAGGCGCTGGCCTCGGCCGACGTCGTCTGCTGCGAGGACACCCGCCGGACCGGCAAGCTGCTGTCGCTGGCCGGCATCGAGCGGCGGCCGCTCGTGGTGGTGAACGACCACACCGAGGAGCGCGAGGTCCCGGCCGTGCTGGCCCGGCTGGCCCGGGGCGACCGGGTGGCGCTCGTGTCCGACGCCGGCATGCCCGGCATCTCCGACCCGGGCCGGCGGCTGGTGGCGGCGGCGGTCGAGGCCGGGCACGCCGTGGAGGTCGTCCCGGGGCCGTCGGCGGCGCTGGCCGCGCTGGTCGTCAGCGGTCTGCCGGCCGGGCGGTTCGCCTTCGAGGGCTTCCTGCCCCGCAAGGGCGCGGCCCGGGACGAGCGCCTGGCCGAGGTCGCCGCCGAGCGCCGGACGACGGTGCTGTTCGAGGCGCCCCACCGGCTGGCCCGCACGCTCGCCGACCTGGCCGCGGTGTGCGGCGGGGACCGGCGGGTCGCCGTCGCCCGGGAGCTGACCAAGCTCCACGAGGAGGTGTGGCGGGGCACGCTGGCCGAGGCCGTCGCCTGGGCCGAGGAGCGGCGCCCGCCGGGGGAGATCGTCGTCGTGCTCGAGGGCGCGCCGGCCCCGTCGCCGGCGGGGGACGAGGAGGTCCGCCGGGCGGTCGAGGCCGAGCTGGCCGCCGGCGCGACGCCCCGGGACGCCGCCCGCACCGTCGCCGCCCGCCTGGGCGTCCCCCGCCGCCGGGCCTACGACGCCGCGACGTCCCTCGCCGCCGACCGCCCCGCCCCCGACGGCGGTTGACCCGCCCCTCCGGTCCTGGCGTCCATGGCGTGCGGTCGTGGTGGTGGGGGACGCCGGGACCGGGAGGACGGGGCGTGGGGGTGCCGCGGGATCGCCCCGGCCGCCCGGCGGGTAGGGACCTGACCGTGACCTCCCTCCTGGAGCCCCGCGGCGCGGGCGGCGACGGCCCGGCCACCGGTGACGACGCGCTCGACGCGCTCGTCCGGTCGCTCGACGGGCCGATGGCCGTCGTCACCGTCGCCTCGCCGCGGGAGCGGGCCGGCTGCCTGGTCGGCTTCCACGCCCAGAGCAGCATCGAGCCCCGGCGCTACACGGTGTGGCTGTCCAAGGCCAACCACACCTACCGCGTCGGCCTCCTGTCGACCCACGCCGCCGTCCACTTCCTCACCGCCGACGACCGCGACCTCGCCGAGCGGTTCGGCACGCTCTCGGGCGACCGGGTCGACAAGTTCGCCGGCCTCGACGTCGCCGGGGGGCCCGGCGGCGTGCCGGTGCTGGCCGCCTGCCCCCACCGCCTCGTCGGCCGGCGGGTCGCGCTCCTCGACGAGGGCGGGGACCACGTGTGCGTCGTCCTCGACCCCGTCGAGGTGCGCACGACCGGGCCGTTCACCCCCCTCCGCCTGTCCGACGTGCGCGACCTCGACGCCGGCCACCCGGCCGGGGACCGGCCGGCCCCGGCCTCGGTCCGGGCCGGCGGCTGGTCGCCGCCGCCCCCGCTCAGCTCGTGACCGCGAGGTGCCGGGCGGCCATCTCCGGGGCGACGACGTCGATCATCACCCCGGTGCCCTGCTCGAAGCCGGCGACCGTCGTGACCCGCGGCAGCACGTGGACGTGCCAGTGGAACGGCCCGCTGTGGCGGTGCGGCGCCGTGTGGAACACGACGTTGTAGGCGACGTCGCCGAGCGTGGCCCGCAGGCGGGCGAGCACGTCCCGCACGGCCCGCCCGACGGCGCTGACGTCCGGCGGCGCGGCGTCGACGATGTGGACCTCGTGGGCCCGGGGCATGACCAGCATCTCGTAGGGCGTGCCGGACCAGAACGGGCACACCACCAGCACCCGGTCGTCGGCGTGGACGACCCGGTGGCCGGCCGCCTCCTCGGCCTCGATCGTCGCGCAGATCACGCACGACCCCTCGAAGCGGCGGAAGCCCGCCTCCTCCTCGGCGATCTCGCCGGGCACGAAGGGGATGCCGAGCAGCTGGCCGTGCGGGTGCTCGAGGCTGGCGCCGGCCTCGCGGCCGTGGTTGACGATGGCCTGCGTGTAGCGGATGTGCGGGCGCCGGGCGTGGGCCTCCATCCGGTCGCGCAGCGCCGCCATCGTCACCGCCGCCTGGGCGTCGTCCAGGTCGGCCCACGACGCGTCGTGCTCGGGGGTGAAGACGAGCACCTCGTGGATGCCGGAGGCGTCCGCCTGCGTGAACACCGGCCCGAGGTTGTTGACCTGCAGCGGCCCCTCGCCGATGAACGCGGGGTACCGGTTGGGGACGACCCGGACGACCCACTCGCCCTTGCGGTCGTAGGTCTCCAGGGCGGGGGGCGTCGCCTCCTCGTTGCCCCGGCAGAAGGGGCACGGGAGCGACGGGTCGGCCTGCACCGGTGCCCGGTCCCGGGCGAGCTCGCGGGGCCGGTCGTCACGCCCGGAGGCGATGGTGACCCACCGGCCGGTGAGGGGGTTGAGTCGGAGCTGGCTCATCACCAACCGTGGCCCGGGCGGGCGACGGGACGGCGTGCCCGCCGGGGCGGGGGAACCACGATCGTGGACACCGCGCCAAACGTACTCGTCCGCCGGTGGGTCGCTGACCGGGTCGGGCGCCCGATCAGGTGCCGGGCGCGTAGAGCGAAACGTGGGTGTCCGAGTCCGCGCCGAACGGCTCGCCCCGCCACCCGCCGTGGCGCTCGACGAGCCGGAGGCCGGCGCTCGCCGCCAGGTCGTCGAGCTCCTCGGGCGAGGCGTAGTGCAGCACCCACGGTCGCAGGCGCACACCGGCCTCGGTGATCTGGACGTGCTGCCCGGTGACGGTGCGGGCGGCGGGGTCGAGGCGGCTGACGGTCAGCACGACCTCGTCGAGGCCGATGTGGCGGGGTTCGACCGCGCCGACCGCCCCCTGCTCGGGGTCGTCCGGCGGGGGCACGAACGCCTCCAGGACCAGCCGGCCGTCCGGGATCAGCAGCTCGGCCACCCGGCGCAGGCACCGGCGCTGGGACTCGGTGTCGGTGAGGTTGAACAGCGTGTTGAAGGCGCACAGGACGACCCCCACGCCGTCCCGCGGCAGGTCGCCCGACCGCAGCTCGGCCATGTCGTCGAGCACCGCCCGCACCCGGTGCCCGCCCCGCTTGGAGCGCAGGCGGGCGAGCATGGCCGACGACGCGTCGACGGCCCACACCTCGAGGCCCCGTTCGGCCAGCGGGACGGCGAGGCGCCCGCTGCCCGCGCCCAGCTCCAGGACGCGGCCGTCCCGCGCCGCCGCCAGCGCCGCCACCCGCTCGACGGTCGCCTCGACGTCGGACACGTCGTGGTACCAGTCGTCGTACACGTCGGCGAACCGGTCGCCGTAGGTGTTCGGTCGGTAGCCGTGCATGGGGTGCCTCCCGGGCGGTCGGCGGCACGGGTCATGATGGGCGATGATGGCGCCCGTGGAGGACCCGAGGGCAGGAGGCTGGGCGGTCCCGGGGGCGGCGGGGGACCGGCAGGTCACCGACGCCGCGACCCCGGTCGACGCCGCGGCGCCCGTCGACGACGCCGCCCCGGCACCCGACCGCGCCGTGCCGACCGTCGCCCTGCGGCCGATGACGGTGGCCGACGTCCTCGACGGCGGCTTCGCCGTCCTGAAGGCGCGGCCGCTGCGGCTCCTCTCCTTCGCGGCGGCCTTCGTCGTCCCCACCCACCTGGTGGTCGCCTGGCTGCAGCGGGACGCCGTCGACGACCTCACGCTCTCCGCGACGTTCGGCACCGACCCGGTCCTCCTCGACGACGGGGCGCAGGCGACCGCGGGCGACGTCCTCGCCCTCGTCCTGGCGTACGTGCTGCCGGCGGTCGCGCTCGTGTGCGTCGCCGCGGCCGTCGGCCACCTGGTGGGCCAGTGGCTGATGGGCCGGGACGCGCCCGCCGGCGAGATGGCCCGGGCCGTCGGCCGCCGGTGGCCGGCGCTGCTCGGCTCGTTCGTCCTCGTCAAGCTGGCCGAGGCCGCCGGCGTCCTCGCCTGCTACGTCGGGGTGCTCTTCGTCATGCCGCTGTTCGTCGCGGTGGCGCCGGCCATCGGCGTCGAGCGGTGCGGCGGGGGCGAGGCGCTGCGCCGGTCCGTGCGGCTGGTGCGCAACCGGTACTTCCCGACGATGGGCGTCGCGCTGCTCATGGGCATCGTCGCCTCGGTGATCTCCTCCGCCCTCGCCGCGGTGCCGGTGGCGCTGGCCGTGTGTGTCGGTCGCGACGCCGGCTGGGCGCTGCTGGCGCTCGGCGGGATCGTCGGCAACACCGTCGTGCTGCCCTACGTCGCCGCGGCGACCGTGCTGCTCTACTTCGACCTGCGGGTCCGGGCCGAGGGCCTCGACCTCGAGATGGCGGCCCGGGCCGTCCTCGACCGTGCCGGCTGACCGCCTGCTCGACCTGCCGCCGCCGGAGCACACGCCCGAGGAGGCGCGGCGGGCGGCGGACGAGATCCTGTCCCGCCCCGAGTACGACTGGTCGTCGGGCGACGACCGGCCGCTCCTCGACCGGGTCGCCGAGCCGCTCCGGCGCGTCGCCGAGTGGATCGCCGACCGGCTCGAGTCGCTGCTGTCGGGGCTCGGGGTGGAGGTCGGCGGCGTCCCGACCTGGGTCGGGTGGGTCGTCCTCGCCCTGCTCGTCGCCGGCGTCGCCTGGCTCGTCTGGCGGTCCCGGGGCACGTGGCGCAGCCCGGGGGTGCCCGACGACGGCGCCGACCGGGTCCTGGTGTCGGTCGAGGACGACGTCGTCGACTGGGAGTCCGAGGCCGCCCGGTGCGAGGCCGAGGGCCGGTGGCGCGAGGCGCTGCGGGCCCGCTACCGGGTCCTCGTCGGCGACCTCGCCGAGCGCGAGGTGGTCGGCGACCTCGTCGGGCGCACGGCCCGCGAGCTGGTGGACGAGCTGCGGGGCGCGGCGCCGGCCGCCGCCCCCGCCTTCGCCGCCGCCACCGACCTGTTCGAGGACGTCTGGTACGGGGGCGCTCCCGCCGGGCCGGCCGAGCGGGACCGCCTCGTCGCGCTGGCCGACGAGGTGCGCGCCGCCGTCGAGGGCCGCGCGGCCGGGGTCGCGGTGCCGACGTGAGCGGCACCCGCACCGCCGGGCCCGCGGGCGGCCGGACGGCCGCGGTCGTCGCCGGTGTCGCCGTCGCCGTCGTCGGCCTGCTGGCCGTGCTGTCCGCCATGGAGGGCGGGGGCCGGGCGCCCCTCGACCCCCGGTCGCACGCCCGCACGGGCACCAGCGCCATGGTGGCGCTCGCCCGCGAGCTCGGCGCCGAGGTCACGATCGCCGACGACCTCGGCGTCCTCGAGGACCCCGGCGTCGACGTCGTGGTGCTGCTCACCGACACCCTCGGCGAGGAGCAGCGCCGGGCCGTCGAGGCCTGGGTGGCCGACGGCGGACGGCTGGTCGTCACCGACCCGGGCTCGGAGCTCGCGCCGCCGGCCACCGCGGAGTTCCGCGACGTCGCGGACCTGGGCCGGCGGGCGGCCGACTGCGACATCGCCGCCCTCGACGGCATCGCCGTCGAGGACGTCGAGCCCCGCAGCGGCGGCGTCCTGTTCGACCCGCCCGCGGACGCCGACGCCTGCATCCGCGACGGGCTCGGCGACGCCTACGTCGTGGCCCGGGACCGGGGCGAGGGCACGGTCGTCGCCGTGGGCGGGTCGGGCATGGTCGTCAACGACGGCCTGGCCGAGGGCGAGAACGCCCCCGTCGTCGCCGCCCTCGTCGCGCCGGAGCCCGGCACCGAGGTCGTCGTCCTGGAGCCGGGCCCGCTCGCCGGCGCCTCGGGCGACCAGCGAACGCTCGTCGACCTCATCCCGACGGGCGTCCGGGCCGCCCTCGTCCAGCTCACCCTCGCCTTCGTCGTCTACGCCCTGTGGCGGGCCCGGCGGCTCGGCCGGCCGCTGGCCGAGCCGCAGCCGGTGGCGGTCGCCGGGTCCGAGCTGGTGGTCGCCGTGGGCAGCCTGCTCGACCGCAGCGGGTCGACCGACCGGGCGGGCGCGCTGCTGCGCGACGACCTGCGGCGCTTCCTCGTCGAGCACCTCGGTCTGCCCCCGACGTCGCCGCCGGCGGTCGTCGCGGAGGTGGCTGCCGACCGGACCGGTCTCGACCACGCGACCGTGCTGTGGGCGCTGTCGCCCGGCCCGGTGCCGTCCGAGGAGGCGCTGGTGACCCTGGCCCACACCGTCCAACGCATCCGCAAGGAGGTCCTCGCCCATGTCTGACGCCGAGCCCGGCGGACCGCTCGCCGCCGCCCCCTCGCCGGACCCGCGCGCCGCCATGCTCGCGGTCCGCGAGGAGGTGGCGAAGGTCGTCGTCGGCCAGGAGGGGACGCTGTCGGGCCTGGTCGCCGCCCTGCTGGCCCGGGGCCACGTCCTGCTCGAGGGCGTGCCGGGCGTCGCCAAGACGCTCATCGTCAAGGCGTTCGCCGCCGCCCTCGACCTCGACGCCAAGCGGGTGCAGTTCACCCCCGACCTCATGCCGTCCGACGTCACCGGGCAGCTCGTGCTCGAGGGCGTCGAGGGCGGGGCGATCGGCGGCCGGTTCCGCTTCCGGCCGGGGCCGGTGTTCACCAACGTGCTGCTCGCCGACGAGATCAACCGCACACCGCCCAAGACCCAGGCGGCCCTGCTCGAGTCGATGGAGGAGCGCCAGGTGACGGTCGAGGGCGCGGCACACCCGCTGCCCGAGCCGTTCATGGTCGTGGCCACCCAGAACCCCATCGAGTACGAGGGCACCTACCCCCTGCCCGAGGCGCAGCTCGACCGGTTCCTGTTCAAGCTCACCGTCGGCTACCCGAGCGCCGAGCAGGAGCAGGAGGTGCTGGCGCGCCACGACCGGGGGCTCGACCCCCACGACACGGCGGCCTCCGGCGTGCGGGCGGTCGCCTCGCCGGCGGACGTCGCCGCCGCCCGGCAGGCGATCTCGCAGGTGCGGGTCGACCCGGCGGTGCTGGGCTACATCGTCGCCCTGGCCCGGGCGACGCGCTCGGCGCCGGCGGTCACGCTCGGCGTCTCGCCCCGGGGGGCGGCGATGGTGCTGCACGCGGCGAAGGCGTGGGCCTGGCTGGCCGGCCGGCCCTTCGTGACCCCGGACGAGGTGAAGGCGATCTTCAAGCCCTGCGTGCGCCACCGCATCCAGCTGCGGCCCGAGCTGGAGCTGGAGGGCACGACCGTCGACGGCGTGCTCGACGGGGTGCTGGCCTCGGTGCCGGTGCCCCGTTGACGATGCGGCCGGCGCGGACGCTCCGGCGGGGCGTGGCCCCGACCCGGCGGCTCGCGGGCGTCGCCGCCCTGGCCGCGCTCGTGGTCCTGGCGGTGCCGGGGCCCGGGCTGGCCCGGCTGCTCGCCGTCGACGGCGTGCTGCTGGCGGTCGCGGCCCTCGACCTCCTGCTCGCGACCTCGCCCGGGTCGCTGCCGGTCCGGCGCGACCTGCCGCCGGCGGTCACGCTCGGCGACGAGGCGGAGGTCGGGTGGGCGGTGGCCAACCCGACGGGCCGCCGCCTGCGCGTCGCCCTTGCCGACGAGCTCGCGCCGTCCCTGCGGGCCGGCACCCGCCGCGTCGCCGCCACCGTGCCGGCGGGCGCCACGCTCCGGGCGTCGACGACGATCCGGCCGGCCCGGCGGGGCCGCTTCGCCCCCGGCCGGCTGGTGCTGCGGGTCGACGGACCGCTCGGGCTCGCCGCCCGGCAGTCGGTGCTGGCCGTGCCCGGCGAGCTGCGGGTGCTGCCGTCGTTCCGGTCCCGGGACGAGGCCGAGCTGCGCATCCGCCGGGCCCGCATCCTCGAGGTCGGCCTGCGCTCCGCCGCCGGGCGGGGCGGCGGCACCGAGTTCGACCAGCTGCGCGAGTACGCCGTCGACGACGAGTTCCGGCGGGTGGACTGGGCGGCGACCGCCCGGGCCGGGCGCCCGATCGTCCGCACCTACCGGGCCGAGCGCAACCAGACGGTCGTCGTCCTGCTGGACAACGGGCGGGTGATGGCCGGGCGGGTGGCCGGCGTGCCGCGGGTCGAGCACGCGGTCGACGCCGCCCTCATGCTCACCGCCGTAGCCACCGGCGTCGGCGACCGGTGCGGGCTCGTCGCCTTCGACCGGGAGGTCCGGGCGGCCGTGCCCCCGGCGGCGGGCCGCGACCAGCTCGCCCGGGTCGTCGACGCGCTCTACGACCTCGAGCCGGTCCTCGTCGAGAGCGACTACGCCGGGGCCTTCGTCGACACCCTCGCCCGGTTCCGGCGCCGCACGATGCTCGTGGTGCTGACCGAGCTGGTGGCCCCGGCGGTGGAGGAGTGGCTGCTGCCCGCGCTCCCCCTGGTCGTGCGCAACCACGTGGTCGTCGTGGCGAGCGTCCAGGACCCCGACGTCGCCCGCTGGGCGCACGACCCGCCGGCCGACGCCCTCGCCGTGTACCGGCAGGCCGGGGCGGTGGGCGCGCTGGCGGCCCGCCGGCGCACGATCGCCCGGCTGCGGGGCCTGGGGGCGACGGTGGTCGACGCCCGGCCGGGCGAGCTGGCCCCGGCCCTGGCCGACGCCTACCTGTCGGTCAAGGCGACGGGCCGGCTCTGACCGGGGCTCAGGCGGCCCAGGCCCGCTCGCGGGCGGCGGCGAGCTCGTCCCAGCCGCGGTCCAGCTCGCCGAGCGCGCCGGTGACGCCCCGGAGGGTCGCCGCCCGCCCCTGGACGACGATCCAGGCGACGAAGGCCAGCTCGACGACGACGCCGACGCCCACCCGCAGGGCGGTCGACCCGACCCGCCCGGTGACGAAGCCCTCGATCAGCCCGGCGGCGACGAAGGCGAGCACCAGCCCCAGCGCGATGACGCCGGTGCGCCGGGCCTCCTCGCCGAGCGCCCGGCCCCGGGTGCGGTCGCCGGGGTCGATCACGGCCCAGCCGAGCCGGAGCCCGGCGGCGCCGGCGATCACGACCGCCGTCAGCTCGAGCAGGCCGTGGGGGAGGATCAGCCCGAAGAACCGGCCCAGCTCCCCGGCGTCGGCGAACAGCCCGCCGGCCACCCCGATGTTGGCGCCGTTGTACGCCAGCACGAAGACGGTCGGCACGCACAGCAGGACGCCGGCGGCGAAGGCGGTGATGGCCACCTGGATGTTGTTGACGGTGACCTGGGTGGCGAACTGCGTCGCCGGGTCGGAGGAGTAGTAGGCCTCGAAGTCGTGCTCCAGGTAGGCGGCGCGGGCGGCCTCGGAGGCGAGGGCGTCCAGCGCCTCGTCGCTGCGGGCGATCCAGGCGCCGACGACCAGGGCGGGCACGAGCAGCAGGGCGGCGCTCGCGGCGACGAACCGCCCGCTCTGCCAGACGGCGGCGGGGAACCGCCAGGCGAGGAGCTCGACGACCGCCCGGCCCGGGCGGCCGGGCGACCGGTAGATGACGCCGTTGGCCTGGCCGACGAGCCTGGTCAGCCGGGCGGTGAGCGCGGGGTCGGCGTAGGCGGCGCGGGCGTGGGAGAGGTGGGAGGACACCCGCTGGTAGAGCTCGACCAGCTCGTCGATCTCGCCGGGGGCGAGGCGCCGGGGGTTGCGGCCACGCCGCGACAGCTCGTCGAGGCGCTGCCAGGCCGCGGTGTTGCGGGCGATGAAGCGGTCGATGTCCACCGGGGCCCGGACGCTAGCCGCCCGTCGCACTAGCGTGCCCGCGGTGGACGCGTCCCCGGCGGCTCAGGCGATCGTCACGCCCGAGGCGGTGGTCCTCGACCTCGAGCGGGCGGGCCTGGCCTCACGCACCATCGCCATCCTCCTCGACGTCCTCGCGCTGGCGCTGACCGTCACCGTCCTCCTGCTGGTGGCCGCCGCGCTGGTCGAGGTCGACACCGGCGCGGCCGTCGCCGTGCTGATCACCGCCACCAGCCTGCTCACGGTCGTGGCGTGGTTCACCGGCTTCGAGACGCTGTGGCGGGGGCGCACGCCGGGCAAGGCTGCCATGGGGCTCCGGGTGGTCGGCGCCGACGGCACCCCGGTGCGGTTCCAGCAGGCGTTCCTCCGGGCCGCCGTCGGGATCGTCGACTTCGTCCTCGTGCCGGTGGGCTGCGTGGCGATCGTCAGCGTGCTCCTCTCGGCGCGGGACCAGCGCCTCGGCGACATGGCCGCCGGCACGCTGGTCATCCGCGAGCGGACAGCCCGCGACGCGGTGGCGCCGGCGTCGTTCCGGCCGCCGCCGGGCTGGGAGCGCTACGCGGCGTCGCTGGACGTCGGCGCGCTCGACGCCCGCACCTACGAGGTGGTCCGCTCCTTCCTGCTGCGGGCACACGAGCTGGACGGCAACGCCCGCGAGCACCTCGCCGTGCGCCTCGCCAACCCGGTGGCCACCCGCATCGGCCACGTGCCGCCGCCCTACGTCCACCCCCACCTCTTCCTGCTGTGCGTGGCGGCCGAGTGGCAGCGGACCCGGGGTGGCGGGGCGCCGGGGCAGCCACCGGTCCTGCCCTCCGCCCGGCCGCCCGCACCGCCGCAGGCCGCACCGCCACCGCCGCCACCGCCCGCTGGCCGGCGGCCGCCGCCGCCACCGCCCGCCGGGCACCCGCAGCGCACCCACTGAGGCGCGGGGCGGTCGGGCTGCGAGACTGGACGCCGTGCCCGACCAGCCCGTCTACCTCGACCACGCGGCCACGACGCCGCTGCGCCCGGCGGCGCGCGCCGCGATGCTGCCGTGGCTCGGCGAGCGGTTCGGCAACCCCTCGGGCGCGCACCGCGTGGCCCGGGCCGCCCGCCAGGCGATCGACGAGGCCCGCGACGTCGTGGCCGAGGTCGTGGGGTGCCGCCCCGGTGACGTCGTGTTCACCAGCGGCGGCACCGAGGCCGACAACCTGGCGGTGCTCGGCGCGCACGAGGCCCGGCCCGGGCCGGTGCTGTGCAGCGCGGTCGAGCACGAGGCCGTGCTCCGGCCGGTCCACGCCGTCGGCGGCCGCACGGTGCCGGTCGACCGCCACGGCGTCGTCGACCTCGACGCCCTGGCGGCGCTGGTGCGGGACGCGCCGCCGACGCTCGTGTCGGTCATGGTCGCCAACAACGAGACCGGGGCGCTGCAGCCGGTGGACGAGGTCGCCGAGGTGGTCCGGCGGTGGGCGCCGGAGGCGACGGTCCACGCCGACGCCGTCCAGGCGACGGCCTGGGTGCCGCTGCCCGAGCGGCTGGCCGGGGTCGACCTGGTGTCGATCAGCTCGCACAAGGTCGGCGGCCCGCAGGGCGTGGGGGCGCTGGTCGTCCGCCCGGGCACCCCGCTGCGGCCCCGGGCCCTGGGCGGCGGCCAGGAGCGGGAGCTGCGCAGCGGGACGCACGACGTGGCCGGGATCGTCGGCTTCGCCGCCGCCCTGCAGGAGGTGCTGCGCGAGCGCGACGCCACGGCGGCCCGGGTGCGAGCCCTGCGGGACCGCCTGGCCGACGGGCTGCTCGCCCGCATCCCCGGCGCGGTCGAGACGGGCCCGCCCCGCGAGGAGCGGCTCCCGGGGACGCTGCACCTGTGCGTCCCCGGGGTCGAGAGCGAGGCGCTGCTGTTCCTGCTCGACGAGGACGGCGTGTGCGCCTCCGCCGCCTCGGCCTGCGCCAGCGGCGCCCAGCAGGCGTCCCACGTGCTGGCGGCGATGGGCGTCCCGGCCGAGCTGGCCCGGGGGGCGCTGCGCCTGTCGCTCGGGTGGTCCAGCAGCGCGGCCGACGTCGACCGCGCGCTGGCGTCGGTCCCGGCGGCCGCCGCCCGGCTGCGGGAGGTGGCGGCGTGAAGGTGCTCGTCGCCATGTCGGGCGGCGTCGACTCGTCGGTGGCCGCCGCCCGCCTGCTGGCGGCCGGCCACGAGGTGGTCGGCGTGACCATGCGGCTCTGGGGCGGCGAGTCCGACACCGGCTGCTGCTCGGTGACCGACGTCGACGACGCCCGCCGGGTGGCCCAGCAGCTCGGCATCCCCCACCACGTCTGGAACTTCGGCGACGAGTTCGAGGCCCGGGTCGTCGAGCCCTACGTCGAGGCGCACCGGCGGGGGCTGACGCCGAACCCGTGCATCGAGTGCAACCGCCACCTGAAGTTCGACCGCCTGGCCCGGCGGGCCGCGGCGGTGGGGTTCGACGCGGTGGCCACCGGTCACCACGCCCGCGTCGTCGAGCGGCCCGACGGCACCCGGCGCCTGGCCCGGGGCGTGGACCGGGCGAAGGACCAGAGCTACGTGCTCTACGTGCTCGGCCAGCGGGAGCTGGCCCGCACGCTGCTGCCGGTGGGCGAGACGACCAAGGACGAGGTGCGGGCCGAGGCCGCGGCGCTGGGCCTGCGCACGGCGGGCAAGTCCGACAGCCAGGACGTCTGCTTCATCACGTCGTCGGCGGGCCGTCGCGGCTTCCTCGAGCGGCGCATCCCGCTGCGCCCCGGCCGGGTCGTCGACGAGGCGGGCCGGGAGGTCGGCGCGGTCGACGCCGTCGAGCTGGTGACGGTGGGTCAGCGGCGGGGCCTCGGCCTGCCGGGGGGCGGTGAGCCCCGTTACGCCGTCGAGGTCGACGTGCCCCGGGCCACGGTGCGGGTGGGCCCGGCGCGGGAGCTGATGACCGGGGCGGTCGTGCTGGAGCAGGTGGTGTGGGCCGACGGCCCGGTGACCGGCCCGGTCGAGGCGCAGTGCAGCGCCCACGGCACGCCCCGGCCGGCCCGGGTCGAGCCGCCAGGGCCGGACGGGCGGGTGACCGTGCGGTTCGACGCGCCGGCCCGTCGGGTGGCGGCCGGCCAGTCGGTCGTGCTCTACGAGGGCGACGAGGTCGTGGGGGGCGGGATCGCGACGGCGGCGCCGCCGGGAGGGTCGGGGCCGTGAGAGGTTTCGGACGAAAAAGTTCCGAAACTCTTGCGTTTCGGAATTGGGTCGCGCATGCTCGGACCCATGCCGCCTGAGACCACCTCCCCCGCCAGCCCACCCGCCGATCGGCGCCGCTGGGTCGTCCTCGGCGTGATGTGCCTCAGCCTGCTGCTGATCGTGATGGACAACACGATCGTCAACGTGGCCATCCCCACGCTGCAGCGGGAGCTGGGGGCGTCGACCGGCGACCTGCAGTGGGTCGTCGACAGCTACATCCTCGTCTTCGCCGGGCTGCTGCTGACGATGGGGGCCCTCGGGGACCGCTACGGCCGGCGGGGCGCCCTCGGCATCGGCCTCGCCGTCATGGGCGTCGCCTCGGTGCTCTCGGCGTTCGCCGGCAGCGCCGGGCACCTCGTCGCCACCCGGGCGCTGCTCGGGGTCGGCGCCGCCCTGGTCATGCCCTCGACCCTGTCGATCATCACCAACGTGTTCACCGACCCCCGCGAGCGGGGCCTGGCCATCGCCATCTGGTCGGCCATGGCCGGCGCCGCCGTGGCCATCGGCCCGGTCACCGGCGGCTGGCTGCTCGAGCACTTCTGGTGGGGCTCGGTCTTCCTGGTCAACGTGCCGGTCGTCGTCGCCGCCCTCGTCCTCGGCCGGCTGTTCGTGCCCACCTCCCGCGACCCCGCGGCACCGCGGGTCGACCTGCCCGGGGCCGCCCTCTCGATCGTCGGGTTCGCCGCGCTCGTCTGGGCGATCATCGAGGGCCAGCACGGCTGGACCGACGGGGAGGTCCTCGGGGGCTTCGCCGCCGCCGCCGTGCTGCTCGGCGCCTTCGTCGCCTGGGAGCGCCACACCGACACGCCGATGCTCGACATGGCCTTCTTCCGCAACCCCCGGTTCAGCGCCGGTTGCGGGGCGCTGGCCCTGACCTTCTTCGCCATGTTCGGGTCGCTGTTCCTGATGACCCAGTTCCTCCAGTCGGTCCTCGGCTACACGGCGCTGGAGGCGGGCGTGCGGCTGCTCCCCATGGCGGGCGTGCAGCTGGTCGTGGCCCCGTCGACGGCCGCGGTCGTCCAGCGGGTCGGCACGAAGCTCGTCGTGGCCACGGGCCTGCTCCTCGCCGCCGGCGGCCTGCTGCTGGCCGGCCGGCTCACCCCCGGCGCCAGCTACCCCGAGGTGCTGCTGGCGCTGATGGTGCTCGCCGCGGGCCTGGCCATGGTCATGCCGCCGACGACCGAGGCGATCATGGGCGCGCTGCCCCGGGAGAAGGCCGGTGTGGGCTCGGCCGTCAACGACACCGCCCGCCAGATCGGCGGCGCCCTCGGCGTCGCCGTGCTCGGGTCGGTCATGAGCTCGACCTACCGGCCCCGGGTGCGGGACGCCATCGCCGGCTACCCCGTGCCCGCGGAGGTCGCCGACGCCATCACCGAGCAGCTCGGCGCCGCGATGGGTGTGGCGGCGCGGGTGGGCGGCGAGCCCGGGCGCCTGCTGGCCGCGGCCGCGGCCGACGGCTTCACCGACGGCATGGGCACCGCCTTCCTCGTCGGCGCGGCGGCGCTGGTGCTCGGGGCCGTCGTCGTCCTCCGCTTCCTCCCCGCCCGGGCCCGCGACCACGCCGAGGCGCCGGTGGCCGACGCCGCGCCCGTGACCGGCGCCGTCGTCGACCCGTGACCGCCCGGGCGCCCCGCACCCGCGCCCGCCGGCCCGGCCGTCCCCGCGACGACCGGGCCGACGCCGCGATCCTGGACGCCGCCCTCGCCGTCCTGGCCGAGCGCGGCCCCGCGGGCTTCACGGTCGACGAGGTCGCCGAGCGGGCCGGCTGCGGCAAGGCGACGATCTACCGGCGGTGGCCGTCGCGGGCCGCGCTCCTGCTCGAGACCGCCCACCACATGGGCCTGCAGGTCCCCGACGTCGACACCGGCAGCGTGCGTGACGACCTCGTGGCCCTCATGGCCGAGCTGGGGCGCAAGGTCCGCAGCGACTCGGGCCGCATCCTCCCGGCGGTCATCGCCGAGGCCGCGGTGAGCCCCGAGATGGCCGACGTGCTCCGGGGCTTCATCGACGAGCGGCGGCAGCCCGCCCGCCGGGCGCTCGAGCGGGGCGTCGAGCGGGGGGAGCTGCCCCCCGACGTCGACGTGGAGGCCGTGCTCGACCAGCTCGGCGCCACGGTGCTGTTCCGCGAGGTCATCACCCGCCGGCCGGTGGACGACGACTACGTCCGCCGGCTCGTCGACCGGGTCCTCGCCGGGGCGGTCGCCGTCCGGGGTCAGCCGAACTGACGGCGCCGGGCCTCGGCCAGCACCCGGCCGGGCCGGCTCGGCGTCACCAGCACCGCCCGCACGCCCTTCAGCTCGGTGAGCGTCCGCCGGGAGGTGACCGGCAGCAGCGCGACCGGGTCGTCGAGCCGCGCCTCCAGGGCGAGCCCGGCGGCCCCCGCCGTCAGGTCGACGGCGTCGGTGTCGGCGGGGGCGGGGCCGAACGACCGCACCGAGCCCCGGCGCAGCAGGATCGGGTCGACGAGCGCGAGCGGGTCGTGGATCACCATGCCGGCGGGCACGAACACGAGCCACCGCCGGGCCAGCGTGTGCAGCGACCGCACCCCCCACCACGCGAGGGGCAGGCCGGCCGCGAGGGCGACGCCGCCGAGCACCCAGCGCCGGTCGGCGAGCAGGAGCGGCCCGGTGCAGGTGCCGCCCACGGCCGCCAGCCAGGCGACCTCGACCGGGCCGGCCAGCAGGGCGACCGGGACCTTGAGCGGCAGGCGCGTCTCCGGGCCGTACGACGAGCCGTCGACGAAGACCTCGGCCGTCTCCGGGGCGAGGCCGGCGAAGGCGGCGGCCAGCGCCGCGGCCAGGCCGACCATCGTCGACGGCTCGACGCCCTCGACCACGGTCGCGACCACGGCGGCGACCGCCGCGCCTGGCGCGCCGAGGCGCAGGGCGGTCAGGCTGACCGTCGTGGGTACCAGGGTCGCCACCAGCACCGCGAGCCACGCCAGCCAGGCGCCGACGCTGGCGACGACCTGCACGCCCCGGCTGGCGTCGTCGAGGGCGGCGCCCAGCGCGGGCCCGAGCAGCAGCGGCTGCACGGCCCACACCACCCGGATCGGCCAGGCGGTGTGCACGAGGGCGGCGAGTCGGGCCACCGGCGAGGTGGCGGTGCGCGCCGGTGCGTCGTCGTCGGATCGGGGCTCCACGCCGCGGAGACTTGCCGATCTCCGCCGCCCGTCGCTATTCCGGGGGCCCGGGAGGAACCGAGTGGGGGTGGCCGTGGTGGTGAGCACCGTCGACGGGTGGGTGGCCGCGCCGTGAGGGAGGTGCAGCTGCCCCTGGGGGTGGCGTCCGCCGTCGGCAGCCTGCCCCACACCTCCGTCGAGGCGGCCGTCGAGCTCGCCCTGGCCGCCCAGCCCCGCCTACCCGCGGCGCCGTCGCTGCCGCGCCGGTCGCCGGTCGAGGGGATGATCCCGCAGGCGGCCTGGGGGATCGCCGGGGTCGAGGTGCTCCCGGACGGCTCGCTGCTCGTCGACGAGGCGGCCGTCGACCCCGACGCCCCGGTCGGCCCCGGCCTCGACGGCCCGCCGTTCGCCACGCTGCGGGCCTTCCTCGCTGCGGTGACGGGGCGGGAGGCGCCGTTCAAGGTGCAGCTCACGGGGCCGGTCACCCTCGGCCTCGCGCTGCACGCCGTGGGCGTGCCCGCGGCCCGGGCCTTCCGGGTCGCGGGCCGGGCCGTCCGGGCCCGCATCGACGAGCTGCTCGCCGCGCTGGCGGAGGCGGCGCCGGCCGCCACGCCGTTCGTCTTCCTCGACGAGCCCGGCCTCACCGCCGCGCTCGAGCCGGGGTTCCCGCTCGGCGTCGACGACACGCTCGACCTCGTCTCCTCGGCGCTGGCCGCGGTCGAGGCCGGCGCCGTGGCCGGGTTGCACTGCTGCGGCCGGGCCGACTGGCCGGTCGTGCTCCAGGCCGGCCCCCAGGTGCTGTCGCTGCCGGTCGACGCCGGCGCCACGCGCCACCCGTGGGCGTTCGCCGACTTCCTCGACCGGGGCGGCTGGGTGGCCTGGGGGGTCGTGCCCACCGACCGGCCCCTCGGCGAGACGCCCGAGATCCTCTGGCGGCGCCTGCTGGCCGAGTGGGAGGCGCTGGCCGAGGGGGGTTGCGAGCCCCGCCGGCTGGTCGAGCAGGCGATCATGACCCCGGCCTGCGGCCTGGTCGGGTTGGACGTCGCCCAGGCCGTCCACGTGCTCGACCTCACCGACGAGCTCGCGGGGCGGGTCCAGGAGCGGGCCCGGGAGCTGGGGCTCATCCTCGGCGCCTAGGGCCCCGGCCGCAGGACCGTCCCACCCGGTCGGTAGTGTCCGGGGAATGGCCGACCAGTCGATCGAGCAGCGAGTGGCGCAGCTCCGGGAGGAGATCCGCGAGCACGACCGCCGCTACTACGAGCTCGACGCGCCCGTCATCAGCGACGCCGAGTACGACGAGCTGGTCCGCGAGCTGCGGTCGCTCGAGGAGAAGTACCCCGAGCTGATCACGCCCGACTCGCCCACCCAGCGGGTCGGCGGCGCCCCGGTGACCGAGCTCTTCGCGCCGGTCACGCACGGGGTGCCGATGATGAGCCTCGACAACGTCGTCAGCGAGGAGGAGCTGCGGGCGTGGGTCGAGCGGCTCCACCGCCGGCTGGCCGGCGCGCCCCGGGCCGCCACCGACGAGCCGGCGGCGGTCAGCTACGTCTGCGAGCTGAAGATCGACGGCCTCGCCATCTCGATCCGCTACGAGCAGGGCCGCTACGTCCGGGCCGCCACCCGGGGCGACGGCCGGGTCGGCGAGGACGTCACGGCCAACGTCCGCACCATCGACCAGGTCCCCGACCGGCTCGGCGACGGCGCGCCCGAGGTCCTCGAGGTGCGGGGCGAGATCTACATGCCGCGCTCCGCCTTCGACGCGCTGAACGAGCGGCAGATGGCCGCCGGCGAGCGACCCTTCGTCAACCCCCGCAACGCCGCGGCCGGCGCGCTGCGCCAGAAGGACCCCCGCATCACCGCCCAGCGCACGCTCGCCCTGTGGGCCTACCAGCTCGGCGAGGTCGTGGGCGGGCCCACCTTCGCCACCCACCACGAGACCCTGGAGTGGCTGCGGTCGCTCGGCTTCCCGGTCAACCCCGAGATCCGGCAGGTCAGCACGCCCGACGAGGTGCTCGAGTACTGCCTCCACTGGCAGCAGCACCGCCACGACCTCGACTACGAGATCGACGGCGTCGTGGTGAAGGTCGACGACCTGGCCCACCGGGAGCTGCTCGGGGCCACCTCCAAGGCGCCCCGATGGGCGATCGCCTACAAGTTCCCGCCCGAGGAGCGCACCACCCGCCTGCTCGACATCAAGGTGTCGATCGGGCGCACGGGACGGGCCACGCCCTACGCCGTGCTCGAGCCCGTCTTCGTCGGCGGCGTCACCGTCTCCCAGGCGACGCTCCACAACGAGGACCAGGTCCGGGCCAAGGACGTGCGCCCGGGCGACACGGTCATCGTCCGCCGGGCGGGCGACGTCATCCCCGAGGTGCTGGGCGCGGTCGTGGCCGAGCGGCCGCCGGGCACCGAGCCGTGGCAGTTCCCCACCGAGTGCCCGTGCCCGCTGCGCTCGCGCCTCGTCCGCCCGGAGGGCGAGGCCGAGCACCGCTGCATCCACCCCGAGTGCCCCGTCCAGCGCCAGACGGCGATCGAGCACTTCGCCAGCCGCTCGGCGATGGACATCGACGCGCTGGGCGAGAAGCGCATCGCCCAGCTCATCGAGGCCGGCATGGTGGCCAGCGTCGCGGACCTCTACGACCTCGACTGGGACGCCGTGGCCAAGCTCGACCGCATGGGCGAGCAGTCGGCCGCCAACCTGCGGGCCTCCATCGAGGCGTCCCGCCGCCGGCCCCTGTCCCGGCTGCTCGTCGGGCTGAACATCCGCCACCTCGGGCCGGCGGGCGCCGAGGCGCTCGCCTCGGCCTTCGGCAGCCTCGACGCGATCATGGAGGCCTCGGTCGAGCAGCTGGCCGACACCGAGGGGGTCGGGCCGGTCATCGCCCGCTCGGTGCACACGTGGTTCTCCGACCCGGCCAACCGCCAGCTCGTCGAGCGGCTGCGGGCCGCGGGGCTCCAGTTCGTCGACGAGCGCGGCGGCGACGGCCGGTCGCGGGTGCTGGCCGGCAAGAGCGTCGTCGTCACCGGCACGCTCCGGAACTACACCCGGGAGGAGGCCGAGGAGGCCATCAAGGCCCGGGGTGGCAAGTCGCCCGGCAGCGTGTCGAAGAAGACGACGGCGCTGGTCGTGGGCGAGAGCCCGGGCGCGTCGAAGGTCACCAAGGCCGAGCAGCTCGGCGTGCCGATCCTCGACGAGGCCGGCTTCGAGCACCTGCTCGAGACCGGCGAGCTGCCGTCCGAGGGGTGAGGCTCAGACCACCTCGAAGCACCAGGGGACGGTGCGGTCGGCGACCCCCCGACCGTCCTGGCTGCGCCAGATCACGGCGGACACGCAGTTCTGGCCCGGCTGCAGCTCCTCGACGGCCTTGCCGTCGCCCGGCGTGTACTCGATCAGCCCCAGCTCGGGCGTGACGTCCAGCTGGTCGGCCGGGATCTCGACACCGTCGATGACGAGCGTGCCCTCCCAGCCGATGGCGAGGTCGATCCCGACCCGCGACTGCCGGGGCACCTGGGCGTCGCGGCGGGGGATGAGCGCCTCGACGACGTCCTGGTCCCCGCTGCGGAGCACCGGGTCGTCGTTGCCGTCGTCGAAGCTGCGCACGGCGACGACCAGCAGCGCGACGGCGACGGCGACGACCGCCGACGCCACGATCTTGAACCGGGTGCTGTAGGGGGAGGTGGGGGTCATCGTCGGACGGCCATCGTCGCGCGCCGGCCCCCGCGAGCTGTAGCCGAGCGCCCTCGCCGTGGGGCGCCGGGGGCGTGAGCGGGATCCGGCGACCCGTGGGACTACCCTCTGCCGCCGTGGCCATGTCCCGCATGACCGAGCAGATCGGTCGTGTGCTGGGTGGGCGCTACAGGCTCCTCTCGCCGCTCGGCTCGGGTGCGTCGGCCCAGGTCTACCTGGCCGACGACGTGCGCCTCCGGCGCCGGGTGGCGGTCAAGGTGCTGCACCCCGCCCTCGCCGACGACGAGTCGTTCCTCCGCCGCTTCCGTGCGGAGGCGCAGGCCGCGGCCGCGCTGAACCACCCGCACGTGCTGGCGGTGTACGACTGGAGCGACGAGGACACGCCGTACCTGGTCACCGAGTACCTGGCCGGGGGCAGCCTGCGGGCCATGCTCGACGCCGGCCACCGGCTGTCGCCGGCGCAGGCGCTGGTCGTCGGCCTCGAGGCCGCCCGCGCCCTCGACTACGCGCACCGGCAGGGCTTCGTCCACCGGGACATCAAGCCGGCCAACCTGCTGTTCGGGCGCGACGGCCGCCTGCGGGTGGCCGACTTCGGCCTGGCCCGGGCCGTCGCCGAGGCCGGCTGGACCGAGACCGGCACCGTGCTCGGCACCGTCCGCTACGCCTCGCCGGAGCAGGCCCGGGGTGAGAAGGTCGACGGCCGCAGCGACGTCTACTCCCTGGCCCTCGTGCTCGTCGAGGCCGTGACCGGCGAGGTCCCGTTCACCGCCGACACCCCGGTCGGCACGCTCATGGCCCGGCTGGAGCGGCCGCTCGAGGTGCCGGCGGCGATGGGCCCGCTCGCCCCCGTGCTGCGGCGGGCGGGCGCGGTCGACCGCGCCGAGCGCATCGACGCCGCCGAGCTCGGCCGGGGGCTGGTGGAGGCGGCCAAGGAGCTGACCCGCCCGGCGCCGCTGCCGCTCGTCGGCGCGGGCGCGCCGGAGGGCGACACCGGCGACGGGCGGGACGCCACCCTGGTGGCCCCCACCCTGCAAGCGGCGGCAGCCGCCGCGCCGCCGCGGCCCCCGGGCCCCGACGGGCCGACCACCCTGATG
>PKRH01000019.1 GCA_017577565.1 Thermoanaerobacterales bacterium | reverse complement strand
GTCGCCCGGGAGCTCGCGGCGCGTGGCCACCGACCCGTCGTCACCGGAAGCCAGGCGGAACGTCCGTTGGCCGAGCGGGTGGCGGCGGTAGCGGGGCTGCCGCCGGGCGCGGTGCTGGCCGGCCGCACCGGCCTGGCCGAACTCGCGGCCATCGTCGCCCGGGCGCGTCTCGTGATCACCGGGGATACCGGAGTTGGGCACCTCGCGACCGCGTTCGGCACCCCGTCCGTGGTGCTCTTCGGGCCGACCTCGCCGGCGCGCTGGGGGCCGCCGGCCGATCGCCGGGCGCCGCCGGCCCCGGCGCCCCCGACGGTCGGGGCGGCCGGCCGCCGCGGTGCGGACGGTGACGGCGGGTCGGCCCGGCGGGGCGGCGGTGCGTCGTCGCCCAGCAGGTCGGCGGTCAGGTCGTCGGCGCCGTCGTCCTCGTCGCCGCCCCGCCGGCGCCGGCGGCGCTTGGTCGCCTTCAGCTCCCGCGTCCAGAACTCCTCGTAGTCGTCCTGCTTGCCCCGACCACGTCGGCGTCGGGAACCCGAAGACTCGTCATGGTCGGAGAACGGCATGCGCGGCGTCCGTGGTGTCCAGGTGCGTCCGAGGACGCGATCGACGTGAAGGAGCGTGGCGGGTCCCCATCACTCCCGCGGCTCGTGTGGCCGTCCAGCATCCAGCCACGACTGGAGGATCACCGTAGCAGCGACCTGGTCGACGATCCGGCGATGTCGGCCCCTCCGCACGCCCGCGGCCCGGAGGCTGCGCTCCGCCTCGACCGTCGAGAGGCGTTCGTCCCAGGTCACCACCTCGACCCCCAGCGTGGCGCGCAGCTCCTCGACCTCCTCGAGGACGGCCCGCGCCGCTGGCCCGACGGTGCCGTCGAGCGACAGCGGGAGCCCGACGACGACGACCTCGGCGCCCGTCTCGTCGACGAGCGCCGCCACGCGGGCGTGGTCGCGCCCGCGGTCGCCGGTGCGCTCGACCACCTCGTAGGGGGTGGCGAGCACGCCGCCGCTGTCGGACAGGGCGACGCCGATGCGCCGCGCGCCGAGGTCGAGGCCGAGCGCCCGGGTCACCCGCCGGGGCGGCCCGCGGCCGACCGGCCGCTCACGCCGGTGCGCCGGCGGCCGCGGCGCGGGCCTGCTCGAGGGCCTCGTCCAGCTTCGAGGCGTCGCGCCCGCCGGCCACGGCCAGCTCGGGGTTGCGGCCGCCGCCCCCGCCGCCCACCGTGCGGGCGGCCTCGGCGATCAGCGAACGGGCCTCGATGCCGCTCTCCTTGGTCGTGGCGGCCACGAGGGCGACGCCGCCGCCGACCGGCTCGCCGCCGATGACGACGGCCCGGATGCCGGGCTGCTGGCGGACGGCGACGGCCAGGTCGCGCACCTCGTCGCGGGAGGTCCCGTCGACCCGGGCGACGACGACGCCGTCGACCGCCTGCGCGGCCAGCTCGCGGGCCCGGCCCGCGGCCACCTGCTGCCGCAGCGCCTTGATCTCGTCGCGGGCGGCCTTCAGCTCGGCCCGGACCTTCTCGGCCGCCGCCGGCAGGTCCTCGGGCGTCGAGCCGAGGGCGTCGGCCGCCCGGTGCAGCAGCTCCTCCTGCTGGCGCAGGCGCTCGATCGGCCCGTGGCCGGTGACGGCCTCGATGCGCCGGAGGTTCGAGCCGATCGACCCCTCGGAGACGATCTTCAGCGGGCCGATGTCGCCGAGCCGGCGCACGTGCGTGCCGCCGCACAGCTCGACCGAGTGGCGGCCGGCCTCGAGCACCCGGACGATCTCGCCGTACTTCTCGCCGAAGAAGGCGATGGCGCCGACCGCGCGGGCCTCCTCCATCGTCGTCTCGTAGTGGCGGACCGGCGCGTTGTCGAGGATCTCGCGGTTGGCCAGGTCCTCGATCTCCCGGATCTGCTCGGGGGTCAGCGCCTCGTAGTGGCTGAAGTCGAACCGCAGCCGATCGGGCGCGACCAGCGAGCCCTGCTGCTTGACGTGCTTGCCCAGCACCTCGCGCAGGGCCCAGTGCAGGATGTGGGTGCCGGTGTGGTTGCGCCGGATGGCGTCGCGCCGCTCGCCGTCGATGCGGGCGTCGGCCTGCTGGCCGACCTCGATCGTGCCCTCCCGCATCCGCACGACGTGCTTGTGCAGGCCGGGCAGCGCGTAGACCGTGTCGACCACCTCGGCCACGCCGGTGGGCGTGATGATGACGCCGGTGTCGCCCACCTGGCCGCCGGCCTCGGCGTAGAAGGGCGTGCGGTCGAGGTAGACGCCGTCGCCGATGACGCCGATGACCGTGGCCTTCGTCTCGTACTCCTCGCGGCCGGTGAACTCGGTCGGGCCGTGCTCGGCCAGCAGCTGCTGCTGGCGGGTCACCTCGTCGCCGGTCGCCACCCCGCCGGCCTTGCTGTGGGCCCGGGCCCGCCGGCGCTGCTCCTCCATGGCGGCCTCGAAGCCGGCCACGTCGACGGAGAAGCCGCGCATCTCGGCCGTCTCCTGCGTGACCTCGAACGGGAAGCCGTAGGTGTCGTGCAGCTGGAAGGCGACCGAGCCGGGCAGCGTGCCCCCCGGCTGGAGCTCGTCGAGGTGCTCGTCGAGGATCTGGGAGCCGGTGGCCAGCGTCCTCCGGAACGTCTCCTCCTCGCGGCTGATCGTCGGCACGACCAGGTCGCGGTTCTCGACGACGACCGGGTAGGCCTCGCCCATGACCTCGATCGTGCGCTCGACCATCGCCGGCAGGACCGGCCGCTCGACGCCGAGCAGGTAGGCGAAGCGGATGGCCCGCCGGATGATCCGGCGCAGGACGTAGCCCCGGTCCTCGTTGGACGGGATGACGCCGTCGGCCACGAGGAACGTCATCGTCCGGGCGTGGTCGGCCATGAGCCGCAGGGCGATGTCGCCCAGCTCGGACTGCCCGAGGCGGTGACCGGTGACCGACTGGGCCTCCTCGACGAGGGTGGCCAGCGTGTCGGCGGCGTACAGGCTCGGGCTGCCGGCCAGGACGGCCATGATCCGCTCCAGGCCGGCGCCGGTGTCGATGTTCTTCTGCGGCAGGTCGCTGAGGTGCCCGTCGGCCTCCCGCAGGTACTGGGGGAAGACGAGGTTCCAGATCTCGACGTAGCGGTTCTCGGCCTCGGGGTTGGCCGGGCCGCCGTCGGGGCCCAGCTCGGGGCCGTAGTCCCAGAAGATCTCGGACGACGGGCCGCAGGGCCCGGTCTCCCCCATCTCCCAGAAGTTGTCGGACCCCATGCGCTGGATGCGCTCGCGGGGGAAGCCGACGCCGTCGGCCCAGATCTCCTCGGCCTCGTCGTCGCTCTCGTGGACCGTCACCCAGATGCGGTCGGCGTCCAGCTCGAGCACCTCGGTGACGAACTCCCAGGCCCAGGAGATGGCGTCGGCCTTGAAGTAGTCGCCGAAGCTGAAGTTCCCCAGCATCTCGAAGAAGCTGAGGTGGCGCGGCGACCGGCCGATGGCGTCGAGGTCGTTGTGCTTGCCCCCGGCCCGCACGCACCGCTGGACCGAGGCGGCGCGCCGCGGCTCGAACGGGACGGCCTCCTCCCCGAGGAAGTAGGGGACGAACTGCATCATCCCCGAGTTGGTGAACATCGGGGCGCTCGGGTGCGTCGGGATGAGGCTGGCCGAGGGCACGATGGTGTGCTGCCGGGCGGCGAAGAAGTCCGTCCAGGCGCGGCGCAGCTCGGCGGAGGTCCGCGGTGCCATACGGGCTCCCAGCCTACTGGCGGCCCCCGCCGTCGCGGGCCCCGGGCCCGGCGCCGACGCCGAGCTCGCGCCGCAGCTCCGCCTCGCGCGCGGCCATGGTGGCCCGGGCCTCCTCGACGGCGGCCCGCAGCTCGGTGCCGAGCCGCCGGACGTCGGTGCCGAGCCGCTTCACCGTCGTGGTCACCTCGTCCTGGACGTGCTCGGGCGTGTAGCGCCTCACGGCCTGCAGGACCCGTCGGCGGATCCACATGGCGCCGCCGAACCCTGCCGTCAGCCCGGTGGTGAACCAGAACGTGCGCTTCAGCATGGGTGGTGGTCGGGGTCCGTGCCTCGCAGGGGGCGGGCGGGCCGTCCGGCCGTCACCGCCCGTCGCCGTTGCGGGTGGCGCCGCCCGTCCGGCGGCGCAGCCGGCGCGCCGCCTTCGCCGTGCCGCTGGCGAACGCGACGCCCTTGATGACCGGGTTGGCCATGGCGATGTAGGCCAGGCGGGACGCCGAGTCGACCGTCCCGGTGACCGACTCGGCCGTCGACACCAGGTTGTCGAGCCGCATGATCTCGTAGTTGGCCGCCTCGACGGTGTCGCGCAGGTCGTGCAGGACCGGGGCGGCGTCCTGGCGCAGGACGGTGGCGACCTCGCGCAGGGCGCGCAGGGTGCGCACGAGCGCCACCACCCCCACGGCCAGCAGCACCACGGCGACGACGCTGGAGGCGGCCACGATGGTGGCGGCCAGGTCGGAGGCGCTCACGATCGGTCCCCGTCGCCCGGGGCGGGCTCACGGCCACCGTCGGCCAGTCGGTCCATGCGCTCGGCGATCTCCTGCTCGTACCCGTGCCGCGAGGGCTCGTAGTAGACGACGTCGCGGGCCCCGTCCGGAAGGTACTGCTGGGGCACCCACCCCCGCGGATCGTCGTGAGGATACTCGTAGCCCGCCCCGTGCCCGAGCGAGCGCGCGCCCGGGTAGTGGGCGTCCCGCAGGTGGACCGGCACCTCGCCGCCGACGCCGCGCCGGACGTCCTCCCGCGCCCGCCAGATGGCGACCGCGGTCCGGTTGGACTTGGGCGCCGTGGCCAGGTGGACGACCGCCTGGGCGAGGTTGAGCTGGGCCTCGGGCAGCCCCACGTACTCGACGGCCTGCGCCGCGGCCGTCGCCACGAGGAGGCTCGTCGGGTCGGCCTCGCCCACGTCCTCGCTGGCCAGGATGACGAGGCGCCGGGCGATGAACCGGGCGTCCTCGCCGGCCTCGAGCATGCGGGCGAGGTAGTGGAGGGCCGCCTGGGGGTCGGATCCCCGGATGCTCTTGATGAAGGCGGAGACGACGTCGTAGTGCTCGTCCCGCCCGTAGCGCTGGAGCTTCGTGCCCAGTGCGGCCTCGGCGTCGGCCAGGGTCACGACCGGCCGCGCCGCGCCGGGGTCGCGGGCCCGGGCGAGCGCCACGGCCACCTCGAGGCAGGTCAGGGCGTGGCGGCCGTCGCCGCCGGCCCGGTCGGCCAGGTGGGTGAGCGCCTCCTCGTCGGCCTCGGCGCCCTCGGCCTCGAGGCCCCGGCGCAGGAGGGTCGCGACGGCCTCGGGGCCGAGCGGCTGGAGCCGGAACAGCGTCGAGCGCGACAGCAGGGGCGCGTTGACCTCGAAGTAGGGGTTCTCGGTCGTGGCCCCGACCAGCACGAGCAGCCCGCTCTCCACCGACGGCAGCAGCGCGTCCTGCTGCGCCTTGTTGAACCGGTGGACCTCGTCGAGGAACAGGATCGTGCCCTGGCCCCGCTCCCCCAGCCGGGCCTCGGCCCGGGCCACGGTGTCGCGGACGTCCTTGACCGTGGCGGAGACGGCCGACAGCTGCTCGTACGCCTTGGCCGTGTGGCGGGCGATCACCTGGGCCAGCGTCGTCTTCCCCGTGCCGGGCGGGCCCCAGAGGATCACCGACGAGAGCCGGTCGGACTCGACCAGCACCCGCAGCGGCCTGCCCGGCCCCAGCAGCTCGTCCTGGCCGACGATGTCGTCGAGCCGCTGGGGGCGCAGCCGCGCCGCGAGCGGCGCCTGGCGCGCCAGGTGCTCCTCCGCCGCCGCGCTGAACAGGTCGCCGCCGGGCGCCGACGAACGTGCCATCGGGGCGAGGCTACCGATCCGGCACCCCCCTCCGGCCCGGCGCCGCCGGTTGTGCCCGGGGTCGGTCGCGAGAGAATGGCCGGGTGACCGACCTGCGCCGCAGCCCGCGGTTGAGCCGCGACGAGGTCGCCCTGGTCCTGCGCCGGGCGGCCGAGCTGGACGCGGCGGCCGGGGGCCCGCCCCCCGACGGCTACGAGCCCGCCGCGGTCGAGGAGGCGGCCCGCGAGGTCGGTCTGTCGCCGGCGGCCGTCCGCCAGGCCGTCGCCGAGCTGCGGGCCGGGGTGCTCCCGGCCGAGGGAACGGGGCGGCGCCGGGCCGCCACCTCCCGGGTCGTGGGCGAGCAGCGCCTCGTCGCCACGCCGCCCGAGGCCGCGCTGGCGCACATCGACCGCTTCCTGCGGACCCAGATGCTCGAGCTGCGCCGGCGGGCCGGCGACCGGTCGCTCTACCGCCAGCGCACCGACCTCGTCGCCAGCCTGCGCCGCAACCTCGACTTCGCCGGCGCCATCAAGCTCGACGGCCTCCGCACCGTCGACGTCCTCGTCACCCCGGCCGACGACGAGCGCACGCTCGTGCGCATCGAGGCCGAGCTGGCGACCAGCCGGGCCAACGCCGTCGCCGGCGGCGCGGCCGTGGGCTCGGCGGTCGCGGTCGCCACCGGGCTGCTCGGCGCCGTGCTGGCCGAGCCGGCGCTGGTCATCGGCGCCCTGCCCGCGGGCGCGGTCGTCGGCGGGGGTGGCATCCGGGTGGCCGCGGGGCGCTGGCAGCGGCGGCGCGACGACGTCGCCGAGGTGCTCGCCGCGCTCCTCGACCGGCTCTGAGGGCGGGTCGCCGTCCCGGGACCGTCCCCGGCCCGGCCGCGTCAGCCGCTGGGCGGCAGCACCCGCAGGCCCAGCTCGGCCAGCACCTTCGGGTCGACGGGCGACGGCGCGTTCGTGAGGGGGTCGGCGCCCGACTGCGTCTTCGGGAAGGCGATGACCTCGCGGATGTTCTCCTCGCCGACCAGCAGCGCGACCAGCCGGTCGATGCCGAACGCGAACCCGGCGTGCGGCGGCGCCCCGTAGCGGAAGGCGTCGAGCAGGAAGCCGAAGCGGGCCCGTGCCTCCTCCTCGTCGATGCCGAGCAGGCCGAAGATGGTCTGCTGGACGTCCCGGCGGTGGATCCGCACCGAGCCCGACCCGAGCTCCCACCCGTTGAGCACCAGGTCGTAGGCCTGGGACCGGACCCGCAGCAGGTCCTCGGGGTCGCCGGAGGTCAGCAGGTCGAGGTCGTCGGGGTGGGGCATCGTGAAGGGGTGGTGGGCCGGCACCGGCCGGCCGTCGTCGTCGATCCCCTCGAAGAGCGGGAAGTCGACGACCCACAGGTAGTTGAGGCCGCCCTCGGTGAGCGGGGGCCGTCCCAGCTCGAGGCGCAGCAGCCCGAGGACGTGCTGCACGACCCGCCGCTCGTCGGCCACCAGCAGGAGGAGGTCGCCCGGGGTGGCCTCCAGCGCCCGCCGGATGCCGGCCAGCTCGTCGTCGGTGAGGAACTTGGCGACCGGGCTGTCGAGCGACTCCTCCTGGACCCGCATCCACACGAGGCCCTTGGCGCCCCACCGCTTGGCCTTGTCGGTGAGGTCGTCGAGCCGCTTGCGTGACAGCTCGGCCCCGCCCGGCACCCGGATGCCCTTGACCACCTGGCCGGCGAAGGCCTTGAAGCCGGTGGCGGCGAAGACCTCGGTGAGCTCGACCAGCTCCATGCCGAAGCGCACGTCGGGCTTGTCGGAGCCGTAGCGCTCCATGGCCTCGTGCCAGCTCATGCGGGGGATCTCGCCGAGCTCCGTGCCGGTGACGGCGCGGGTGCAGGCCCGGATCGCCTCGGAGATGCAGGCGATGATCTCGTCCTGCCCGACGAAGCTGGCCTCGACGTCGAGCTGCATGAACTCGAACTGCCGGTCGGCGCGGAGGTCCTCGTCGCGCAGGCAGCGGGCGATCTGGTAGTAGCGGTCGATCCCCCCGACCATCGTGAGCTGCTTGAACAGCTGGGGGCTCTGCGGGAGCGCGTAGAAGCTGCCCGGCTGCAGGCGCGAGGGCACGACGAAGTCCCGGGCGCCCTCGGGCGTCGAGGCGATGAGCATGGGCGTCTCGATCTCGATGAAGCCCTGCTCCTCCATCGAGCGCCGGAGGGCGCTGTTGGCCACCGCCCGGGCCCGGAGGTTGCGCTGCATGCGGCTGCGGCGCAGGTCGACGTAGCGGTGGCGGAGCCGGACGGCCTCGTCGGCCTCGATGCGGTCGTCGACCGGGAACGGCGGCGGCTCGGCCGTGCTCAGGACCTCGACCGTGCAGTCCCCGACCTCGACCTCGCCGGTGGCCAGGTCGGGGTTGGCGGTGCCCTCGGGCCGGATGCGGACGACGCCGGTGACGCGCACCACCCACTCGTTGCGCACGTCGACCGAGCCGTCCACGACGCACTGGACGATGCCCTCGCGGTCGCGCAGGTCGATGAACGCGAGGTGCTCGCCGTGCTCGCGGCGGCGGGCGACCCAGCCGCACAGCGACACGGTCTGGCCTGCGTGGGCCGGGCGCAGCTCGCCGCACCAGTGCGTGCGCATGCCCCAGGCCGGGGGGTACTCGGTCACTCTGCCTCCACCATCCTCCGGACCCGCGCGACCAGCTCGTCGCGCGGGACGGTCTGCTGCTCACCGAGGCGCAGGTCGCGCACGGTGGCCGTCCCCTCGGCGAGCTCCTGCTCGCCGACGATCACCGCCACCCGGGCGCCGGACCGGCCGGCGACCTTCATCTGCGCCTTCATCGACCGCCCGCCGAAGGCCCGGTCGGTGCGCAGGCCGGCGGCCCGCAGCTCCTGCGCCAGGTCGCGGGCCGCCGCCCCGCCGGTGACGTCGACGACGAACACGTCGAGCACGGACTCCGGGGGCGGGAGCACGCCCTCGGCGTCGCAGGCCAGCAGCATGCGCTCGATGCCCGACCCGAACCCGATGCCGGGGGTGGGCGGACCGCCCAGCTGCTCGACCAGGCCGTCGTAGCGGCCGCCGCCGATGACCGTCGACTGCGCGGTCTCGAGGGCCTCGCTCTGGAACTCGAAGAGCGTGTGCGTGTAGTAGTCGAGGCCCCGCACGAGCCGGACGTCGATCTCGAAGGGGATGCCGAGGGCCCGCAGGCCCTCCTGCACCCGGGCGAAGTGGTCCCGGGAGCCCTGGTCGAGGACGTCGGCGATCCGGGGTGCGTCGGCCACGACCTCCTGCGTCTCCGGCCGCTTGGAGTCGAGGACCCGCAGCGGGTGGCTCTCGACCTTCTCCCGGTCCTCGGCCGGCAGGTCGGCGGCTCGGTCGCGCAGCCACTCGGTCAGCGTCCGGGCGTAGGCGGCCCGGTCGGCCGGGGTGCCCATGGTGTTGATCACGAGGCGCCAGCGCCGCAGCCCGAGGGCCGCCAGGTAGTCGGCCCCCAGGGCGATGACCTCGACGTCGACGTCGGGGTCGGCCTCGCCCAGCACCTCGACGTCGACCTGGTGGTGCTGGCGCAGCCGTCCGGCCTGGGGGCGCTCGTAGCGGAAGACCGGCGTGACGCACCACACCTTCCAGGGCGTGACCGGGCGGTGCTGCACGTAGGCCCGCGCCACCGACGCCGTCGCCTCGGGCCGGAGGGCGACGTGGCGGTCGCCCTTGTCGTGGAAGTCGTACATCTCCTTGCGCACCACGTCGGTGCCGGCGCCGAGCCGCAGGAAGACGCCGATGTCCTCGAACATCGGCCCGTGCACCAGCCCGTACCCGTAGCGCGCCGCGACGTCGGCGAACGTGGACACCAGGATCTGCCACCGGTGGGAGTCCGGGGGCAGGACGTCCTGGGTGCCGATGGGGGCGCGGAACGTCTCGGACATGACGGAGCGAGGCTAGTGCCAGCCGCTCCGCCGGCCGAACCGCGAACGGCGGGCGGCACCGGGGTGGGCGCCGCCCGCCGTCGCCGCGGTCTCAGGCGCTCAGTGGTCGCGCCGGAACATCCCCTTCACCTTGTCGGTGACCTGGTCGAGCTTCTCCTTCATGCCGCCCGCGGCCCGGTCCACCTTGCCCTCGCGCTGGAGGTCGCGGTCGCCGCTCAGGTCGCCCATCGCCTCCTTGGCGCGCCCCTTCGCCTTGTCGATCTTGTCGTCGGCCATGCGTCTCCTCCCGGAGGTCGCTCCGGCGACACGCGGGTCGCGCCGCCGACCCAGCAGAGGTACCCGCCGCCCCCGGGGCGCAGACCAGCGCTCCGTGGCAATCGACGACGGAGAGCGCGACCACCCCCTGTGGTGTACGGTATGCCACGGACAGTGGTGAGTCGACCCGATCGCGTCGACACCAACGCAAGGAGGGCGAACCGTGTCCGACCAGACACCCCCGCCGCCCCCACCGCCGACGGGCGGCGAGGGCCAGTACGGGCAGCCGCCCTACCCCGGCGGCCAGCAGCCGCCGTACCCGCCGCCGCAGAAGCGGGGAGGGTGCGGCCGGGCGATGGTGATCGCCCTCGCCTTGATCGGCGCGCTGGTGGTCGTCGTGATCATCGCCGTCATCGCCGCGATCGCGTCCAGCGACGACGATGACGACGACACCGCCACCGGCTCCGGCGACCGGACCGAGCAGCAGAGCGGGTCGGACGGCGACGGCGACGACACCGAGGGCGAGGCCGACGAGGTCGACGACGCGACGATCTCCGAGTGCACCGTCGACGAGGTCGGCTTCATGGTGGCCAGGATCTCGGTGACCAACGACAGCTCGGAGCGCTCGAACTACATGATGGAGGTCGCGTTCGAGACCCCGGACGGGACGGAGCAGCTCACGTCGTCCCCGGTGTTCGTCAACGGGCTGGAGCCGGGCCAGTCGACGACCGCCGAGGCGAACTCGCTCACCGAGCCCCCGGAAGGCGAGGGCTCCTTCTCCTGCCGCATCGTCGAGCTCGACCGCACGAGCGACGAGATGGGCTGAGGCCCACGGACCGCGCCGGCGGGCGGCAGCAACCGCCGACGGGCGACGCGGGGGTCAGCTGCCGCCCTTGCCAGGGACGACCCGGTAGGCGTCGTAGACCGACTCGACGCCCCGGATCGTCGACAGCAGCGACTCCAGGTGGGACGGATCGCCCAGCTCCATGTCGAAGCGCATCTTCGTGACCCGGTCGGAGCCGGTCTGCGTCGTGCAGGTGAGGATGTTGACGTGGTGGTCGGCGAAGGCGGCCGTCACGTCCCGCAGGAGGCGGGCCCGGTCGAAGGCCTTGACCTCGATGGCGGCGATGAACACCCCGCCCGGCTCCAGGTCCCACTCGACGTCGATCAGGCGGTCGGCCTGGCCGGCGACGAGCGACACCGCGTTGGCGCAGTCGGACCGGTGGACCGACACGCCCCGGCCCCGGGTGACGAAGCCGATGATCTCGTCGCCCGGCACCGGCGTGCAGCAGCGCGACAGGCGCACGAACACGTCGTCGAGGCCCTCGACGTGGACGCCGGCCGGGCCCCGCGAGCGGCGGCCCCGCCGCGGCTCGCGGATGGTGGTGGGCAGCGTCTCCTCCTCGGCGGTGCCGACGTCCCGCAGCGCCCGGGACACGCGCGCGGCCACGGCCTGGGCCGAGACGTGCTTCTCGCCGATGGCCGCGTAGAGCGCCTCGAGGTCGGCGTAGTTCATCGCCTTGGCCGTGTCGGTGAGGACCGAGCCGGACTGCAGCTTCTGCACCGGCAGGCCCTCGCGGCGGAGGGCCTTCATCAGCTCCTCGCGGCCCGACTCGATGGCGTCCTCGCGGCGCTCGCGGGAGAACCACTGGCGGATCTTGGACGCCGCCCGCGGGGTGGCCACGATCTGCAGCCAGTCCCGCGACGGCCCGGCGCCCTCGACCTTGGACGTGAAGATCTCGACCGTGTCGCCCGACTGCAGCTTGGAATCGAGCGGCACCAGCCGGCCGTTGACCTTGGCACCGATGCAGGCGTGGCCGACCTCGGTGTGGATGGCGTAGGCGAAGTCGATGGGCGTCGCCCCGACCGGCAGGGTGATGACCTTCCCCTTGGGCGTGAAGACGAAGACCTCGTCCTGCTCGAGGTCGATCTTCAGCCGCTGCATGAACTCGTCGGGGTCGCTGGTCTCGGACTGCCAGTCGACGATCCGGTTCAGCCACGGCATGTCGGCGACGTTGGCCTCGCGGTCCTTGTAGGCCCAGTGCGCCGCGATGCCCTGCTCGGCCCGGGCGTGCATCTCCCAGGTGCGGATCTGCACCTCGACCGGCTTGCCCTGGGGCCCGATCACCGTCGTGTGCAGGGACTGGTACAGGTTGAACTTGGGCATGGCGATGTAGTCCTTGAACCGCCCCTGCACGGGCTTCCACGTGGCGTGGATCGAGCCCAGCGCCGCGTAGCAGTCCTTGACCGAGTCGACGATGACCCGCATGCCCACCAGGTCGAAGATCTCGTCGAACTCGCGCCCCTTCACCACCATCTTCTCGTAGATCGAGTAGAGGTGCTTGGGACGCCCCGTCACCTCGGCCGGGATGCGCAGCTCGGCGAGGCGCTGGCGCACCTCCTCGAGCACCTGGGTGAGGTAGATGTCGCGCTCCGGCGTGCGCACCCAGGTCATGTGGTCGATCTCCGCGTACCGCTTGGGGTGGAGCGCGGCGAACGCCAGGTCCTCGAGCTGGGTCTTGATCTCCTGCATCCCCAGCCGGTGCGCGAGCGGCGCGTAGATGTCGAGCGTCTCGCGGGCGATGCGGTCCTGCTTCCAGGCCGGCAGCGCCGCGATGGTCCGCATGTTGTGCAGCCGGTCGGCGAGCTTGATGATCAGCACCCGCAGGTCGCGGGCCATCGCCACCAGCATCTTCCGCATGGTGGCGGCCTGCTGCGCCTCGCGCGAGTCGAACTGGACCCGGTCCAGCTTGGTGACGCCGTCGACGATCGCCGCGACCTCGACGCCGAAGTCGTGCTCGATCTCCTCGAGGGTGGTGCCGGTGTCCTCGACGGTGTCGTGCAGCAGCGCGGCGGCGATGGTCACGTCGTCGAGGCCGAGGTCGGCGATGATGCGGGCGACGGCCACCGGGTGCTGGATGTAGGGCTCGCCCGAGTTGCGCGTCTGCCCCCGGTGGGCCTCGGCGGCCCGCAGGTAGGCACGGGTGATCAGGTCGGTCGGCGCCTTCGGGTGGCGGCGGCGGTAGGCGGTCAGCACCGGCGCGATCTCGTCCGCCGGCGGGCGCTGGTTGCGCCGCCACGGCAGGACTCGATCAACGGTCGGCACGTCGTCCTCCTCTCACGACCTGCAGAACCCCACCGCGGGCGCCGGTGTTCCCGGAGCTACACGGTGACCAGGCTGAGGACCTCGCGGTCTGCCAGTCTGCTCCGTCCGTCGAGGAACCCCAACTCGACGACGAAGCCGAGCCCGACCACGGCCCCGCCGAGCCGCTCGACGAGCCGGCAGGTCGCCGTCGCCGTCCCCCCGGTGGCGAGCACGTCGTCGACGACGTAGACGGCCTCGTCCCGGGCCAGGGCGTCGACGTGGACGTCGAGGGCGTCGGTGCCGTACTCCAGGGCGTAGGTCTCGGTGATCGTCTGCCCCGGCAGCTTCCCCGGCTTGCGGACCGGCACGAGCCCGGCACCGAGGCGGTAGGCGACGGCGGCGGCGAACACGAACCCGCGGGCCTCGATCCCCACGACCTTGTCGACACCCAGGCCGGCGGCGTGGTCGGCCAGCGCGTCGACCGCGAACCGGAAGGCCTCGCCGTGGCCGACGAGCGGCGTGAGGTCCTTGAAGACGACGCCCGGCTGCGGGAAGTCGGGGATGTCGCGCAGGAGCCCGGCGAGCCACGAGGGATCTCGCGTCATCGCGGGCGACGTTACCCGCCCGCTCCCCCGCCGCCGCCGGACCCGGGCGGCTCAGCGGCGACCGGGGCGCTTCGTCTTCTTGCGGGGGCGGGGCGGGATGACCCGCTGCCCGGAGCCGACCGTCGCCGGGGCGGCGCGGCCCGTGCCGCCCGCGGCCGGCCGGGCGGGCGCGGACCGCCCCGAGGGCGGGCGGCCGAGGGCGATGGTGGCGACGACGACGTCCCGGTCGCCGCCCCGGGCGTCGATGCGCCGCTTGATGTCGCGGAAGCGGGGCTCGCGCTCCTTCAGCAGGGCCAGCAGCGGCGAGGCGATGAAGATCGACGAGTAGGCGCCGGAGATCTGCCCGATCAGCAGCGCGATGGCGAACTCCTCGATGACCTTCGCCCCCATCACCCACGAGCCGAGGACCAGCAGGGCGAGCACCGGCAGCACCGCGGTGATGTTGGTGTTGAGCGACCGCATGAGGGCCTGGTTGAGCGACACGTTGACCATGCCGCCGTAGCTCAGGCCACCGGTCGCGGAGACGTACCGGCTGTTCTCGTCGACCTTGTCGAAGACGACGACGCCGTCGTAGATCGAGTAGCCGAGGATCGTGAGCAGGGCGATGACCGTCGCCGGCGTGATCTCGATCTGCGTCACGGCGTAGAAGCCCGCCACCACGAGGATGTCGTGGAACAGCGCCACGAGCGTCGGCAGGGCCATCTTCCACTCGAAGCGCACCGTGATGTAGAGGGTGACGAGCACGAGGAAGACGACGAGGGCCCGGAGGGCCTTCTCGCTGATCTCCCGCCCCCACGACGGCCCCACCTCGTCGAGCACGACGTCGTCGACCGGGGTGCCGGTCAGCTCGGCGAGCGTCGCGGTGATCTCGTCACTCGTGGCCGGGTCGACCGGCTCGGCCTCGATGCGGATGCTGCGGCCCTCGTCGCTCTCCAGCTCCTGGATCGTCGAGCCGGCCAGGCCGAAGGGCTCGACCGCGTCGCGCGCCTCGGCGACGGTGACGTCCTCGGTCGGCACCTGCCAGACGACGCCGCCCTCGAAGTCGATGCCCAGGTTGAAGCCGCCCCGGACGACGAAGGCGACGACCCCGACGAGGATGACGGCCGCGGAGAGGCCGAACCAGATGCGCCAGCGCCCGACGAAGTCGACGGTCGTCTCGCCGTGGTAGAGCCGGGCCCAGACCGACCGGGAGCGCAGGAACGTCGCCGGGTCGCCGCTGGGCGCGGCGTCGGCGGGGCGGTCGCGGGCCTCCTCGGGCTCGCCGGCCCGGGCCCCGTTGGTGCGTGCGTCGTCGGTCATCGGCCGGTCCCCCCTGCAGCGGCCACCCGGCGCTCCCGGGCGTCCGGACGGGCGGCGAGGCCCCGGGCCACGCCGAGCACGGGCATGTCGGTGAACACCCGGTGCCGCGACAGCCAGATCACGACCGGCCGGGTGTAGAACCAGGTGACGATCACGCCGAGGACGGTCGACAGGCCGAGGAAGAGGGCGAAGCCCCGCACCGAGCCGACCGTCAGCCACCACAGCACGCCCGCCCCGATGAACGAGGTGACGTTGGCGGCGAGGATCGTGCGGAAGGCCCGCTTGAACGAGCGCTCCGTCGTGCTCCGCAGCGTGCGTCCCGCTCGCACGTCGTCCTTCAGGCGCTCGAAGAACACGATGTAGGAGTCGGCGGTCACGCCGATCGACATGATCATGCCGGTGACGCCGGCCAGCGTGAGCGCCAGGCCCTGCGTCTCGCCCAGCCAGCTGACGACCGAGTACATGAGCGCGCCCCAGACGGCGAAGCCGAAGATCACGACGATCCCCAGCGCCCGGTAGTAGAGGATCATGTAGGCGGCGACGATGACCAGGCCGGCGATGCCGGCGACGATGCCGGCCCGCAGCGAGTCCTCGCCGAGGGTGGCCGACACGGTCTCGACCGTCTGGCGCTCGAGCTCGACGGGCAGCGAGCCGTAGCGCAGCACCAGGGCCAGGTCCTTGGCCTCGGACTCGGTGAAGGCGCCGGTGATCGAGATCTGGTCCCGGGCGAAGCTGGGCTCCCGGATCCCCGGCGCCGACTGGACGACCGAGTCGAGGACGATGGCCAGCTCGCCCTGAGGGCACACCGGGTCCTGGTAGTAGCACTGGGCGGCGATCTCGTTGAACTTGTCGATGCCGTCCTCGCCCTTGCGCATCTCGAGGGCGACCAGCCACTGACCGGTCTGGACCTCGGCCCGGGCCGTGCTGACGATGCGCCCGGTCGCCAGGGCCGGCCCGAGGGTGTAGACGGTCTGGCCGTCCTTCCCCGGCAGGGTGACCTCCGCGTCGGCCTCGTCCCGGTCGCGGGGCGTCAGCTCGGGCACGCCGGGCGCCTGCCCGCCCTCCCCGGCCGGGGCCTCCTCGCCCTGGTCGCCCTCCTGGGCCGGGGCGGTCGTCGTGGTCGTCTCCTCCTGGGCCGGCGCGGCGGCGCTCTCGCCCTCGACGAGCCCTGCGCCCTCCGACGACGTCGACGTGTCGGCGGCCGTCGTCGTGGTCGTGCCGTCCTCGGCGGCCGGGTCCTCCGTGCCCTCGCCGACCCGCTCCTCGGCCGCCTCCCGGGCCTCGGCCAGCGCGTCGGGGTCGACCTGCTGGCGCGAGAGCACCGGGCGGAACCGCAGCTCGGCGGTCTGGCCGACCAGGGCGAGGGCCCGGTCCCGGTTCTTCGCCCCCGGCAGCTGGACGACGATGTTGTCACCCTGGCGGGTGATGTCGGGCTCGGCCACGCCCAGCGCGTCGACCCGGTCGCGGATGATGGCGAGCGCCTGGTCGAGCTGCTCACCCGACGCCTCCCCCGTGGGGGCCAGGACGACGGACACGCCGCCCTGCAGGTCGAGCCCGAGCTCGGGGCTGCTGCCGGTCGCCAGCGTCAGGCCCAGGCCGCCGAAGGCGACGACCAGGATGGTGACCAGCGGGACGAGGATCTTCCGTCGCATCAGCTCACTCGGTGGCCGGCCCGGGGCCGCCCGGGCGGTCGTCGGTCGGGTCGGCGGCCGGGGGGCCACCGTCGCTGTCGTCGATGCTGCCACCCGCCGGGGCGCCGTCCCCCATCGGCGCCTCGTCCCCCGCCGCCGCGGCCTCCTCGTCGACCCCGTCGACCTCGTCGTCCTCGTCGACCAGCCGCAGGACCGCCCGCCGCTCGACCGTGATGCGCACCCCGGGCGCCACCTCGACGGTCATGAGCCGGGGGTCGAGCTCGACGATGCGGCCGTGGATGCCGGCGGTCAGCACGATGCGGTCGCCGGGCTGCAGGGCGTCGACCAGGGCCTGGTGCTCGCGCACGCGGCGCTGCTGCGGCCGGATGAAGAGCAGCCAGAGGAGCAGGAAGGTGACGGCGAGGACGAGGAGCGCTTCCATGGCGGCCGGACGAGGCTAGCCCCCGTCCCCGGGACCGGGGCCATCCGGCGCCCGGCCCGCCCCGTCCCGACCCCAGACCGCCGCCACCTCGGCCCGCAGCTCGTCCAGCGTGCCCGCGGCGATCGCCGCCCGGATGCGCTCGACCAGCGCGAACGTCCAGGCCACGTTGTGCAGGGTGAGCAGGCGGGGCGCCGTGGGCTCGGCGGTCGTCAGCAGGTGGCGGAGGTAGCCGCGCGACCAGCGGGCGCACACCGGGCACCCGCAGGCGGGGTCGAGGGGGCGCGGGTCGGTGGCGAAGCGGGCGTTGCGCAGGTTGATCCGCCCCTCGGAGGTGAGGAGCGTCCCGTGGCGGGCGAGGCGGGTCGGCAGCACGCAGTCGAACATGTCGACGCCCCGGGCGACGGCGTCGACGATGCCGAGCGGGTCGCCCAGCCCCATGAAGTAGCGGGGTCGGTCGGCCGGCAGCTCGGCGACGGCGGCCTCGAGCGCGGGCATCGTCTGGCTGCGCTCCTCCCCCACCGACAGCCCGCCGACGGCGTAGCCCTCGAAGCCGACGGCCACCGTCCGGCGGGCGCTCTCGGCCCGCAGGTCGAGGTCGACGCCGCCCTGCACGATGCCGAACTGGTTCAGGTCGTCGCGGCCGTGGGCCAGGAACGCCTTGCGGGCCCGCTCGGCCCACAGCGCGGTGCGCTCGACCGCGGACCGCACGACGTCGGGCGGCGAGGGCAGCGGCGGGCAGACGTCGAGGACCATCTGGATGTCGCTGCCCAGCGCGACCTGGACCTCCACCGCCCGCTCCGGGCTGAGGTGGTGGGTGCTGCCGTCGTAGGTCGACACGAAGGTGGCCCCCTCGTCGTCGACCTTCGGGCCGAGGGAGAAGATCTGGTAGCCGCCGGAGTCGGTGAGCACGTGCCCGTGCCAGTCGGCGAAGCCGTGGAGGCCGCCGAACGCGGCGACGACGTCGGCGCCGGGCCGCAGCATGAGGTGGTAGGTGTTGCCGAGGACGACCTCGGCACCCAGCGCCTCCAGGTCGGCCGACGACAGCGTGCGCACGGCGCCCCGGGTGCCGACCGGCATGAAGCACGGCGTGGCGAAGGTCCCCCGGGCCGTCGTCACCCGGCCGGTCCGGGCCGCCCCGCAGGTGGCCTCGACGGTGAAGGCGAGGCTCACGGCGCCTCGCCCTCCTCGGTCGCCGGCGGCCGCTCCAGCCACATGGCGTCCCCGAAGGACAGGAAGCGGTAGCCGGCCTCGAGCGCCGTCGCGTAGAGCTCGCGCCACCGGTCGCCGACGAAGGCGTCGACGAGCACGAGCAGCGACGAGCGGGGCAGGTGGAAGTTGGTCATGAGCACGTCGACCACCCGCCAGCGCCAGGGGCGGCGGATGAACAGCTCGGTCCGCCCCTCGAGCTCGCCGGACAGCGCCGCCGACTCCAGCGCCCGCACCGTGGTCGTCCCGACGGCGACGACCCGGCCGCCCCGGACCCGGGCGTCGGTGCAGGCCGCCAGCGTGGCCGGAGGCACCCGGTAGCGCTCGGCGTGCATGTGGTGGTCCTCGACCTTCGGCGCCGTCATCGGGCGGAACGTGCCCATGCCCACCGCCAGCTCGACCTCGTGGACCTCGGCGCCCGCCGCCCGCACCCGGTCGAGCACGGCGGTCGTGAGGTGCAGGCCGGCCGTCGGCGCGGCGACCGAGCCGGGCTCGCGGGAGAAGACGGTCTGGTAGCGCTCGGGGTCGGCGAGCGGCTCGGTGACGTAGGGCGGCAACGGCACCGTCCCGTGCCGCTCGAGCGCAGCCAGCTCGGCCGCCTCGGTGCCCTCGTCGGTGTGCAGCACGACCAGCCGGGTGCCCTCCCCCGGCCCCGGGCCGCCGACCTCCACCCGCAGGTCGGGGCCGGCCGCCAGCTCGGTGCCCGGCCGCAGGCGGCGCGACGGCCGGACCAGCGCCTCCCAGGCGCCGGACGGCAGCCGTTCGAGCAGCAGGACCTCGACCCGCCCGCCGGTCGGCTTGCGGAGGTGGAGCCGGGCCGGCAGCACCCGGGAGCTGTTGACCACCACGACGTCGCCGGGCCGCACGAGCGACGGCACGTCCGCCACGGTCCGGTGCGCGACGGGGCCGGCGGCCGGCGCGACGAGCAGGCGCGCCGCGTCGCGGGGCTCGGCCGGGTGCTGGGCGATGGCCGCCTCGGGCAGGTCGTAGTCGAAGTCGGACAGCTGCATGCGGACCGGTCAAACCTACCGGTGCCGGCACCGGGCGGCGCAGGTCACGGGTCCCGGACCGGCCGGTCAGGGGAACAGGGTCGGCGCCGTGCCGTTCGGCCCGGCGTCGGGCGGCGGCGTCAGCCCCAGGTGCTCCCACGCCGCGGGCAGCGCGACCCGTCCCCGGGGCGTGCGCATGATGAGCCCCTCCTGGATGAGGAAGGGCTCGTAGACGTCCTCGACGGTCTCGGTCTGCTCGCCCACGCTGATGGCGAGGGTGGACAGCCCGACCGGCCCGCCGCCGAAGCGCTCGCACAGCGCCGACAGGATGGCCCGGTCGACCTGGTCGAGCCCCCGGGTGTCGACCCCGAACAGCGCCAGGCCGGCCTCGGCCGTCGCCTTGTCGACGGTGCCGTCACCGGTGACCTCGGCGTAGTCGCGCACCCGGCGGAGCAGGCGGTTGGCGATGCGGGGCGTGCCCCGGGCCCGGCGGGCGATCTCGGCGCAGCCGTCGGCGTCGATGGCGACGCCGAGGATGCCGGCCGCCCGCTCGACGATGGCCTCGAGGTCGGCCGGCGTGTAGTAGTCGAGCCGGGCCACGAGCCCGAACCGGTCGCGCAGCGGCCCGGTGATCGAGCCCGTGCGGGTCGTCGCCCCGACGAGCGTGAACCGGGGCAGGTCGAGCCGGATGGACCGCGCCGCCGGTCCCTTGCCGAGGACGATGTCGAGCTGGAAGTCCTCCATCGCCGGGTAGAGGACCTCCTCCACCGGGCGGGGCAGCCGGTGGATCTCGTCGACGAACAGCACGTCGCCCTCGTCGAGCTGCGTGAGGATGGCGGCCAGGTCGCCCGCCCGCTCGATCGCCGGCCCCGAGGTGGTGTGCAGGTGGGCGCCGAGCTCGGTGGCGATGATGCCCGCCAGCGTCGTCTTGCCGAGGCCGGGCGGCCCGGAGAACAGCAGGTGGTCGGGCGGCTGGCCCCGCCGGCGGGCCGCCTCGAGGACGATGTCGAGGTGCGCCTTCAGCTCGGCCTGGCCGACGAACTCGGCCAGCCGCCGCGGCCGCAGCGTCGTCTCGGTGGCCCGGTCGTCGGGCCCGCGGTCGGGGTCGAGCAGCTCCTCACGCACGGCGGCACCCCACGAGCGGTCGCGTGCTCATCGTCCCGCCGCCAGCCGTCGCAGGGCCCGGCGCAGCATGGCCGAGGCGTCGCCGTCGTCGGCGAGGTCGGCCAGGGCGGTGCGGATCTCCTCCGGCGAGTAGCCGAGGCCGGCCAGCGCCTCGCGCACGTCGGCGAGCGCGCTGCCGGGCGCCGCGGTCGCGCCGTTGCCGCCCGGCGCCCCCGCGCCGCCGCCCACCGCCACGGTGTCGGGCACGACGAGGCGGGACTTCAGCTCGACGAGCAGGCGGGCGGCCGTCTTCTTGCCCACGCCGGGGACGAGGCAGAGGGCGGCGACGTCGTCCTCGGCCAGGATGCGGGCCAGGGCCGGCGGGCCGTGGACGGAGAGGATGGCGAGCGCCAGCGCGGGGCCGACGCCGTGCGCGCCGAGCAGGGCCTCGAAGGTGGCCTTCTCGTCGCGGGTGGCGAACCCGTAGAGCACCTCGGCGTCCTCGCGCACGTGGTGGTGGACCCAGACGAAGACCTCGTCGCCCGGCTCGCCGAGCGCCGCCGCCGTCGTGGGCGACGTCACCACCTCGTACCCCACGCCGCCGACCTCGACCAGCACCCGGTCGGCGCCCCGGTGCAGCAGGCGCCCCCGCAGCGACCCGATCACCGGACCACCCCCGCCCGTCCGGCGCTCGCGATCGCGGCGGCCGCCGCCCGGCCCCGCAGGGGGGCGTGAGCCAGGTGGCACAGCGCCAGCGCCACGGCGTCGGCGGCGTCCACCGGCCGCAGCGGCCGGTCGATGCCGAGGAGGGTCTGCACCATGCGCTCGACCTGGGCCTTGTCAGCACCCCCATGGCCGGCCACGGCCTGCTTCACCTGGTTGGGCGAGTACTCCACCACCGCCGCGCCGGCGGAGACGGCCTCGACCATCGCCACGCCGGCCGCCTGGGCGACCGGGATGGCCGTGCGGGCGTTCACCTGGAACAGCACCCGCTCGACGGCGACGACGTCGGGCCGGTGCTCGGCCATGAGCGCCCGCAGGTCGTCGCGCAGCGCGGCCAGCCGGCGGGGAACGTCGAGGGCCGGGTCGGTGCGGAGGACGCCGGCCGCGACGGCGCGGTGGCGCCGGCCGGTGCTCTCGACCACGCCGTACCCGCAGCGCGACAGCCCGGGGTCGATGCCCAGTACGAACACGGGTTCGGACCCTAGCCGCGGCCCGCCTGCGACCGGTGGACCCCGCCCCCGCCGCTCAGCGGGCGGCCGCGACGGCGGCGACGACCTCGCTGGTGGGCCGGAACGACAGACCCGCGACCGCCCGGTGGGCGTAGCGGACGATGCCCTCGCCGTCCACGACGAAGATCGACCGCCGGTAGAAGCCGACCGGCCCGAGGATGCCGTAGGTCCGCCCGACCGACCGGTCGACGTCCGACAGGAGCGGGAAGGCGAAGCCCCCCTGGGCGGCGGCGAAGGCGTCGTGGCTCTCGATCGTCTGGGGCGAGATGGCCAGCACCCGGGCGTCGACCTCGCGGAAGGCGTCGATCTCCGCCGTGTAGGTCGTGAGCTGGCGGGTGCACACGGGCGTGTTGTCGCCCGGGTAGAAGGCGAGGACCACCGGCTGGCCGCGGTACTCGGACAGCGTGTGCTCTCGGTGGCTCTCCGGCGACCCCTCGGTGCCGGGGAGCGTGAAGTCCGGCGCCGGTGCGCCGACCTGGACCGTCATGGCCACCCCCTGCTCGTCACTGCTCGACGGTCTCCAGGATGGCGTCCGGGATGTCGAAGTTGGCGTGGACCGCCTGCACGTCGTCCAGTTCGTCGAGCGCGTCGATCAGCCGCAGCACCTTGCGGGCCGCCTCGGCGTCCTCGAGGGGCACCGTCGCCTGCGGGACCATCGTGAGGTCCGAGGAGTCGACGGCGATGCCGGCCTCCTCCAGCGCGCTTCGCACGGCGTGCAGCTGGGTCGGCGGGGTGACGACCCGCCACGTGTCGCCGTCGTCCACGATGTCCTCGGCCCCGGCGTCGAGGGCGGTCAGCATGAGGTCGTCCTCCTCGACCGACCGGGGGACGACGATCTGGCCCCTGCGGTCGAACTGCCAGGCCACCGCACCCGGCTCGGCCAACGACCCGCCGTTGCGGGTGAACGTGCTGCGGACCTCGGCGCCTGTGCGGTTCCGGTTGTCGGTCAGCGCCTCGACCATGACGGCGACGCCGTTGGGCGCGTAGCCCTCGTAGGTCACCTGCTCGTAGGTGACGCCCTCGAGCTCGCCGGTGCCCCGCTTGACCGCCCGCTCGATGGTGTCGAGGGGGATCGAGGCGTCCCGCGCCTTCTGGAACATGGTGCGCAGCGTCGGGTTGCCGTCGAGGTCGCCGCCGCCCTCGCGGGCCGCCACCTCCACCTGGCGCAGGATCTTGGCGAAGAGCTTGCCGCGCGCCTTGTCGTTGGCGGCCTTCTTGTGCTTGATCGTCGCCCACTTGGAGTGACCGGCCACTTACACCACCTCGCTGAGGAAGAGCTCGTGCAGACGGGGGTCGTCGCCGAGCTCGGGATGGAACGCCGCGACGAGCACAGGCCCCTGGCGGCACAGGACGGGACGGCCGTCGACGGTGGCGAGCACCTCGACCTCGGGGCCCACCGCCTCGACGACGGGGGCCCGGATGAAGACGGCGTGCACGGGACCGCCCGCGAGGCCCTCGACCGGCAGGTCGGCCTCGAACGAGTCGACCTGCCGCCCGAAGGCGTTGCGGCGGACGGTGACGTCCACGGCGCCGAAGCACCGCTGGTCCGGGCGGCCGTCCAGGACCTCGCGGCCGAGCAGGATCATGCCCGCGCAGGTGCCGAAGGCCGGCATGCCGTCGGCCAGGCGCGCGGCCAACCGGTCGGCCAGGCCCGACGACTCGAGCAGCATCGAGATCGTCGTCGACTCGCCCCCCGGCAGGACGATGGCGTCGACGGCGTCGAGGTCAGCGGGGGTGCGGACCTCCACCGGCGCGGCCCCGGCCCGTGCGAGCATGTCCACGTGCCGTGCGGACGCGCCCTGCAGTGCGAGGACGCCGACCTTCACCTGGGGGCCTCGATCGTGTCGGCATGACGGTCTCGATTGTACGGTCCGCTCCCCGAACAGCGAGAATCGTCGACCGCTGGGACCCGGGTGGGGGGCTGACCACGCACCGGAGGACTCTCCTTGGACGCCACATCCCGCGCTCGACGTCACGCCCGCGTGCTGCCCCGCCGGTCCGGCGAGGCGCCCGGCCGGGCCGGCGCCGCCCGCGGCCGGCGCCGCCGGCGGGCCGTCGCCCTCCTCGCCGCCCTCGCCCTCGCCGGCTCGGCCGCCGCCTGCGGCGACCGCACCGAGGCCGCGCGGGACGAGCCGCCCCCGACCTTCAGCCGGGCCGAGGGCGCGGCGCTCCGCTTCGACGAGCCGGTGTCGACCGTCACCGACCTCCTGGCCCCCACCGGGGAGGGCGAGCCGTGGACGATCGTCGGCTCGGTCTTCGACCCCGACCGGGCGGTGTCCCGGGCGGCGGTCTGGACCTCGGACGACGCCCGCGACTGGGAGCCGGAGCTCGTCAGCGACCGCACCTCGACCCGGAGCGAGTCGCTGGCCGCGGTCGTCGCCACCGGCGAGGGGTTGCTGGCGGTCGGCCAGGTCGGCGACGGCGAGGAGGCCGACGCCGCCGTCTGGCGCCGGACCGACGACGGCTGGGAGCGGTCGCTCCCCGAGGTCATGGGCGGCGAGCACGGCCAGTGGGCCTTCGCGGTCACGGCCGGCGAGGGTGGCATCCTCGTCGCCGGGGGCGAGAACGTCTGGGGCGAGATCCGCCCCCGCCTGTGGCTCAGCCGCGACGGCGGCGAGACCTGGGAGTCCGTCGACGGCGGCCCCGGCGGGCCGCTCGACCGGACCGGCGAGGAGTCGGTCACCGGGATCGCCGCGCTCGGCGAGGGCTTCGTGGCGGTGGGCACGCGCACCGTCGAGAGCAACCAGGACGGCGTCGCCTGGTGGTCGCCCGACGGCCGGGAGTGGGAGGAGGTCGAGGCGCCGACGCTCGGCGGACCCGGCCGCCAGGCGCTCAACACCGTGGCCGTCACGCCCGACGGGATCGTCGTCGCCGGGGGCTTCGCCAGCGACCAGAACGGGCAGGGCCAGCCGACGATCTGGCGGTCGGCCGACGGGCGCACCTGGGGCGACCCCTCCACCCCGCTGGAGGTCAACGACCGGCTGAGCACGGCACGCGACCTGGCGGTCCGGTCCGTCACCAGCGCGCCCCAGGGCCTGATCGCCGCGGGCGGCAACGAGTCCCGACCGGCGCTGTGGCACTCGACCGACGCCGGGGCGTCGTGGTCGGCGCTGCCCAACCCGGTCCACGGCCACATGTTCCAGGACGGCGTCGCGCTGCGCGACGCCGAGGGCGACGGCAGCATGACGGTCGCGATCGGGGCCGAGCCGACCGTCCTGCTGCTGGCCGGCGCCCGCTGGGAGGACGCCACCGGCGACGCCTTCCCCACCGGCGGCGACCGGCCCTTCGGCACCTCGGTGGCCGTCGGCGACGACGTGCTCGTCGCCGGCGGGACCTTCACCGCCGCGACCGGCGAGACCCGCGAGAAGCTGGCCGGGCGGGTGTGGCGCCGCACCTCCGACGGCTGGCAGGTGGTCGAGACCGAGCACCTGGCCGCCGGTCACATCCGCGACGTCGTGGCCTTCGCCGGCGGCTACGCCGCGGTGGGCATCGAGGACTTCGGCGTGGCCGACCAGCGGAACACCATCACCGACCCGTGGCCCGACGGCCTCGTCTGGGTCTCGGAGAACGGGGAGGACTGGGCCCGCATCGGCGTCGAGAACGCCCGCATCGACGAGGCCTACCTGGAGTTCCTCGACAACCCCTCCCCCGAGCAGGCCGGGGTGATCACCGCGCTCGAGCTCGAGGCCCCGCCCAAGTCGGCGGCCCCGGCCGGCGGCGACGGGACGCAGGCGCTCGACGCTGTCGCCCCCTTCCAGCAGGGCTTCGTGGCCGTCGGGTCGTCGTACCACGCCGGCGACGCCGACCCGATCATCGTCGTCTCGCCCGACGGGCGCAGCTACGTCGGCGAGGAGCCGCCGCACCGCGGGCCGGGCAACCAGACCTACAACGACGTCTGCGTCGGCCCCGGCGGCACGGTCGTGGCGGTCGGTGCCGGCGGGCCCAACGGCGGCGCCGACGTGCTGATCGCCGCCCGGATCGAGGGCGAGGGCTGGGTCGCGGCCGAGGGGCCGTTCGCCGCCGAGGGCGACCAGCAGGCCTACGCCTGCGCCGGCGGCGAGGACGGCTTCATCGCCGTCGGCTACGACGACAGCACCGGCAACATCGACGCCCGGGTCTGGGTGTCGGAGGACGGCCGCAGGTGGGAGGAGGTCGCCTCCAGCCTGCTCGGTGGCGTCGGCGACCAGTGGGCCACCGCCGCGGCCCCGGTGCCCGGCGGCGGCTGGCTGGTGGGCGGCACCGACGCCTCGACCGACGAGGGCGACGTCGCCCTGTGGCTGCTGGGGCCCGACGGCGAGATCAGCCGGCGCGACCGGGGCGAGCCGTCCCTGTCGGGGCCCGGCAGGCAGTCGGTGAGCGACATCGCCATCGCCGAGGACGGGCGCGTCACCATCGTCGGTGACGACCACGGCCGGGTCGGCATCTGGGAGTCCGAGACGCTGGAGCGGTGAGCGGCCGGGCGCCGCGCCCGGCCCGCCCGGCGGCTACCAGCCCCGCTCGGCCAGCCGGACGTCGAGGCTGTCGATCTCGGCACCCCGCATGGCCTCGCCCAGCCCGCGGCTGACCTTGGCCAGGATCTCGGGATCGTCGTAGTGGGCGGTCGCCTCGACGATGGCCTTGGCCCGCCGGGCCGGGTCCTCGCTCTTGAAGATGCCGGAGCCCACGAACACGGCCTCGGCGCCGAGCTGCATGACCAGCGCGGCGTCGGCCGGCGTGGCGATGCCGCCGGCGCAGAACAGCGGCACCGGCAGCCGGCCGGTCTCGGCCACCTCCCGCACGAGCTCGACCGGGGCCCGGAGCTGCTTGGCCCAGTCGTAGAGCTCGGCGCTGTCGGCCTGGGTGAGCTTGCGGATGTCGCCGAGGATCGAGCGCAGGTGGCGCACCGCCTCGACGATGTTGCCGGTGCCGGCCTCGCCCTTGGAGCGGATCATCGCCGCGCCCTCGCTGATGCGGCGCAGCGCCTCGCCGAGGTTGGTCGCGCCGCAGACGAAGGGCACGGTGAACGCCCACTTGTCGATGTGGTGCGCCTCGTCGGCCGGCGTGAGCACCTCGGACTCGTCGACGTAGTCGACGCCGAGCGCCTGCAGGATCTGGGCCTCGACGAAGTGGCCGATGCGGGCCTTGGCCATGACCGGGATGGTGACCGCCGAGATGATCTGCTCGATCAGCTCGGGGTCGCTCATGCGGGCGACGCCCCCCTCCCGGCGGATGTCGGCGGGCACCCGCTCGAGCGCCATCACGGCCACCGCGCCGGCGTCCTCGGCGATCTTGGCCTGCTCGGGGGTGACGACGTCCATGATGACGCCGCCCTTCAGCATCTCGGCCAGGCCCCGCTTCACACGGGTGGTGCCGGTGTCGCGGGCGGGAGCGGAGGGGGTCGCCGACTCGGTCATGTCCGCATTCTACGGGCGCCCCGGCGGCCTCCTCGCATCCGGTGCGGGCCGCCGCCGGGGCCGTCGGTCCTGCTCAGAGCTCGCGGAGCAGGGCGATCCGCTCGTCGAGGGGCGGGTGGGTGTCGAACAGCCGGTTGAGGCGGGCCAGCCGCCCCTCCTCGGGGGTCTGGGCCGCCGGCTGCTCGATCCACAGGTGGGCGGTGGCGTGGCTGGCGGCGTGCACGACGGTCGAGTCGTCGCGCAGCTTCTCGAGCGCCGAGATCAGCCCGGGCGGGTAACGGGTCAGCTCGACCGCCGACACGTCGGCGAGGACCTCCCGCCGCCGGCTGATCGTCCGCTGCATGATCGTGGCGATCACCGGCGAGAGCGCCAGGAGCAGGAAGCCGAGCACCGACAGGAGGGCGAGCGGCCCGCCGCCCCCGCGGCGGCTGTCGAAGTCGCGGTGCCGGCTGCGGCCCATCCCCCACCAGAGCATGCGGACCCCGATGTCGGCGAGGATCGCGACCATGCCGACCATCGTCACCGCCAGCGTCGACACGAGGATGTCGTAGTTCTTGACGTGCGACAGCTCGTGGGCCAGCACGCCCTCGAGCTCGATGCGGTTCATCTTGTCGAGCAGGCCGGTCGTGACGGCGATGGCGGCGTTGCGGGGGTTGCGCCCGGTGGCGAACGCGTTCGGCGCGGGGTCCTCGATGACGTACAGCCGCGGCTTCGGCAGCCCCGACGCGATGCACAGGCCCTCGACCAGGTTGTGGTACCGGGGGTACTGGTCCTCCGGCGCCGGCCGCGCCCGGCTCATGCGCAGGGCCACCGCGTCGGACTTCCAGTAGGCGCCGGCGCTCGTCGCCACCGCGACCACCAGGGCCACGGCGATGCCGACGGGCCCGCCCTGCACGAGGTACGCGAACAGCACCGCGACGAGGGCGACGAACACGACGAACCCGGCGACCAGGACCAGGCTGCGCCGCTTGTTGGACGCGACCTGGTCGTACATCACGCCGGGGGCTGCGAACGCGGCCACCGGCACGTCAGAAGCGGACCTGCGTCGGGCCCCGCGACTCGTCGTCGGCCTGGAAGTACTCGCGCTCCTGGAAGCGGAAGATGCCGGCGAGGACGTTGCCCGGGAAGCTCTGGATCTTCGTGTTGTAGCGGTACACGGTGTCGTTGTAGAACTGCCGCGCGTAGGCGATCCGCCCCTCGGTACCCGTCAGCTCCTCCTGGAGCTGGGCGAAGTTCTGGTTCGCCTTCAGGTCCGGGTACGCCTCCGAGAGCGCGAACAGCGACTTGAGCGCCCCGGTGATCTGGTTCTCGGCCGCCGCCTTGTCGTGGGGCGACTGCGCCGCCATGCCGGCGTTGCGGGCCTGGATGACCGCGTCGAGCGTCTCGCGCTCGTGGGCCGCGTAGCCCTTCACGGTCTCGACGAGGTTGGGGATCAGGTCGTAGCGGCGTGTGAGCTGGACGTCGATCTGGGCCCAGGCGTTCTCGATGCGGTTCCGCAGCGAGACCAGGCCGTTGTAGGTGACGATGACGTACAGCGCGAGCAGGACGACCAGCGCGATGACGACGATGAGGACGAGCACGGCCGCCCATCCTACGCAGGCGGCGCGACCGCCCCGCAGTCGGCCCGGCGGTCAGCCGACCGGCAGACCGGCGAGCCGCTCGTAGCGGGCGACGTAGGCCTCGGCCAGGCGGTCCATCGAGAACTCCTGGGCCCGCTGCTCGGCGGCGGCGACGAGCCGGTTGCGCAGCGCGCCGTCGTGCAGGGCCCGCTCCAGCGCCGCGGCCAGGGCCTCCGCGTCGCCCGGTGGGGTCAGCAGGGCGTCGACGTCGTGGGTGGCCACGTTGGCGTACCCGTCGAGCGCGGAGGCCACGACGACGGCGCCGGCCGCCATGGCCTCGAGCAGCACGACGCCGAAGGACTCGCCGTGCAGCGACGGGGCGCAGAACACGTCGGCCCCCCGCATCCGGGCGGCGACCTCCTCGTCGCTCAACCGCCCGAGCCACTCGATCCGCGGGTCGCCGCCGTGACGGGCCCGCAGCTCCTCGGTCTGCGGGCCGGTGCCGCCCACCCAGACCGTCACCTCCGGCGGGAGGAGGCGCAGCGCGTCCAGCAGGACGGCCAGGCCCTTGCGCTCCTCGTGCCGGCCGACGAAGAAGATCGTCGGACCGGTCGTCGGCGCCGGCACGGCCTTGGCGAAGCGGTCGACGTCGATGCCGTTGAACAGCAGGTCGTAGGTGCCGCCGAGGGCGCGCCGGGCGGTCTCGAGCGCGTCCCGCGACACGGCGACGCGCAGGTCGAGCCGCTTCGCCAGCCACCGCACCCCCGGTCGGGTCAGCGTGTAGGCCAGGCTGTCGCCGGCCCGGTGGAAGGTCCCGACGAGCGGCGCGTTGCGGAACAGCAGCGCCGTCATCGTCGGCCCCGGCGCCAGCGGCTCGTGCAGGTGGATGACGTCGAAGGCCTCGTCCCGCAGCGCCCGGATGGTGCGCAGCTGGGCCGCCGGGTCGGGCGCGAGGGGCGCGACCGAGCCGTTGGAGGCGGTGGGGACGCTGGCGCCGAGCGGGGTCACGCAGGCGTCGGGCGGCGGCCCGTCGCAGGGCGCGAGGACCCGCACGTCGACGCCCATCCCGGCCAGCGTGCGCGCCAGGCCCATGACCTGGGCCTGCACCCCGCCGGGGATCGTGAGGCTGTAGGGGCAGACGAGCCCGACGCGCACGAGGGCCAGCGTAGTGCCGCCGGACCGGCACGCCGCCCGGGGCCCGGACCGGTCAGCCGCGCCGGCCGGGCACGAGGTCGCGGTCGGACGGCCAGTTGGGCTGCATCAGGTGCCACTGCTCCGGCGCGGCGCGGATGAGCGACTCGAGCTCGTCGGCCATCGCCTGCGTGATGCGGGCCACGTCGTCGCGGAAGCTGCCCCGCCGCTCGACGGGGATCGGCGGCCGCACGACGCCGTGGTGGCCGCGGCCCCGGTCGTAGACGGCCGTGGGCAGCAGCGGCGCCCCGGTGCGCAGCGCCAGGACCGCCGGGCCCGAGGGCAGCGTCGTCTTCTCGCCGAAGAAGCTCACCTCGACCCCGCCACCGCTGATGTCCCGGTCGACGAGCAGCGCGATCACGTGCCGCTCCTTGATGGCGGCCACCAGCTCCCGCCCGGCCTGGGGACCGAGGGGCACGATGTGCATCCCGATGCTCTCGCGGAAGCGCACGAACCACTCGAACAGCGCCGGGGGCTCGAGCCGCTCGACGACCGCGGTGACCGGCACGCCCGCGACCCGGGTGAGCCAGTAGGCGCACCACTCCCAGCTCCCGAGGTGGGGCAGGACGAGCATGGGCCCGACGCCGGCCTCCCGGGCGGCCACGATGTGCTCGTAGCCCTCGTAGGTCAGGCGCGCGTCCAGCTCCTCGGCGCTGACCGACGGCAGCCGGAACGACTCCCCGTAGTACCGGGCGTAGGAGCGGTAGACCGCGCGCACCCGTGCCGCCAGCGCCCGGCCGGACAGCGACGGGTCGACGCGGCGCTGGTGGCGCTCGACCATGCGGCGGCGGTCGGTGTCCCGCAGGGCGGCGAGCGACCCCAGCGCGGGGGCGACCGCCTCGACCAGCGGGCCGGGCAGCGCGCAGGCCAGCCGGGACGCGGCGCGGTAGCTGGGCGTGACGAGGTCCACGTCGACGATCGTGCCTCGCGCGGCGGCGGTCAGCTGCGTCGCCGGTAGGCCAGCGTGCGGCGCCGGCGGGGGCGGCTGGCCCGGGCGATGCGCCGGGACCGCCACCGGGCGCTGAGCGGCTGCACCTGCGGGGCCGACGCCTGGCGCCACACCTTGGCGAACCGCTGCAGGGCGGTGAACAGGGTCAGCGCCAGCATGACCCACAGCACCGGCACGAGCAGCGACTCGAACAGCAGGCCGAAGGCCAGGACGACGATGCGCTCGGCCCGCTCCATCAGCCCGCCGCGGGCGTCGAAGCCGAGGGACTCGGCCCGGGCCCGCTCGTAGCTGACGAGCATGGACGCGGCCAGCACGGCCAGCGGCAGCACCGCGATGCGCCCCGGCTGCGTCGAGGCGAGGTACCAGGCGACGCCGCCGAGCAGGAGGGCGTCGCTCACCCGGTCGACGGTGGAGTCGAAGAACGCGCCCCGGGGCGAGGCGGTGCCGGACGCCTTGGCCACCGCGCCGTCGAGCACGTCGGGCAGGGCCGTCAGCACGAGCAGCAGCAGGCCCGCCCGCAGCGCGCCGTTGGCGATCGCGATCGAGGCGCCGACGGCCATGACGAGGCCGGTCGTCGTCAGGTGGTTGGCTGTGATGCCGGTGCGCCGGAGCTGGCCACCGACGGGTCGCAGCCCCTTCTCGAAGTTGCTGCGCCACCGTCCGTCGAACATGGTGTCTCCAGATCTCCCTCGGTCCGGCGCAGGGCCCGACTCGGACCGGGCTCTCGTGCGCTGCCGGATGGCCCAAAGCGTAACAACGGGCATCCGCCGGCCACGACCACCCCCGTCGCGGCGCCCGCGGCGCGGGCGCGCGCCCGACCGAGGAGGGGTAGCCTCCGGTGACGACGCCACGACACCGAGGGGGGACCTGGTGAAGCGGTACGACACGCGTCAGATCCGCAACGTGGCCCTCGTGGGGCACAGCGGGGCGGGCAAGACCAGCCTGGCCGAGGCGCTCCTCCACCGGGCTGGCGCGATCGGTCGCCTCGGACGGGTCGAGGACGGCACCACCACCTGCGACCACGACCCCGAGGAGCACAAGCGGGGCATCTCGCTGTCGCTGGCGGTGGCGCCGTTCGAGTGGCAGGGCACGAAGATCAACCTCATCGACACTCCGGGCTACGCCGACTTCATGGGCGACGTGTCGGCCGCCCTGCGGGTGGCGGACCTGGCGGTGTTCGTGGTCAGCGCCGTCGACGGCGTCCAGGTCCAGACCGAGGAGATCTGGGAGATGGCCCGCGAGCTCGGGCTCCCCCGCATGGTGTTCGTCAACAAGCTCGACCGCGAGCGCGCCGACCACGACGCCACCCTCGCCCAGCTCCGCGACCGCCTGGGCCCGGGCATCGCCCCGCTCGAGCTGCCCATCGGCACCGAGGCCGACTTCCGGGGCATCGCCGACCTGCTCACCGACACCGCCCACGTCTACGAGGACGGCGTGCCCCACACCGAGCCCGTCCCCGACGACATGGAGGACCTCGAGCGCCAGGTCCACGAGAGCCTGGTCGAGGGCATCGTCGTCGCCGACGACGAGATGCTCGAGCGCTACCTCGAGGGCGAGGTCCCCGGGCTCGAGGAGCTGGAGCGCACCCTGCACGACGGCATCGCGGCGGCCACCGTCTTCCCGGTCGTGATCGGGTCGGCCACCCGCGAGATCGGCATCGACCGCCTCGCCGACCTGCTGGTCGAGATCGGCCCGTCGCCCCTCGACCGCACGACGACGGTGTCGGCCGGGCGGGGCGACGCCGCCCAGGAGGTCGAGGTCGCCGCCGACCCCGCCGGCGACCCGCTCGCCTTCGTCTTCAAGACGATCGCCGACCCCTACGTCGGCCAGATCAGCCTGTTCCGGGTCCTGTCCGGCACCATCCGGCCCGACGACCACCTCGTCAACAGCCGGACGGGCGACGAGGTGCGACTGCACGCGCTGCTCGAGGTCCGCGGCAAGGAGCAGACCCCGGTCAGCGAGCTCGTGGCGGGCGACATCGGCGCGGCCACCAAGCTGCCCGGCGTGCTCACCGGCGACACGCTGGCGCCCCGGGGCACGCCCGTCGTCGTGCCGCCGATCGAGCAGCCGGAGCCCACCCTCGCCGTCGCGGTCGTCCCCCGCACCCAGGCCGACGAGGACAAGCTCGCCACGGCGCTGCACCGGGCGACCGAGGAGGACCCGGCCCTGCGCGTCGAGCGCAACGACGAGACCCGCCAGACGATCCTCCACGGCACCGGCGAGACGCACCTGCAGATCACGCTCGAGAAGCTGGCCCGCCGGTTCGGCGCCAACGTCGACACCGAGGAGGTGCGGGTCCCCTACCGGGAGACGGTCACCGGCCGCGTCACCGGCGTCGAGGGTCGCCACAAGAAGCAGACCGGCGGCCACGGCCAGTTCGGCGTGTGCATCATCGACCTCGAGCCGCTCCCCCGCGGCGGCGGCTTCGAGTTCGAGAGCACGGTCGTCGGCGGGGCGATCAGCCGCCCCTTCATCGCCGCCATCGAGAAGGGCATCGAGGAGGCGATGCAGGAGGGCGGCGTCTTCGGCTTCCCCGTGGTCGACGTCAAGGTCACCGTGACCGACGGCAAGGAGCACTCGGTCGACAGCTCCGAGATGGCGTTCAAGATCGCCGGCCGCCTGGCGTTCCGGGCCGCGCTCGAGAAGGCGGGGCCGGTCATCCTCGAGCCGATCAGCCGGCTGGAGGTCACCGTCCCCTCCGAGCTGCAAGGCGACGTCATGGGCGACCTCAACGCCCGGCGGGGGCGGGTGCAGGGCAGCGAGGCGCTCAGCGACGGCCGCCAGACCATCCGGGCGCTCGTGCCCACCTCCGAGATCCAGCGCTACGCGATCGACCTCCGCTCGCTCACCGGCGGGCGCGGCCGCTTCCGGGCCGAGCACGACCACTACGACGTCCTGCCGGCCCACCTGACCGACAAGGTCCGGCGCACGGTCGGCGCGGAGGCCTGACGCCCCCGCGCCCGGCTCGGCGGCTCAGCCCGGCAGCACCTCCTCGATGGCCGACACCACCGCCTCGTCGGTGGGCTCGACCATCGGGTTGAACCGGGCCACGACGCGCCCGCCCGGCGCGACGAGGAACTTCTCGAAGTTCCAGCGGATGTCGCCGGTGTGGCCCTCGGCGTCGGGCACCTCGACGAGCCTCTCGTACAGCGGGTGGCGGCCCTCGCCATTGACCTCGACCTTCTCGGTGAGCGGGAAGGTGACGCCGTAGGTCGTCGAGCAGAAGGTGGCGATCTCCTCGGGCGTGCCCGGCTCCTGCCCGCCGAACTGGTTGCAGGGGACGCCCAGCACGCTGAAGCCGCGGTCCCGGAAGCGCTCGTGGAGCTCCTCCAGGCCGGCGTACTGCGGGGTCAGCCCGCACTTCGAGGCCACGTTGACCACCAGGACCGCCCGGTCGTCGTAGGCGCGCAGGTCGAGCGGGGCACCGTCGAGGGCGTTGATCTCCACGTCGTCGAAGATGGACATGGCCGCACGCTACCGGGGCCGCCGCGCCCGCGCCCCGGCCCCGGCCCGGCCCAGCGCGCCGGTGGCGACCTGGGCCAGCGCCACGCCGGCCAACACGACGGCCCCGCCGGCCAGCTGCAGCGGCGACAGCGACTGGCCGAGCCACGCCCACGCCACCCCGGCCGCCACGACCGGCTCGAGCATCCCCACCGCCCCGACCGTGGCCGGCGACAGGTGCCGCAGCGCGGCCAGGTACAGCGCGTAGGGCGCCAGCGTGCCCAGGGCCACGACCGCGACGACCACCACCCACACCGGTGCCCGGACCCCGTCGAGGGCGACGAGCAGCGACGTCGACCGGCCGAGCGTCGTGCGGTCGACGGCCCAGACCGGCTCGACGGCGAGCCAGAACGCGGCGGCGAACGCGAACGTCCACACGTTGACCGCCAGCGGGTCGAGGGCGCCGCCGATGCGCCGCCCGACGAGCAGGAAGGTCG
>PKRH01000183.1 GCA_017577565.1 Thermoanaerobacterales bacterium | reverse complement strand
CCACGGGAGTCGTCGTACAGGCCGGCGAGCTCCGACGGGTCGATCGGGGGCAGCTGGTCCGGTGGGACCCGCGGTGGGGGCACCCGGGCGGCGCCGAAGAACACGTCCTGCTCGGCGGTGTCGCCGGGCCGGGGCGGCGGGGCGTCCCCGACCCGGGGCAGCTCGGCGGTGTGCCCGTCTCGGGGCAGCTCCGCGGTCGGCCCGGCCGCCGGCTGGTCGGCGGCTGTGACCTAGCCCGCGCCGGTGACGCCCGCCCCCCCGCGGCCGGACCCGTGGGCGAGCTGCTCGCCGCGGCGAGGACGTCGATCGAGCAGCTCGTCGGTCAGCCGGTCGAGTCGGTGTCCGGGGTCCGGGCGATCGACGGCGGGTTCCGGGTGGACGTGGAGGTGGTGGAGGTGTCGCGCATCCCGCCGACGACCGACGTGCTGGCCACCTACGAGGTCGACCTCGACGCCGAGGGCGAGGTCACCGGGTTCGCCCGCACCGACCGCTACTACCGCAACCAGACCCGGGACGCCTGATGGCGGTCCCCCAGTACCGGTCGCGGGCCATGAGCCCCGCCCCCCAGTCGGCCAACCTCGCCGACGTGCTCGAGCGGGTGCTCGACAAGGGCCTGGTCGTGGCCGGCGACATCCGGATCAACCTGCTCGACATCGAGCTGCTGACGATCAAGCTGCGGCTGCTCGTGGCCTCGGCCGACAAGGCCGAGCAGATGGGCATCTCCTGGTGGCGCGACGACCCGTTCCTGACCGGGGACGGCAGCTCCCCGCGGCGCGAGCTCGACGAGCGCCTGGAGCGCATCGAGGCCCGCCTGGCGGCGCTGGCCCCGGACGGCCACGGCGAGGCGATCGAGGCGGCGGAGGCGTCTCCGCCCGAGGAGGCCGGGTGAGCGGACCGGCGGACGACGAGCTGGCGCGGCGCCTGCGGGCGGCCGCCGGCCGCGTCCCGGGGCCCGAGGTCGAGCGGATCGTCGCCGAGGCCCGCCGCGCGGCCGCCCGCGAGGCCGCCGGGCTGCTCCAGCAGGTGATGACCCGGGCGATCCTGGAGCGGGCCGTCGAGCAGCTCGCGCCCGAGCCCGCCCCGGAGGGGCCGCCCGCGGCGGCCGGCGGTGCGCCGCTCTGGTACGCGTACGGCGTCCAGCGGGCGGCCGACCCCCGCCCGCCGGCCGCCGCCGGCGTGGACGGAGCGGCGGTGGAGGGCGTCGAGGCCGCGGGCCTGCGGGCCCTCGTGTCGGCCGTGCCGGCCGCCGACTTCGGCGAGGACGGCCTGCGCCGCCGCCTGGAGGACCTCGACTGGCTGGACGCCAACGCCCGCGCCCACGAGGCCGTGCTGGCCGCCGCCATGGCTGGCGGACCGGTCCTGCCGCTGCGCTTCGCCACCGTCTTCCGCCGGCGCGACCAGCTCGCCGCGGTGCTCGACCGCCACGCCGCCGAGCTGCACGCCGAGGCCGACCGCATCGCCGGCCACCGCGAGTGGGGCGCCAAGGCGCTCGTCGACCTGGCGGCGTGCGACCGGTGGCTCGACCGGCAGCGGGCCGGCGACGGCGAAGCCGACCCGGCGGCGGGCGCCGGGCGCAGCTACCTCGCCCGCCGGCGGTCCGAGCGGGGCGACCGGGAGCGGCGCCGGCTGCACCTGCTGGAGGTGGCGACCGAGATCCACGAGGCGCTCGACGCCGAGGCGGTCGACTCCCGCCTCGACCGCCCCCAGGACCGGCAGCTGTCGGGGCACGACGGGGCGATGATCCTCAACGGCGCCTACCTGCTGGCCGAGGCCGGCGAGGCCGGGTTCCGGGCCCGGGCCGCGGCGCTGGGCGACCGCCACGCCGCCGCCGGCGTCACGGTCGAGGTGACCGGGCCCTGGCCGCCCCACCACTTCGTCTCGCTGCCGCCCGTCGACGACGGGGAGCCGGCCCGGTGAGCGCCCCCGGGCGGCTCCCCGCCGGCCGGCCCGGCGACGGCGGCGACCTCGGCGAGGACGTCGCGCTGGTCGAGGTCCTCGACCGGGTCCTCGGCCAGGGCGTCGTCCTGGTCGGCGACATCACCCTGGCCGTCGCCGAGGTCGACCTCGTGCGGGTGGGGCTGCAGCTGTTCCTCGGCTCGACCGACACCCTCCGGCGGGCCGCGCCCGGCGACGGGACGGCGCCGTGATCGACGTCTACGCCGTGGCCGCCGGGCCGCGCCGCCCGCCCGGGGTCGCCGGGGTCGAGGGCGCCCCCGTCGAGCTGCTCGACCACCGGGCCCTGGTGGTGGCCGTCAGCCGGCACGCCGCCGCCCCGCCATCGACCCGGGCGGCCGCCCTGGCCCACGCCGCCGTCTGCGACGAGCTGCACGCGCGGTCCGAGGCCCTGCTGCCGGTGCGGTTCGGGGCCGTCTACGCGGACGAGCCGGCGCTGCGGGCGGCGCTGGACGAGCGCCACGACGCCCTCGCCGCCGGGCTCGACCGCGTGCGGGGGCGGGTGGAGGTCGGCGTCCGGGTCGGTTGGGACCCGGCGGTGGCCGGCGTCCCGGCACCCGACGGTCCCGCCCCGGCGGGCGACGGCGCCGGGGGCGGTGGGGGCGTGGGCCGCACCTACCTGCTGGCCCGCGTCGTCGAGGAGCGGCGCCGGCGGGCGCACCGGGCCCGGGCGGAGCGGCTCGCGGCGGGCGTCCACGGCGCCCTGGCCCCGCTGGCGGCCGACAGCCGCCACACGGTGCTGGCCACCGACGGCCTGCTGCTCTCCGCGGCCTACCTCGTCGAGCAGACCGGGGTGGCGCGGATCGTGGCCCGGGCCCGGGCGGTCGTGGGCGAGCGCGCCGGGCTGGCGCTGCTCTGCACCGGGCCCTGGCCGCCCTACCACTTCGCGGGCGTCGGAGGGGAGGTGCCCGGTGGCTGACGACCGCACCCTGGCCGACCGGATCCTCAGCGGGCCGACGCCCGCCGACGCCCTCGGCGCGCTCGGCGCCCTCGGCGGCGAGGTGCGCCGGCTGGGCCGGGGCCTCGACCGCCGGGTGGTCGCCGACCCGGAGAACGTCGAGCGCGGGCTGGCCCAGCTCGTGCTCACGGTGATCGAGCTGTTGCGCCAGCTCATGGAGCGGCAGGCCGTGCGCCGGGTCGAGGGCGGCACCCTGACCGACGAGGAGGTCGAGCGGCTGGGGCAGACGTTCCTGCGCCTCGAGCAGCGGATGGCCGAGCTGAAGGAGACCTTCGGGCTCGACGACGACGACCTGAACCTCGACCTCGGCCCGCTCGGCCGCCTGCTCTGAGCGGCTCAGCCGCGGTGCCGCTCGAGGAAGCCGAGGATCGCCTGGTTGAAGACCTCGTTGCGGTCGCCGGCCACCATGTGCCCGGCCCCGGCGACGTCGGCGTACTCGGCGTGGGGCACCCGGGCGAGGAACTCCCGGGCCCCCTCCTCGCTCAGCAGGTCGCTCCGGCGCCCGCGCACGAGCAGGGTCGGGATCCGCAGGGCGTCGACGGCCCGCTCCAGCCGGTCGGGCTGCACGACCGAGGCGCGCGTCTCGTCGGCCGAGCCGAACTTGCCGCTGACGAAGGCGGGGTCCCAGTGCCACACCCAGCGGCCGTCCTCGCGCTGGCGCAGGTTCTTGGCCAGGCCGGACAGGTCCTTGGGGCGGGGCCGGTGGGGGTTGTAGGCCGCGATGGCGTCGGCGGCCTCCTCCAGCGAGGCGAAGCCGTCGAGGTGGCCGGTCATGAAGGCGCCGATGCGGTCGCGCCCCTCGTCCTCGATCCGGTGGGCGACGTCGACGAGCACGAGGGCCCGGGCCGTGCGCTCCTGCTCGCCGGACTCGGCCACTGCGACCAGCGACGCCAGGCCGCCCAGCGAGGCGCCGACGAGCACCGGGGGCCGCGGGAGGCCGGCGCTGACCGCCAGCACGTCATCGGCGAAGGCGTCGAGCGAGTAGTCGCCGTCGGGGGCCCAGTCGCTCTCGCCGTGACCCCGCAGGTCGACCGACCACGCCCGCCAGCCCGAGCCCACGAGCACCCGCAGCGTGCCGTCCCACGAGTGGCGCGTCTGGCCGCCGCCGTGGAGCAGGACCACGGTCGGGCCGTCGGGCGGCCCGCCGACGTCCGCCGCCAGGGTCAGGCCCCCGGAGGCGGGGAGGCGCACCGTCTGCAGGTCGACGTTGCCGGAGGTGGGTGACACGCCCGTCATCGTGCGTCGCCGGCGGGGGGGCGGGGACACTACGCGGCCCCCGGCCCCCCCCCCGCCGGGGGGGCGGCGGCTTTTGGGGGGGGGGGGGCGGGGGAGGCCCGCGAGGGGCGGCCGGCCACTGGTGGGCGCAGGCTTCTCGTAACAACTTACGCACCGCGCGAAAAGAGGAGGGAGAAGATAGCGGATGACACAGCAG
>PKRH01000182.1 GCA_017577565.1 Thermoanaerobacterales bacterium | reverse complement strand
GGATCGTCTACTGCGCGGTCGTCGACGCCTGCATGCGGGTCTCGGACCTCCGTCGGGCGGCCGAGTGGACCGGCGCCTTCGGCAGCTGGTGCGCGGCCCAGCCCGACCTCGTCCCCTACCGGGGGCAGTGCCTCGTCCACCGCTCGCAGGTGCTGCAGGCCCGTGGCGACTGGGCGGCGGCGGAGGAGGCGGCCGAGCGGGCGACCCACCACCTGGCCGAGCCGGCGCACCCCGCGCTCGGGCTCGCGCTCTACCAGCGGGGCGAGCTGCACCGGCTGCGGGGCGAGGCCACGGCGGCCGAGCGGGCCTACCGGGCCGCGAGCGCGCACGGGCGGGAGCCCGCCCCCGGCCTGGCGCTGCTGCGACTCGGGCAGGGCCGGGTGGCGGCCGCGGTCGCCGCCGTCCGCCGGATGGTCGACGAGGGCCGGGGCCAGCTCGGACACCCGCAGGTCCTCGCCGCCGCGGTGGACGTCCTGCTGGCCGCCGGCGACGTCGCCGCGGCCCGCGCCGCGGCCGACGAGCTCGCCGGCCTCGCCGGCACCCGCGAGCTGCCGCTGCTCGACGCCCTCGCCGCCGCCGCGACGGGCGCGGTCCTCCTCGCCGAGGGCGAGCCGGTGGCCGCGCTCCCCCGGCTGCGGGGGGCCTGCGCCGGCTGGCGGGCGCTGGACGTGCCCTACGAGGAGGCGCGGGCCCGCCTGCAGGTGGGCCTCGCCTGCCGGGCGCTCGGTGACACGGACGCCGCCGACCTGGAGATCGGTGCCGCCCGGGCCACGTTCGAGCGGCTCGCCGCCCGGCCCGACCTGGCCCGGCTCGACCGCCTGACGGCCGGGGGCCGGCCGGGCGCCGGCACGCTGACCGCCCGCGAGCGCGAGGTCCTGCGGCTGGTCGCCACCGGTCGGACCAACCGCGAGATCGCGTCGGCGCTCGTCATCAGCGAGCACACCGTCGGGCGCCACCTCCAGAACATCTTCGCCAAGCTCGGCCTCTCGTCCCGGGCGGCGGCCACCGCCTACGCGTACGAGCACGACCTGGCCTGAGGGAGCCGCCTGCCCGGCCGCGTGGTGGGAACGCACCACGCGCCGGCGGGCCGCGGATGGCGGATCCGGTCGATGTGGCGCGCCCGGCACGGGCGTACGGTGCGATGGCACGCCGCGCACCCGACCGAGCCAGGAGGCCGCCATGCCGAGCCAGCAGACCGAGGGGACGCCGCGGGTGGCGGAGGTCGAGCGACCGGGCACCGCGCCCGGCGGCGGGACCACCGGCGCGCCCGGGGCCGGCCGGAGACCGACGTCGGCGGCAGAGGTCCTCGACCGGGTGGCGACGCTCGCGCCCGCCATCGCCGCCCGCGCCGCCGAGGTCGAGGCCGCCCGCCGGCTGCCGCCCGACCTGCTCGACGAGCTGGTCGCGGCCGGGTGCTTCCGTGTGGCGCGGCCCGACACCCACGGCGGCATCGGGGCCGACCTGCCCGACGTGCTGCGGGTGTTCGAGGCCGTCGCCCGGGCCGACGCCTCGGTCGGCTGGACGGTCATGATCGGCGCGGGCTCGTGGGTCGACCTGGCCGGGCTCCCCCGGGCCGCCTTCGACGCGCTGTTCCCCGCCGACCGGGAGGTCATCACCGCGGGCGCGTTCAACCCGACCGGCACGATCACCCCCGCGCCCGGCGGCTACCGGGTGACCGGGCGGTGGGGCTTCGTCAGCGGCTGCCAGCACGCCGACTGGATCTACGTCAACAGCGTCGAGGGGATCGAGGACGGCGTGCCGCGGCTCCGGATGGCCGTGTTCCCGCCCGACGAGGTGGAGATCGAGGACACCTGGGACGTGTCCGGGCTGTCCGGCACCGGGAGCCACCACGTCCACCTCGACGACGCCGCCGTGCCCGCCGACATGACGGTCGTGCCGCTGACCGGCGAGCCGTGCGTCGACACGCCGATCGCCCGCATCCCGGTCCCGAGCCTCGTCGCGCTGGCCGTCGCCAGCGTCGCCACCGGCATCGCCCAGGGCGCCCTCGACGACGTCGTCGACCTCGCCCTGAGCAAGGTCCCCCTGCTCAGCCACGGGACGCTCGCCACCGACCCGCTGTTCCAGGCCGAGCTGGCCACGGCGGACACCGAGCTGCGCGCGGCCCGGGCCCTGGTCGACGAGTGCGCCCGGGCGGCCTGGGCCACGGCGTCGGCCCGAGAGCCCTTCACGGAGCGGGACCGGGCCCGCACGCGGGCCGCAGCGGCCTGGGCCACCGACCGGGCCGCCGCCGTGGCCGGCACCGCCTACCGGGCGGGCGGCGGGTCGTCGATCTACGCGGACAGCCCGCTGCAGCGCCGCCGGCGCGACGTCGAGGCCGTGACCCAGCACTTCATCGTCAAGCGGGGCACGATGCGGACGGCCGGCGGGGTGCTCGCCGGTCAGGGCATCGACGCCATGGTCTTCTGACGCCCCGCCGGGTCAGGGGCTGGCCGTGCCCACCGCGCTGCGGGCGTGGCCCCAGTAGACGGGGACGCCGTGGTACTCGGCCGTGGCCAGCACCTGCTCCGTGCCGCCCGGCCACCAGGTGAGGCGCAGGTCGCCGACGGCGCCGGCCGGCTCGAACCGGAGCCAGGCGACCGGGGCGTCGGGCGTGGCCCGCTCGCCCGCCCGGCGGAGCGCGGCCCGCAGGCGGTCGCGGGAGGGGCCGTCGACGTACTGCCAGACGATCGTGTGGGCGACGACGGTGGCGACGCCCTCGACCGGCTCGGCCAGGCGGGCCTCGGCCCACGCGCCGAGGTCGGCGGCGTCGACCGGGGCCGGCACCCGCGCGGCGACGGCGAACGCGGCCTCGAGGCGGGCCAGCCGGTCGACCTGGTCGGGCCAGAGGAAGGAGCGCAGCCGCAGGCGCCCGTCCTCGGTGCCGACGTCGATGGGGTTGCGGTCGCAGCCGGCCCGCTCGGCGACCTCGACCGGCCCGCCGAGGTCGGGCAGCGGGCCGCCGCCGACCGGCTGCCAGGCGCCCTCGAAGCGCACGGGGCTGTCGGGGTCGCCGAGGCAGGTCTCGCCGGTGTCGTACCAGTAGCGGTCCCAGCGCAGGTTCAGCCCGGCGCTGGCGCCCAGCTCGAGCACCCGCAGCGGCAGGCCCGAGCGCCGGGCCACGAGGGCGTAGCCGGGGGCGAGCACGGCCGAGCGCCCGACCTCGTTGGTCTGCACGCCCTCGTCCAGCCGGTCCTCGATGGCCGGCCGCAGCTCGGCCACGGTGGCGAGGAAGTCGGCCACCAGGCCCGGGCCGGGGCGGCCACCGGCCGAGGGGTAGTGGGCGGCGAGCGCCGGGGCCCGCCCCTCGAGCACCAACCGGTGCACCGCGCCGAGGAAGCGCAGCGCCAGCGCGGAGGCCAGCGGCTCGCCGGCCCGGGGACCGAGCACCTTGGCGCACACGCCGCCGGCCTCGACGTCGGCGGCGATGCCGGCGAGGAGCTCGGCGTAGAGCGAGGAACCGGCCCGTGCGCACGCCCGACGCTGGTGGTCGAGCGTGTCGGCGAGCGGCAACGACCGGGGGCGGGTCACGGCCCCTCTCCTACCACCGCACCCGCCGGCATGGGCAGTCCACGGTCGGGACAGGTACCGTGGGGTGGCTGCTCGGGGCCGTCGCGCCTCCACTCGTCCACCGTCACCGGAGCCGCCTGCATGCTCCTCGAGTCGATCCAGAACCCGGCAGATCTGCGCGATCTGACCTACGACCAGCTCGAACGCCTGGCGCGCGAGATCCGTGAGCGCATCGTCGAGGCCGTCTCGGCCAACGGCGGGCACCTGGGCTCGAACCTGGGCGTCGTCGAGCTGACCATCGCGATGCACCGGGTGTTCGACTCGCCCCGTGACGTCCTGCTGTGGGACACCGGCCACCAGGCCTACGTCCACAAGATGCTCACCGGGCGCAGCAAGGCGTTCGCGACGCTGCGCCAGGCCGGCGGGCTGTCGGGCTACCCGTCCCGCGCCGAGTCGGAGCACGACTGGGTCGAGAACAGCCACGCCTCGACGATCCTCTGCTACGCCCACGGCCTGTCCGAGGCCTTCAAGCTGCAGGGCGTCGACGACCGCCGGATCGTGGCGGTCATCGGCGACGGCTCGCTGACCGGCGGCATGGCCTTCGAGGGCCTCAACAACCTGGGCCACTCCGGCAGCCGGGCGGTCATCATCCTCAACGACAACGGCCGCAGCTACGCACCGACCGTCTCCAAGCTGGGCGAGAGCCTCAGCCGCCTGCGCCTCAACCCGAGCTACGTCCGCAACCGGGCCCGGCTCGACAAGCTGCTCAGCGAGGTGCCGCTCGTCGGCGAGCACCTCGAGCGGGGCATGGACGGCGCCCTCGCCGCGCTGCGCGAGATCTTCGAG
>PKRH01000181.1 GCA_017577565.1 Thermoanaerobacterales bacterium | reverse complement strand
CGCCGGAGCGGCGGGCCGTCGCCGTCGCCGGGGGGGGGGCGCTCGCCGGGGTGGCCCTGCCGGTGGCCGCCGCGGCCGCCGGCGTCGACGCCGTGGTCGGCCGCTACTTCGTCGGCGCGCTGGTGCCGCTGCTCGTCGCCGCGGCCGCCGCCCTGCTGGGCCCCCGGCGGCCGTGGCCGGGGGTGCTCGTGGCGATCGCGGTGGTCGCGCTGTGGACGGCGGCGGACGTTGCCGTCGCCCGCGACCCGCTGCGCCAGCGGGCCGACTGGCGGGGCGTCGCCGCGGCCGTGGCCGACGCGGACGCCGGCAGCGTGCTGGTCGTCGACCGGTCGGGCGGGCTGAGCCGCCCGATCGAGCGCTACCTGCCCGACGCCGAGCCGTTGGGCGACCGGGTGGTGCGGGTCACCGAGATCAACGTGCTCGTGGCCCGGCCCCACCCGACGGCCGTGTGCGACCTGCTGATCGGCCGCTCGTGCAGCTTCGTGTTCCTCGGCGCCCCGCTGCCCGACGAGCTGGCCGCGAGGTTCCCCCTCGCCGAGCGGGTGGTGCTCGACCAGTTCGTCGTCGAGCGCCACCGGTCCGAGCGGCCGGTCGCCGTCGACCGGACCGACCTGCTGCGTCCGGAGCTGCGACGCGGCGCCGTCTGGGCGCTCGGGGGCACCTGAGCGCGCGGGCGGACGGCGGCGCCTTCGGCGCGGCGCGGGCCCCGGTGGCACGATGGGGCCCGGCGAGCGAAGGGGGACGAGGATGACGACGACCGCCACCCGGACGGCCTTCCGGACCTGCCCGCTGTGCGAGGCCGGGTGCGGGCTCGAGATCGCGCTGGCGGGTCCCCCCGGCGAGGAGGTCGTCACCCGCATCCGGGGCGACCGGGCGGACGTGTTCAGCCACGGCTTCATCTGCCCCAAGGGCTCGACCCTCAAGCACCTCCACGAGGACCCGGACTGGCTGCGGCGACCCCGGGTGCGCCGGGGCGGCCGGCTCGTCGAGGTCGACTGGGCCGAGGCCTTCGCCGAGGTCGAGCGCCGGCTCCCCCCGATCGTCCAGGAGCATGGGCGCGACGCCGTGGCCGTCTACATCGGCAACCCGACGGCCCACTCGCTGGGTGCGCTGCTGTTCGTCCGCCCGCTGGTGCGGGCGCTCGGCACGACCAACGTCTACTCGGCCAGCACGGTCGACCAGCGGCCCAAGGAGGTCGCGGCGGGGCTGATGTTCGGCACGTCGCTGTCGGTCCCGGTGCCCGACGTCGACCGGACCGACTTCCTCCTCATGCTGGGCGCCAACCCGTACGCGTCCAACGGCAGCCTGGCCACCGCGCCCGACTGGCCCGGTCGCATCGAGGCCCTGCGGGCCCGGGGCGGCACCCTCGTCGTCGTCGACCCCCGGCGCACGCGCACGGCCGAGGCCGCCGACCGGCACCTCGCCATCCGGCCCGGCGCCGACCCCTACCTGCTCATGGCGCTGGTCAACGTCGTCGTCACCGAGGGCCTGGTCGACCTCGGCCCGGCGGGCCCGTACGTGCGGGGGGTCGACACCGTGGTCGAGGTGTGCCGGCCGTTCACCCCCGAGGCGACGGCGGTGCAGACCGGCCTCGACCCGTCCGAGGTGCGGCGGCTCGCCCGCGACCTGGCCGCCGCGCCCCGGGCCTGCGTCTACGGGCGCATCGGGACGACGGTGGCGCCGTTCGGGACGCTGTCGTCCTGGCTCGTCGACGTGCTCAACACGTTGACCGGCAACCTCGACCGGCCCGGCGGGGCGATGTTCGCCACCGCGGCCGCCGGTGCCGCCAACACCCGGGGCACGCCCCGCTACGGCCGGGGCGTCCGCCTCCACCGCCGCCGCAGCCGGGTGCGGGGCCTCGGCGAGACGATGGGCGAGCTGCCGGTCGTCTGCCTGGCCGAGGAGATCGACACGCCCGGCGAGGGCCAGGTCCGGGCGCTGGTGACGATCGCCGGCAACCCGGTGCTGTCGACGCCCAACGGGGCCCGGCTCGACGCCGCGCTCGCCGGGCTCGACCTCTACGTGGCGGTCGACCCCTACGTGAACGAGACGACCCGCCACGCCGACGTCATCCTGCCGCCGCCCACGCCGCTGCAGAAGTCGCACTACGACCTCGCGCTGCTGCAGCTCGCGGTGCGGAACGTCGCCAACTACAGCCCGCCGGTGCTGCCGCGCGCCCCGGGGCAGCCCGACGAGTGGGAGATCCTCGCCCGCCTGGCGCTGATCGCCCAGGGCATGGGCGCAGGCGCCGACCCCGCGCTGGTCGACGACCTCGTGCTGCGGTCGCTGGTCGAGTCGGCGGTGGCCGACGAGACGAGCCCGATCGCCGGCCGGGACCCGGACGAGGTCGTGGCCGCGCTGGGCGACCGCCGGGGCCCCGAGCGCATCCTCGACCTCATGCTGCGGGTCGGCCCCTACGGCGAGGGCTTCGGCGCCCGGCCCGACGGGCTGTCCCTCGACGTGCTGCTGGCCAACCCGCACGGCGTCGACCTCGGCCCGCTGCGGCCCCGGCTGCCCGAGGTGCTGCGCACGCCGTCGGGGATGGTCGAGCTGGCGCCCGAGCCCATCGTGGCCGACGTCGAGCGGCTGCTGGCCGGCCTCGACGCGCCGGTCGGCGGGCTGCGGCTGATCGGGCGCCGCGACCTGCGCTCGAACAACTCGTGGATGCACAACGTCGAGGTCCTGGTGAAGGGCCGGCCCCGCTGCACGCTGCAGGTGCACCCCGACGACGCCGCTCGGCTGGGCCTCACCGACGGCGCGCCGGCCGAGGTCACCTCCCGCACCGGCAAGATCACGGTTCCCGTCGAGGTCACCGACGCCATCCGGCCCGGCGTGGTCAGCATCCCCCACGGCTGGGGGCACGACCTCGACGGCGTCGAGCTGCGCGTCGCCCGCGCCCACGCCGGGGTGAACACCAACCTCCTCGCCGACGACGAGCTCATCGACCCGCTGTCGGGCACCGCGGTGCTGAACGGCATCCCGGTCGAGGTGGCGCCGGCCGGCGGCTGACCGGGTCGCCGCCCCGGCGGCGTCAGCGCACGTCGACGACGCGGCCGCCGGCGAGGACGACGACCCGGTCGGCCGCCGCGAGCACGTGCGGCCGGTGGCTGACCACCAGCGCGGTGGTGAACCCGCCCACCGCGAGGCGCGACCACAGGCGGGTCTCGGTCTCGGTGTCGAGGGCGCTGGAGAGGTCGTCGACGACGAGCAGGTCGGGAGCCCGGACCAGGGCCCGGGCGAGCCCGACCCGCTGGGCCTGCCCGCCGGACAGCCGCAGGCCCCGGGGGCCGACGTCGGTGGCCGTGCCGGCGGGCAGCCGGGCCACGTCCTCGTCGAGGCACGCTGCCCACAGCGCCCACCCGAGCCGGTCGGGTGGGGCGCCGAGCAGGATCGTGTCGGCCAGCGGCTCGCTGAACAGCCGGGGCACCTGCGGCAGGTAGGCGACCCGGGGCGGCACCAGGGTGACCGACGGGTCGGGGACCGGCGCCCCGTTCCAGCGGACGGTGCCGCCGTCGGCGGCCACCAGCCCGAGGAGCGCCCGGAGGACGGTCGTCTTGCCGGCGCCGACCGGGCCGGTGAGCACGACGAGCTCGCCCCGCCGCACGAGGAGGTCGACGCCCTCGACGCCCCGTCCCGACCCCGGGTGGTGCACGGTGAGGCCCTCGACGCGCAGCTCCTCCAGCGGCTCGTCCAGCGGGCCGGCCGGGTGGTCGCGACCCTCACCGTCCGCGGGCGTCGCGAGCGGCGGGGGGCCGTGGCGCAGGTGAGTCGGCGTCGGCGCGACGACGGCGCGGCGGTCGGGCGTGCGCAGCAGCTCGGCCAGGCGGTCCACCGACACGTCGGCCTGGCGGTGGTAGACGAGCGAGCGCCCGACCCACTTCGGCACCTCGGCGATCACCGCCGCGTAGGCCGCGAACAGCGCCACGTCGCCCACCGACAGGTCGCCCCGCCCCAGCGCCGCCGCCACGACGACGAGGGCGGCACCGACCGCGACCTCGCCGGTCCCGTAGCCCAGCGAGCGGACGAGCTCGGAGCCGACCTGGTCACGCCGGCCGACCACGGCGCGAGCGGCGTTGAGCGCGACGAAGCGCCGGTGCACCGCCTGCTCGGCGCCGGCGGACTGCACGGCCGACACCGCGCCGAAGGTGTCGCCGATGAACCCGGTCACCCGGGCGGTCGCCTCCCGGGCGGCGCGGCGCCAGGCCCGCAGGCGGGGCCCGAGGCGCCAGGCGGCGAGCGCCGCCAGGGCGACGGGCGCGGCGATCGCCAGCGCCGCCCCGGGGTCGATGGCGACGAGCACCGCCACGGCCAGCGCGGAGGACACGAGGGCGCCCGAGATGTCGAGCCAGACGTCGAGCACGAGGGCCAGGTCCTCGACGTCGTCGCGGAAGCGGCTGACCGCCTCGCCCGGGGCGCCCGGCAGGCGGCCGGCGGCGGGCCCGGGCTCCTCGACG
>PKRH01000180.1 GCA_017577565.1 Thermoanaerobacterales bacterium | reverse complement strand
GCCAGTCGGCGGCCAGGTCGCGCCGCCCTCGGCCCGCCGCCGGCCGAGCGGCGCGACCTGGCCGCCGACTGGCAGGCGCTCGTCGAGTGGGCCCGGGCCACCGCGCCCGCGGTCGCCGAGGCCCGGGACGGGCACCTGCGGGCGGCGGACGAGGCCCGGGCCGAGGCGGCGGCCCTGGTGGAGGAGCTCGCGGCCGTCGCCCGTGAGGCCGGCGTCGACGAGGTGCGCCCCGGCGCCTGGCCGGGCGAGGCCGTGGCGGCCGCCCACGCCCGCGCCCGGGCCGAGCTCGACCGCCTCGACGAGCAGCTCGCGCTGGCCGAGCAGCTGCGGGCCGAGGAGCGCGCCGCCCGCGAGGCCCAGCAGGTGGCCGACGCCCTCGCCAGCCACCTCGCCGCCAACCGGTTCGAGAAGTGGCTGCTCGACGAGGCGCTCCACCAGCTCGTCGAGGGCGCCTCCGAGCGCCTGGCCGAGCTGAGCGGCGGCGCCTACGCCCTGGCCGTCGACCCCCGCTCCGGCGGCTTCGGCGTCGTCGACCACACCAACGCCTCCCAGGTCCGCTCGGCCCGGACGCTGTCGGGCGGCGAGACCTTCCTCGCCTCGCTGGCCCTGGCGCTCGCCCTCGCCGACCAGGTGGCGAGCCTGGCGGCGGCGGGGGCGGCACGGCTCGACTCGCTGTTCCTCGACGAGGGCTTCGGCACCCTCGACCCCGACACGCTCGACGTCGTCGCCGCCGCCCTCGACGACCTGGGCGCCCGGGGCCGGGTGGTGGGCATCGTCACCCACGTCCGCGAGCTGGCCGAGCGCCTGCCGGTGCGCTTCGAGGTCCGCAAGGTCGGCGGGTCGGCCACGATCGAGCGGGTGGAGCAGTGACGGGTGCGGCGGTGGACGTCGGACCTCGCGCCCGGGCCGGCCGACCGGGCGCCGGGAGGCGGCGGTGAGGTTCTCCGTCGAGACCTGGGCGCCCGACTACGGCGGCCCCGTCGACGCCGCCGCCCTCGGCGACACCGAGGCCCAGGTCGACCTGACCGCCGAGCGCGACCCGGCCGACTGGGCGCCGGTCCGGCCGTCGGCGCCGCCGGCGGCCCGCGTGCTGTTCGTCGACGGCGTCCAGCGCATCGACGCCCGCATCTGGATCGAGGACGACGACGGCACGGCCCACACCGGCGTGTGCGCCAGCTGGGCGGCCGGCGTCGTCCGCTGCGACGGCCGCGCCGAGGTCGTGGCCGCCGAGGTGCGCCGCGGCCTGCTGACCACCGCGCCCGGCGTCGACGCCATCGACACCCGCCACGGCTGCTACCACCCCCACCCGCTCCCCGAGCCGGCCGGGGGCGACCCGGTCGGCCAGGCGCTCGGGCGGGCCCGTGGCGACCTCGAGGCCAAGGTCGCGGTCGCCGCCGGCGGGGCGCACGACCTGCTGGTCGTCGACGGGCCGCTCGGCGACCGGCGCCACGTGGCGGGTGCCGTCGGCTACATCAAGACCCACCACGTCTCGTACCTCCCGCCCGCCCTCCACCCCGTCGTCGCGCACCTCGGCGCGGGGGAGCGCACGCCGCTGTTCCGGGTCGGCGGCCACCGCTACCGCTGGTCGTGGTACCTGCGGCTCCCCGGCCCCGCCACGCACGCCTGGTGGGGGGTCGTGCGCTGCGAGGCCCCCGGCGACCTGGCCCTCGTCGAGGCGGTCGCCCGGGCCGACGTCGTGGCGGCGACGCTGCCCCGGTTCGCCAGCCAGCCCCACAACGATCCCCGCGCCCCGCAGAACCTGCACCCGATCGCCGGGCTGGAGCGCGAGCTGAAGCGGCGCTTGGGCGACGCCGCCCTGCTCGAGCGGGCGCTGCGGGCCGCCGCCGGTCAGCTGCCCGGCCGGGGGACGGCCTCGACGACGCTGTAGGTCGACCCCGGCGCCGGCGTCACCGAGCGCACGTCGAACCCGGCGCCCGTGATCACCTGGCCGAGCTCGGCCTCGGTGCGGGCGCGGCCCGTGGTCCACACCAGCATGTTGACGTCGCTCATCACCATCGCCAGGGCGTCCGGGCGCCCCGCCAGCGTGGGCGGCATCAGCGGCTCGACCACCAGCAGCACGCTGTCGGGGCGCGCCGCCTCCCGCACCCGGCGCAGCAGCAGCGTTGCCCGCTCGTCGTCCCAGTCGTGGACGACGCTCTTGACCAGGTAGGCGTCCGCCCCGGGCGGCACGGCCTCGAAGAAGTCGCCCGTCGCCACCGTCGCTCGGTCGGCCACGCCGGCACCCGCCAGCGCCCGCTCCGCCTCGCGCGCCCCGTCGGGCGTGTCGAACACGGTGCCCCGGAGGTGGGGGTGGGCGGTCAGCACCGCGGCGAGCAGCGTGCCGTCCCCGCCGCCGACGTCGACGACCGACGAGAACCGCTCGAACCCGCCCGCGGCGGCGACGCCGGGGGCCGCCCGGCGGGTGCCCTCGGCCATGGCCCGGTTGAAGTCGGCCTGCAGGTCGGGGTCGGCGGCCAGGCCCTCGACGGCCGAGGTCCCGGTCACGAGGTCCCACGCCGGCACCCCCGTCCGGACCGTCTCGACCAGCTCGCCCCACGACCGCCACACCTCGCGCCCCGCGAACAGCTGGACGAGGTGGAGCATGGAGGCCGGCCCGTCGGTCGCCAGGGCGCCCGCGTGGCGGCCCCGCCCGTAGGTGCCGGGTGCCACCTCGTCGAGCACCTCGAAGCAGGCGAGCGCCCGCAGCACCCGGTGCAGCGACGGCGCATGGGTGCCCGTGGCCCGAGCGAGGTCCTAGACGGCGCGCGGGCCCTCGGCGAGGTGGTCGACCAGGTCGAAGGCCGCGGCCACGTGCAGGACCTGAGCGGGGAAGAACCCGAACAGCAGGCCGCCGATCACCTCGGCCGTCTCCTCCGGCGGTGCCGGCTCGGTGGGCGCCGCACCGGGCGCCGAGCCCGTCGTCATGGCGGCCACGGTACGGGCGGCGCGGGCGCCGCGCTTGGACGTCCGTGACCTGGCTCAGCCGTCGGGGGCGGTGACGAAGTCGATGAGCTGCTCGACGGCCCCCACCAGCGCCGGCTCCAGGTCGGCGTAGCTGGTCACGCGCCCCAGCAGGGTCCGCCAGAACTCGCCCGGCGTGGCCCGGACGCCGAGCCGGGCGAGCACCCCCTCCTTCCACGGCTCGCCCGGGGGGACCTCGGGCCAGGCGTCGATGCCCGCCGCCCTGGGGCGCACCGCCTGCCAGACGTCCACGAACGGCGTGCCGGTGACGAGCACGTGGGGATGGCGCACCGCGGCGGCCATCCGGGCCTCCTTCGACCCGTCGACCAGGTGGTCGAGCAGGACGCCGAGGCGGCGGCCGGGGCCGGGGCGGAACTCGGCGACCACCCGGTCGAGGTGGTCCATGCCCTCCAGCTGCTCGACGACGACCCCCTCGACGCGCAGGTCGTCGCCCCACACCTTCTCGACCAGCTCGGCGTCGTGGATGCCCTCGACGAGGATGCGGCTGGCCCGCGCCACCCGGGGCCGGAGCCCGGCCACCGCTCGCGAGCCCGAGGCCGTGCGGGCCGGCCGCTGCGGGCGGGGCGCCCGGGGCGGGACGAGGGTGACGTTGCGCCCCTGCACCCGGAACCCGCCGGGATCGGCCCGCACCAGGCGCCGCCTGCCCGTGTGCCGGTCGCGGATGGCGACGCCCCCGTGCTCGAAGCCGATCACGGTGCCCTCGACGCCGGTGGCGCGGTGCAGCACCTCGAGCCCGGGTCGGCCTTCGACCGTCGGGTAGCTGGGCGGCCGGCGGCGGGGTCCGTCGAGGTCGAGGGGTCCGGAGAGGATGCCGTCGCTGGGCATGGGCCGACGACGCTAGTGCGGCGGTGCCCGCCGGTCGCGGCACGCCGGCGGGCGGCGGGGCGGGCGTGCGGCACCGGCGGCGGCGACCGGTACGTTCCGGAGCCGTGATCCTCGTCGACGCCCAGGGACTGTCGGCCAGCCGGCCCGGCAAGCCGCTGTTCACCGACCTGTCGGTGACCGTGGCCAGCGGCGACCGGCTCGGCGTGGTCGGCATCAACGGCACCGGCAAGTCGACCCTGCTCGGTGTGCTCGCCGGCACGGTCACGCCCGACGCCGGCGTCGTGCGCCGGGGGCGGGGGGCGAGGGTCGTCGCCCTCGACCAGCAGGCGACGCTGCCCGACGGCACCGTCGCCGACGTCGTCGGCGGGGGCTGGGAGGGCGCGGCGGTGCTCCACCCCCTCCGCCTGTCCGCCGGTGCCGGCGCCCCCGGTGCCCCCCCTTTGGGGCGGGGGGGCCACCGGGGCCCCCCTCCCCCGGCGGGCGTTGGAGATCGGCGCCGAGGTGGCCGCCGCCCTGTCGGTCGCCCATCGCGCCGGCGTCATCCACCGGGACATCAAGCCGGGCAACATCCTGCTGGATGCCGAGGGGAACGCGCTGGTCACGGACTTCGGGATCGCGAAGCTCATGGACGAGCCGGGCCTCACGCGGACGGGCGTGCTGGTCGGCACGCCGGCGTACATGAGTCCCGAGCAGTGTGTTTCCGGGCCGGTAGGTGGCGCGTCCGACCAGTACTCGCT
>PKRH01000179.1 GCA_017577565.1 Thermoanaerobacterales bacterium | reverse complement strand
CCGTCGTCCCGCACGACGAGGCCCGACCCGACCGGGCGGCCGCCGCTGACGACGGCGACCACGGCCGGGGCGACGTCGTCGGCGCCGTCGGGGGCGTCGGCCCCGCCGGCCGGTGCCTCGGGCACGGCGACCCGCTCGGTGACCGGCCGCTCGACGACCCGCTCGCCGAGGCCCACCGCCGCCAGCGCACCGCCGGCGAGCACGGCGCCGGCCGCGGCCGCGGCCAGGTAGGCGGGCCAGCGCCGCCCGCCCCGTGCCGGGCGCGCGCCCGACGTCGACGCCGCCTCGGCGTGCGTGGCCGCCGCCGCCCCCACCTCGGAGGGGTGGCGCCAGAGCCGGTCGTCGGGGTGCGGCGGCGGACGATGCCCCGGGATGTCCGCCCCGGCGTCGTCGTCGCAGGGCACGCGGCGGAGAGTAACGGTGAGCGCTCCGTGGCGGACCGCGCCCCCGGTGCCGTCGCGGCGACGCCCGCCTGCGTAGCATGAGCGGCGATGGACGCCGCACCGGAGCTGACGCCGCCCTCGGGCGACACGTGGCTCGGCCTGTCGGCGTCGCCCCTGCCCGTGGCCGAGGCGGTGTCCTGGGCGGTGCGCCCCGACTGCGGCGCCGTCGTCCTGTTCTCCGGCACGGCCCGCGACCACGCGCCCGGCCGCCCGGGCGTCGAGCGCCTCGAGTACGAGGCCTACGAGTCCCAGGTCGTGCCCCGGCTGGCCGCCATCGCCGAGGAGGCCCGGGCCCGCTGGCCCGACGTCGGCCGGATCGCGCTGCTGCACCGCACGGGCGTCCTCGCCGTCGGCGAGTGCGCCGTCGTCGTGGTCGTCTCCGCCCCCCACCGGGAGGAGGCGTTCGCGGCGGCCCGCTTCGGCATCGACACCCTGAAGCGCACGGTCCCCATCTGGAAGCGGGAGACGTGGGCGGGCGGCGAGAGCTGGGGGCTCGACGCCCAGCACATCACCGACGTGGAGGCGCCGGCGCCGTGAACCCGGTCGTGTTCCTCGCCATCGCCGCGGTCATCGTGCTCGTCGGCGCGCTCGTGCTCTGGGCGCGCAACCGGTCGCCGTCGTCGTTCGAGGCGAGCATCGAGAGCTTCCGGCGGGAGATGCAGGCGCTCGCCCCCCGCGAGGAGGAGCCGCCGCCCCGCCGCTGGTGGAGGCGCTGAGCGGCCATGGCGCGGGACCTGGCGATCGACCTCGGGACGGCCAACATCCTCGTCTACGAGCGCGGGAAGGGGATCGTGCTCAACGAGCCGACGGTCATCGCGCTCAACTCCCGCACCCGCGAGGTGCTGGCCATGGGCCACGACGCCTGGCAGATGATCGGGCGCACGCCGAGCGACATCGTCGCCGAGCGCCCGCTGCGCCAGGGCGCCATCACCGACTTCGACGTCACCGAGCGGATGATCCGGCTGCTGCTGCACCGGCTCCGGGTCGGGCGCTTCAACCGCCCCCGGGTCGTGGTGTGCGTCCCGTCCGCCATCACCGAGGTCGAGCGCCGGGCGGTCGCCGAGGCGGCCCGCCGGGCCGGCGCCACCGAGGTCTACCTCATCGACCAGCCCATGGCGGCGGCCATCGGCGCCGGGCTGCCGATCCACGAGCCGGTCGCCAACCTGGTCGTCGACGTCGGCGGGGGCACGACCGAGACGGCGCTCATCTCCCTCGGCGGCGTCGTCGGCTTCGACGCCGTGCGGGTCGGCAGCTTCGACATCGACGCCGCCATCCAGGCCTACGTGCGCCGCGAGTACGGCATCGCGGTCGGCGAGCGGACCGCCGAGGAGATCAAGGTCGCCATCGGCTCGGCCTGGCCGGTGCGGGACGAGCTGAAGGCCGAGGTCCGGGGGCGCGACCTGGCGACCGGCCTGCCCAAGACCGTCATCCTCACCCCGGCCGAGATCCGCGAGGCGATCGACGACGTCGTCAACGCCATCGTCGAGTCGGTCATCACCTGCCTGGGCAGCGCCCCGCCCGAGCTGGCCCACGACCTCATCGGCCAGGGCATGTACCTGGTGGGCGGCGGGGGGATGCTCGCCGGGCTCGACCAGCGGCTCGCCCACGCCACCGAGATCGACGTCCACCTCGTCGGCAACGCCCTCGAGTCGGTGGTGCTGGGGGCCGGCCGCTGCATCGAGGACCCGGCCGCCCTGCGGGTCGCCTTCCACGTCGGCCGCTGACCGGGCCGGGGCGCGTCCGCCCTGGTCGGCGGGCCCGCCGGATGGGCGCGCCGGCGGGGGTGCCCACTAGCGTCTGGCCCCGTGTCTGGAGTGGCGACGGACCGGCACGGCGACGACCCGATCTCGGCGGCCCGGCGGGCGCTGGTCGACGAGCGGCGGCAGCTGACGCTCGACGAGCTGGCGGCGCTGGCGGCGCTGCCGGACGAGGACGTACCCGCCCTGGCCGAGGCCGCCCACGCCGTGCGCGTGGCGTGGTGCGGCGACACGGTCGAGATCGAGGGGATCCTGTCGGCCAAGACCGGCGGGTGCCCCGAGGACTGCCACTTCTGCTCGCAGTCGTCCCGGTTCGAGACGCCGGTCAAGGCGCTGCCCCTGCTGTCCGACGACGAGGTCCTGCGGGCCGCCCGCGAGACCGCCGAGCTGGGGGCCAGCGAGTTCTGCATCGTCTACGCGGTGCGGGGGCCGGACGAGCGCCTCATGGCCCACCTCGAGCGCCTCGTGCCCCTGGTGCGGCGGGAGGTCGGCATCAACGTGGCGGTCAGCGCCGGCATCCTCACCGAGGACCAGGCGGCCCGCCTGCGGGGCGTCGGCGTCCACCGCTACAACCACAACCTCGAGACCGCCCGCTCGTTCTTCGGCCGGGTCGTCACCACCCACACCTGGGAGGAGAGGTTCGAGACCTGCCGGCTGGTGCGCGAGCACGGCATGGAGCTGTGCTGCGGCGTCCTGCTCGGCATGGGCGAGACCGACGAGCAGCGGATCGAGCTGCTGGGCCAGCTCCGGGAGGTCGACCCCGCCGAGGTGCCGGTCAACTTCCTCGACCCCCGGCCCGGGACGCCGCTCGCCGACCGCCCGCTCGTGGCGGCGATGGAGGCCATCCGGTGGATCGCCCTGTTCCGGCTGGCCCTGCCGGGGGTCATCCTGCGCTACGCCGGGGGCCGGGAGGTCACGCTCGGCGACCTGCAGGAGATGGGGATGACCGCCGGCATCAACGCGCTCATCACCGGCAACTACCTGACGACCCTGGGCCGCTCGCCCCAGGAGGACATCGTCATGCTGAAGGGCCTGAAGATGCCCATCGGCACGCTGTCGAAGGTCATCTGAGGTCCCGGCCGTGGGCGCCGCGTTCTGCACGGGGTGCGGCCGCCCGCCCGCCGCGTGCGGCGGGTGCGCCCGCCCCTCCGACCCCTGGCGCTACTGCCCCGACTGCGGCCGCTGGCTGGCCGTGCAGGTGACGCCGACCGGCTGGGTCGGGCGCTGCCGGGGCTGCGGCGCCGAGCACCACGGCTCGCACCAGCCGCCCGCCGGGGGCGCGCCGGTCACCGGCTGATGTCCTCGGCCGCCTGGCGCACCTGCCAGTCGCGGTCCTGCAGGGCCCGCTCGAGCGCGGCGTCGACGTCGGGCCCCTCGAAGGGGGCGAGGGCGAGCACGGCCCGGCGGCGGACCGCCGGCCGGTCGCGCGTCGCGGCCAGGATGGCGGGCAGCCCGGCCGGGTCGCCGATGGCCCCGAGGGCGGCGACGGCGGCCTCGCGGCAGAGCGGGTCGTCGTGGCCGGTGGCGACGGCGGCCAGCACCGGCACGACCCCCGGCTCCGGCGGCCGGCGCTCGCCCGACGCCCAGGCGGCGGCCTCGACGACCGCGGGCTCGTCGCCCGCCAGCACCGGGGCCAGCGGCGGGGGCTCGTCGCCGGGGCGGTCCGCGCACAGCTCCGCGGCCCGGGCCCGCACCTCCGGCGCCGGGTCGGCCAGCCCGGCGGCGAGGTCGTCGGCCGTCAGCCCGCCGGCCCGGGCCAGCGCCCCGAGGGCGGTCGCCCGCACCGACGGGGCGGGGTCGCGCAGGTGCGCGCGGGCCGTGGCCACGTCGCCCCTGTGACCCGCGATCGCCACCTCGCGCCGCCGGGCCAGCTCGTCGGCTAGCTTGCGCGTCACTGCCCCACCACGAGAAGAGAGCACGGGTGACGGTCGACCAGACGACACGCCGCAACCAGCGGCGCGAGCAGGCCGAGGCCACACGGCGCCAGCTGCTCGAGGCCGCGGGCGACGTCTTCGAACGCCGCGGCTACCGGGCCACGACCGTGGGCGCCATCACCGAGCGGGCCGACACCGCACACGGCACGTTCTACCTCTACTTCCGCAACAAGGAGGACGTGTTCTGCCAGGTCGTCGAGGCCGTCGTGGTCGACGAGCTGGTCGGCACCACCATGGTGCCCCCCGACGGGTCGCCCCGCGAGGCCGTCGAGCGGGGCATCCGGGCCTTCGTCGAGGTCTTCGACCAGCACCGGGGCCTGTGGCGGGCGCTGCTCGAGGGGATGCTGCTGTCGCCCCGGGTGCGGGAGCTGTGGCTGCGGCTGCGGCGTGACCTGGTCATGCGCATCGCGCACGCCTTCGAGGTCCAGCAGCGG
>PKRH01000178.1 GCA_017577565.1 Thermoanaerobacterales bacterium | reverse complement strand
CGCGGGGCCGCCCCCCCCGCCGCCCCCCCGGGGGGGGGCCCCCGCGGGGCCCCCCCCCTGGTGGGGGCCCTCTCCGCCCCGGCCGCCGCCGCCCCCCCCCCCCGGGCCCCCGCCGGGGCCCCACCCCGCGCCCGGGGCGCCGCCCCCCGCCCCCCGGCCCGCCCCGCCCCCCCCCCCCCGGGGGCCCCGCCCCCCCGGCCCCCCCGCCCGCCGCAGTCGGCGTTCCACCGCCGCGGCCAGCGGGGCCGTCGGGCACACGACCAGCGTGTGGCCGCGGGTGGCCGCCACCGCCAGCGGCACCTCGGTGGGGTCGGCGGCCGGCGGCAGGCGCACCAGCGACACCGGCCGGGCGAGGGCCTCGTCGACGAGCCGGGTCACCGGCGAGGCCGGCACGGGCCGGGGGCGGGCGCGCCGGGGCGGCGGCAGGTGCCAGACGACCCGCTCGGGCGAGGCCGTGCGCAGCAGGCTGGCCGGGCGCCCTGCCCACCGCCAGGCGGCCCACTCGGCCAGCTCGATGAGCTCGGGGGCCGGCCCCCGGCCCGACCAGCGGGCGAGCGGGCGCAGCGCCACCCCGGCCGGCGGCTCGACCCCGACGGCGACGACCCAGCCGCCGACCCGCCGGCCCCCGAGCGCGACGCGCACCCGGTCGCCGACGCGCACCTGGTCCCCGAGCGTGTCGGGGACCAGGTAGTCGAAGGTCTTGCCGATGGCCGGCTCGTCGGGCAGGACGCGGACGACCTGCTGGCGGGCCGGCTCGTCGAGGAGCGTCGGCTCGGCGCTCAGAGCCCGAGCGCGGACTTCAGGTCGTCGACCTTGGTCGTCTGCTCCCAGGTGAGCTCCTTGTCGTTGCGCCCGAAGTGCCCGTAGGCCGCGGTGCGCTTGTAGATGGGCCGGCGCAGGTCGAGGTCGCGGACGATGGCCGCCGGCCGGAGGTCGAAGACCTCGTTGACCGCCTTGGCGATCTTGGCCGGGTCGACCGTCTCGGTGCCGTAGGTCTCGACCATCGTCGACACCGGGCGGGCCACGCCGATGGCGTAGGCCACCTGCACCTCGACCTTCTTGGCCGCGCCGGCGGCGACCAGGTTCTTGGCCACCCAGCGGGCGGCGTAGGCGGCCGACCGGTCGACCTTGGACGGGTCCTTGCCCGAGAACGCACCGCCGCCGTGGCGGGCGGCGCCGCCGTAGGTGTCGACGATGATCTTGCGCCCGGTCAGTCCGCAGTCGGCGTGCGGGCCGCCCAGCTCGAACGTGCCGGTCGGGTTGACGAGCACGTCGTAGTCGTCCTCCTGGAACTCCGCCGGCACGAGCGGGCGGATGACGTGCTCGACGAGGTCGGGCTTGATGAGGGTCTCGGCGTCGAGGCCCGGCTGGTGCTGCGTCGAGATGAGCACCGTCTTCAGCCGGACCGGCCGACCGTTCTCGTACTCGAAGGTGACCTGCGTCTTCCCGTCGGGGCGCAGGTACGGGAGGATGCCGGCCTTGCGCACCTCCGACAGGCGGTGGGCCAGGCGGTGCGCCAGCCAGATCGGCAGCGGCATGAGGTCCTCGGTCTCGTCGACCGCGAAGCCGAACATCATGCCCTGGTCGCCCGCGCCCTGGCTGTCGAGGTCCTCGTCGGCGCCGCTGGTGCGGACCTCGTAGGCCTTGTCGACGCCCTGGGCGATGTCCGGCGACTGCGGGTCGATCGAGGTCATGACGCCGCAGGTGTTGCCGTCGAAGCCGACGGACTCCCGGTCGTAGCCGATGCCCTTGATCGTCTCGCGGACGATCGTGGGGATCTCGACGTAGGCCGACGTGGTGATCTCGCCCGCGACGATGGCCAGGCCGGTGGTGACCATCGTCTCGCACGCCACCCGGGCCATCGGGTCCTGCTCGAGGATCGCGTCGAGGATGGCGTCGCTGATCTGGTCGGCCATCTTGTCGGGATGGCCCTCGGTGACGGACTCGGATGTGAAGGTCCAGCGGCTCACGGTCAACTTCTCCCGTCTAGAACGGCATCGAACACGGCACGGGCGACAGCCCTCTTGTCGGCCAGTGGAACCTCGCGCTCGGTGCCGTCGGCGTTCAGGATCACGACGTGGTTGGTGTCGTGCTCGAACCCAGCGCCCGGAGCCGTGACGTCGTTCGCCACGATGAGGTCTGCCCCCTTGGCCACGAGCTTGGAGGCAGCATTCTGCCTCAGCTGCTCGGTCTCTGCTGCGAACCCGACCAGCGTCTGGTCCGGCCGCTTGGTCCGCCCGAGCCCCGCGAGGATGTCGACGGTCGGCTCGAGGACGATCTCGGGGACGCCCTTGTCCTTCTTGATCTTCGTGGTGGCCGCCGCCGCGGGCCGGAAGTCGGCCACGGCGGCCGCCATGACGATCACGTCGGCGGCCGGGGCGACGGCCCGCACCGCCTCGTCCATCTCGGCCGCGGTCTCCACCCGGACGACGTCGGCCCCCGGCGGCACCGGCAGGGCGGCCGTCGTCACCAGGGTGACCTTCGCGCCCCGGGCCGCGGCCTCGGCGGCCAGCGCGTGGCCCTGCTTGCCGGAGCTGCGGTTGCCGATGAAGCGCACCGGGTCGATGGGCTCGCGGGTGCCGCCGGCGGTGACCAGCACGTGGAGCCCCGCCATGTCCCGCCCGCGGGCGAGCACGGACTCGACGGCGGCGACGATGGTGGCGGGCTCGGCCAGGCGCCCCTGGCCGACGTCGCCGCCGGCCAGGCGGCCCTCCTCGGGCTCGACGACGTGCACCCCCCGGCGGCGGAGGGTGGCGATGTTGTCCTGCACGGCGGGGTGGCGCCACATCTCGGCGTGCATGGCCGGGCAGACGACGACCGGCGCCTCGGTGGCGAGCAGCGTCGCCGTCAGCAGGTCGTTGGAGATGCCGGCCGCGTAGGTGCCGATGACGCGGGCGGTCGCCGGCGCGACGAGGACGAGGTCGGCCGACTGCCCCAGCCGGGTGTGCGGGATCGGGTCGGGGTCGTCGAACAGCGACGTGCGGGCCCGCTCGGACGCCAGCGCCGAGAACGTCGTCTCCCCGACGAAGCGGCGCGCGCCGCGGGTGAGCACGGGGACGACGTGGGCGCCGCCGTCGACGAGCCGGCGACAGACCTCGACGGCCTTGTACGCCGCGATCCCGCCGGCGACGCCGAGGACGATGCGGCGTCCCTCGAGCAAGACCCGCCGTCCCGGCCTAGTCGTCGCCGGACCCGGCCCCGGCGTCCTCGTCGGACTCGGGGCGCTCGCCCGGGCGCACCATCACGATCTTGTCGCTGGCGATCTCCTCGAACGCGATCGACAGCGGCTTGCGGGCGACCGAGGTGACCTGCGGCGGCACGATCGAGCCGAGCCCCTCGCCCAGCTGGTTGAAGTACGCGTTGATCTCACGGGCGCGCTTCGCGCTGAGCGTGACGAGTGCGAACTTCGACCCCGCTCGCTCGAGCAGCTCCTCGATCGAGGGGTTCATCATCGTGTCTTCGCCGTGAGCCATGGGGGGCGCGCACCTCTGCAGCCGATCGTGACCGGCCCACCAGGCTACCGTGCCCGGGCCGGCGCCGGTGAAATCCCCGGCCCGCCGGGACCGGGTCAGCAGAACCGGGCGCACGCCACCTCGGCGATGCGCTCGGCCAGCTCGTCGGGCGACAGCTCGCCCGAGTCGAGCACGAGGTCGAAGACGGACAGGTCGTCGACGTCGATGCCGTAGAGCGCGAGGTAGCGCTCGCGCTCCACCCGCTCGCGCTCGGCGTTCTCCGCCAGGGCCTGCTCGGGGCTCGTGCCCTCGCGCTCGGCCACCCGCCGGGCCCGCTCCTCGGGTGCGCAGGTCACGTAGACCGTGACCGCCGTCAGGCCCTCGTTGCGGGCGATCCACGCCGCGAGGCGCGACTCGATGATCACGTCGCCCCGCCGGGCGCGGTCGGCCAGGCGCGAGTCGAGCTCGACGTCCACCTCGGGGTGCTGCGCCGCGTAGCGGCCGAACTCGGGGAGCGACATGCCCCGCTCGGCGGCCATGGCCCGAAACACTTCGCCGCCCGGGACGAGCTCGATGCCGAGCCGGGCGGCGAGGTGTTCGGCCGTCGTCGTGGTGCCCGACCCCGGCGGGCCGGAGACCGTCACGAGCAACGCCGGGCCGGGCCCTGGCCTGCTCAGCTGGAGAAGGTCTCGAGCAGCGCCTTGCGCTGCTGCTCGCCCAGGCCCTTGATCCGGCGCGAGTCGGCGATGCCGATCTCCTCCATCGCCCGCCGGGCGCGGACCTTGCCCACGCCGGGGAGCGACTCGAGGACCGAGATGACCTTCATCTTCCCGATCGTGTCGTTGCCCTCGGCCTGGCCGAAGAGGTCCCTCAGGGTCAGGGACCCCATCTTGAGCTTCTCCTTCAGCTCGGCACGGGCACGACGGGCTTCGGCGGCCTTGGCCAGTGCGGCTTCACGCTGCTCAGGAGTCAACTGCGGTGGCTGCGGCATGGGGGTCAACCTAGCGCGCGGGCCCGAGCGACTCGCGCCATACCGACCGCGCGCCGCGCTCAGACCAGGGACGCGACCAGCCGCCGGGCGGCATCGACCGGATCGTCGGCGCGGGTCACGGGGCGCCCGACGACGAGCAGGACGGCGCCCGCGTCGAGCGCGGCCCGCGGGGTCGCGACCCGGCCCTGGTCGTCCGCGGGCGCCCCC
>PKRH01000177.1 GCA_017577565.1 Thermoanaerobacterales bacterium | reverse complement strand
CCTGCGCCCTGGCGCTGCGGGCGGCCGCGGACGAGGGCCCCGACGGCCCCGGCCGCCGCGCCGGCACCCAGCTGGTGCGGGCGCAGGTCGGGTTCGCGTCCCGGCAGAGCGGCGGCCCGACCGCGGCGCTGCTCGCCGCCGGCCGGCGCCTGGCGCCGGTCGACCCGGCCACGGCCCGGGCGGCCTACCTGACGGCGTTCGGGTCGGCCGCGCTCGCCGGGCGGCTCGCCGACGGCACCGGCCTGCGGGACGTGGCGGTGGCCGCCCGCCGGGCCCCGCAGGCGCCCGATCCGCAGGCCGAGGACCTGCTGCTGGAGGGCCTGGTCGCCCTCTTCACCGAGGGGTACGCGGCCGCCGTCCCGCCGTTACGGGCAGCGCTGCGGGCCGTCGGGGCCGACGCCGACGGCACCGGGGGCGACGGTCCCGACGTCCTGCGCTGGCTGTGGCTCCCCGGTGCGGTGGCGGCCGGGCTGTGGGACCAGGAGCGGTGGCGGGCCGTCGCCGCCCGTCACGTGCGGTGCGCCCGGGACTCCGGCGCCCTCGGCGAGCTGCTGCTCGCGCTCGACGCCCGGGTGCTCACCCACGTGTTCGCGGGCGAGCTCGACGCCGGCGCCGCGCTCGTGGGCGAGCTCGACGCCGTCCGGGAGGCGACCGGGAGCGGACCGGCTCCCGCCGGCGTGCTCGGCCTCCTCGCCGCGCGCGGCCGGCCGCGGGAGGCGGAGGCGGCGGTCGCGGCCGGCACGCGCGACGCCACCGCACGCGGGCACGGCCGCGGCCTGAGCGCCACCCAGTGGGCGGCGGCCCTGCTCTACAACGGGCTGGGCCGCTACGACGACGCCGTCGCCGCCGTGGGGGAGGCCGCGGCGTTCGAGCTCGGCCTCGACAACTGGGCGCTCGCCGAGCTCGCCGAGGCGGCCGCCCGCAGCGGCCGGCACGCCCTCGCCGCAGACGCCGCCGACCGGCTCACCGCCCGGGCGCGGGCGGCCGGCACCGACTGGGCGGCGGGGGTCGCGGCGCGCGCCCGGGCCCTCGCCGGCGACGGCGCCGCCGAGCCCGACCACCGGGAGGCGGTCGAGCGGCTCGAGCGGACGGGCCTGGGGATGGAGGCGGCCCGGGCCCACCTCGTCTACGGCGAGTGGCTGCGGCGCCGGCAGCGTCGGGCCGACGCCCGCGGGCACCTGCGGACCGCGCACGCGATGTTCGACCGCTTCGGCGCCCACGCGTTCGCCGAGCGCGCCCGCCGCGAGCTGCGGGCGACCGGCGGGACCGTGCGGGCGCGCCGCGGCCGGGCCGACCGGCTCACGGCGCAGGAGGCCCAGGTCGCGCGGCTCGCCGCCGAGGGCCACACCAACCCCGAGATCGGCGCCCGGCTGTTCATCAGCGCCCGGACCGCCGAGTACCACCTGCACAAGGTGTTCGCGAAGCTCGCCATCACCTCGCGCCGGCAGTTGCGGGGACGCCTGGCCCGACTGGAGCCCGGCCCCGGCTGACGGGGCCGGTGCCCCCGGACGACTGGGGAGTTCCACGGAGGCGACGCCGTGGCGGCCCGGCCACCGTGGTCGTCGTCGACGTCCCCGGCCCGAGGAGGACGACCGTGGGCACCATCACGACCGGCGACGGCACCGAGATCTTCTACAAGGACTGGGGCGAGGGGCCCCCGGTGACCCTGTCGCACGGCTGGCCCCTGAGCGCCGACGCGTGGGACGGGCAGATGCTCTTCCTCGCCGAGCACGGCTACCGGGCCGTCGCCCACGACCGGCGGGGCCACGGCCGGTCCGCCCAGCCGTCGTCGGGCAACGACATGGACACCTACGCCGACGACCTCGCCGCGCTCATCGAGGCGCTCGACCTGCACGACGTCACCGTCGTCGGCCACTCCACCGGCGGAGGTGAGGTCGCCCGGTACGTGGGCCGCCACGGGACGGACCGGGTGGCGAAGGCCGTGCTGATCTCCGCGGTGGCGCCGAGCCTGGTCCGCTCCGAGGCCAACCCCGACGGCCTGCCCGCCGAGCTGTTCGACGGGTTCCTCGCCGCGATGGCCGCCGACCGGTCGCAGTTCTACCTGGACCTGGCGCGCCAGTTCTACGGCGCCGACCGGCCCGGTGCGACGGTCTCGCAGGGCCTGCTCGACCAGCTGTGGGAGTGGGCCATGCAGTCGGGGCTCAAGAGCTCCTACGAGTGCGTCGAAGCGCTCGCCGAGGCCGACTTCAGCGCGGACCTCGAGCGCTTCGACGTCCCCACGCTCCTCGTCCACGGCGAGGACGACCAGGTCGTCCCGGCCACGAACGCGGCACGGTCGGCGCGGCTTCTCCCCGACGCCGAGGACGTCTACTACCCGGCGGCGCCCCACGGCCTCACCGCCACCCACCAGGACCGGCTCAACGCCGACCTGCTCGCCTTCCTGCAGGGCTGAGGTCCGCGCCCGCGACCCCGAGGAGCTCGACCGGGCCCCGCGGGGGCCGCGACCGCGGCACCGGGCGAGCGATTACGGTCAGCCGCGTGCACGTGTCCATCGCCGCGACGGCGACGGGGCCCTCCGGCGGGGTGCTCGGCCGCATCGAGCGCACGGCGTGGCGGGTCCCGCTGCCGACGCGCCGCTTCTTCCAGGTGGTCGCCGCCATCGCCGCCGTGGCGCTCGCCCTCAGCGGCCTCGGCGCGGGCTGGGTGGCCGCCCGCAACGCCCGCACCATCGACGCGGCCCGGGAGGAGGGCCTCGAGCTGGCCACGGCGGTCACCGAGTTCCGCACCCGCCTCGTCGCCGCCGACGCCACCGCGGCGGAGACGCTGATCGCCGGCGGCTTCGAGGACGCCGAGCGCCGGGCCGCCTACGACCGGGACGTGCTCGCCGCCTCGCAGGCGCTCACCGAGGCGGCCCTGGTGGCCACCGAGGCGGACGCCGAGCACGTCAGCCGCATGGCCGCCGACCTCGTCGAGTACGCCGGGCTGGTCGAGACCTCCCGGGCCAACAGCCGCCTCGGCTACCCGCTCGGCTCGGCCTACCTGGGCGAGGCCCGCGACCTGGCCGACGAGTCGATGTTGCCGCGGGCCGACATGGTGCGCCGGGAGGGCGAGCGGCGCATCGCCCAGGCCACGAACAGCGTCGGCGGGCCGGTCACGGTCCTGGCGGTCGTCCTGCTGGTGGTGGCGCTGGCGGTCGTCGTCGGCTGCTCGATCCTCCTGGCCGGGCGGACCCGGCGGCTCGTCCAGCCCGCGGTGCTCGTCGCCACGCTGCTGGCGGCCGGGGCCCTGGCGGTGGTGGTCAACGGCATCCGGCTGCAGACCCGCGAGCTGCGCGAGGCCGCCGGGGGCGACATCGAGGCCTACGTCCTCGCCAACGACGTCGCCGCCATGCTGTCCGACCTGCGGGTCACCGAGATCTCGGCGGTGGCGTCGCGGGGGAGCGGCGGGCCCCTCTACGAGGAGTTCGCCGAGCGCGCCGCCGAGCTGCGGGACGAGCTGGCCGCCGCCCCCGGCGACGCCGCGCAGGTCGACCGGGTGCGGGCGGCGATCGACGCCTACACCACCGCCGTCGTCGAGGAGGTGCAGGCGACCGACGAGGCGGGCGACAACCGGGAGGCGGCAAACCTCGTGCTGTCGCAGTCCGAGCAGGGCCCCGGCAGCCAGGACGCCTACGAGGCCGCCGTCGCGCTGGCGCAGGAGAACGTCGACCGGGCCTCGGAGGTCCTCGTCGACCGGTTCGACGCCGCGGCCGACGCCAACGTCGAGCCGGCGGTGCCGGTCGTCCTCGGCGGGCTGAGCGGGCTCCTGGCCGCCGCCGGCGTGCTCGCCCGCGGCCGGCGCTACCGGTGACGCCGTGCGCGCCGCCCTCGCGTCGGCCACGATCATGCGCACGATGACCGACCCCGACCTCCAGGCCTGGCGCGACGCCCACGCCGACCTCGGCAGCCGTCTCGTCGACCTCGAGGCGCACGCGGACGTCGCCCTGGCCCGGCAGGCGCCGCTCACCGGCGTCACGGCCGCCGCCTGGTCGGCGGCCGAGTCCGGGCTCTACGAGGCCTGGGAGACCTACCGGGTGCTCGACGAGGTCCTGGACGCGGCCGAGGCCGAGCCGGACCGGGCCGCCGAGCGGCTGCGCGAGGCCCGGGTGCCCGGCGCCGGCGGGCGCCCGACCGATCCCGGCACCGCGCTGGAGGGCGCGCGCCGGGCGGTGGAGGAGGCCCGCGGCGTCGCCGTCCGCCTGGCCGACGCCTGGGATCGCCTGGCCACCCGGCTCGGTGCCGCCCGGTCGGCGGCGGCCGAGGCCGGCGACGTCGAGACCGAGCGGTCCGCGGGCGCGCTCGCCGACCTGCTGGCGACCGATCCGTTCGCCGTGCAGGAGGACGACGTGGCGGCGATCGAGCAGCGGGCCGAGGCCGCCGCGCAGCGGTACCGCTCGGCCGCGTCCTCGACGGCCCGCCTGGAGGTCGACCTCGTCCGGGCCCGCGACACGCTGGCCGCCCTGGAGGCCGACCTCGACGGGGCGGCCGAGGAGCTGGCCCACGCCGCCAGCCGGGTGGCCGGCATCGACCCCCGGCCGCCCGTGCCCGACCTCGACGCGCTGCGGTCGTGGCTCGACCGCAGCGAGGCGGAGGCGGCCACCGACCGCCGGCGGGCCGCGACCCAGCTCGCCGCCTGGCGGGAGGCGGCCGCCAGCCGCCGGGCCGAGCTGGACGCCGTGCTCGGCCCGGCCCGCGAGGCGCTGGAG
>PKRH01000018.1 GCA_017577565.1 Thermoanaerobacterales bacterium | reverse complement strand
GCAGGGCGTCGACCTCGGGGCGCCGGGCCCGGACGTGGGCGAGCACGGGCTCGCCGACCGGCGGGGCGCTGCGGGGCGCCGGGGCGACGCCGAGCGCCAGCACCGCACCGGGGACGTCGCCCTCGGCCAGCACCCGCAGGGCGCGCCGTCCCGACTCGACCCCCTCGACGACGACCGCGGTCAGGGCCTCGCCGAGGGCCGCCTCGACCGCGGCCTCCCAGCCCGGGTCGACCTCCAGCAGGTCGAGCAGCGTGCCGACGACGCCCTCCACCCCCGCGAGCCGCTCGGCCCCGGCGCGGGCGCGGGCCTGGTCGAGGGCGAGGGCCAGGGCCTCGGCCCGGGCCGCCCAGGTGTGGCGCTCGGCCTGGGCCTCGTCGCGGCGCTGCTCGGCCCGCCGGGCCGCCTCCTCGGCCTCGGCCCGCCGGCGGCGGGCGTCCTCGACCGCCTGCTCGAGCTCGGCCCGGTCGCCCAGGCCCTCGAGCTTGCGGGTCGCCTCGGCCGCCTCGGCGTCGAGCCGCTCGAGCTTGGCCCGCAGGGCGGCCTCCCGCTGGGCGGCCCGCTGGGCGTCGGCGTCGGCCCGGTCGAGCACCTTGCGCAGCGCCGCCAGCTCGCCCCGCACCTCGGCGGCCCGGCCCGAGGGCGGGGGCACGCCGCCGCCCCACTCCCGCTCGAAGTCGGCCCGGGCCGCGGCCAGCTCCCGCTCGGCCTCGACGAGCGCCTCCTCCTCGGGGGCGAGCGCCTCGGCCTCCTCGGCCAGCCCGGCGATCTCGGCCCGGAGCCGGGCGGCGTCGGCCTCGAGGCTCTCGATCACGCCCTGGTCGACGAAGGCCGCCCGCTCGCGCTCGACGCCGCGCCGGCGCTCCGCCAGCACCGCGAGCTGCCCGCGCGCCCGCTCCCGCAGGCCCTGGACCCGCCCGAGGTCGTCGGTCAGCGTGCTGCCGCCCAGGGCGGCCAGCTCGGACTCGGTGGCCATGACCGCGGTGTCCAGCTCGGTCAGCCGGCGCTGCAGGAGCGCCTCCTCGTTGCGCAGCTCGGCCTGGGCCGCGGACGTGTTGGCCAGGCGGCGCTTCAGGGTCGTCAGCTCGCGCCCGGCGATGTGCACCTGGAGCGCCCGCAGCTCGGCCACGAGGTCGCCGTGGCGGCGGGCGGCCTCGGCCTGCCGCTGCAGCGGCCGCAGCTGGCGGCGGACCTCGCGCACCAGGTCGTTCAGCCGGGTGAGGTTGGCCTCGGTGGCCGCCAGCCGGCGCTCGGAGCGCTCCTTGCGCTTGCGGTGCTTGAGCACGCCGGCCGCCTCCTCGATGATCAGCCGGCGGTCCTCGGGGCGGGCGTTGAGCACCGCGTCGATCTGCCCCTGGCCGACGATGACGTGCTGCTGGCGGCCGACGCCGGTGTCGCTGAGCAGCTCCTGCACGTCGAGCAGCCGGCAGGGCACGCCGTTGATGGCGTACTCGCTCTCGCCGGTCCGCCACAGCGTGCGGGTGACGGTCACCTCGCTGAACTCGATGGGCAGCAGGCCGGCGCTGTTGTCGATCGTCAGGCTGACCTCGGCCCGCCCCAGCGCCGGCTTCTTGCTGGTGCCGGCGAAGATGACGTCCTCCATCTTCTGGCTGCGCACGGCCGAGGGCGCCTGGGCGCCGAGCACCCAGCCGATGGCGTCGACGACGTTCGACTTCCCCGAGCCGTTGGGGCCGACGACGACGGTGACGCCTGGCTGCAGCTCGAGCACCGTGGACTCGGCGAAGGACTTGAAGCCCTTCAGCGTCAGCGTCTTGAGGAACATCTCGGCGCGAGGCTAGAGGAGGGCCTCGGATCGGGGCGCGGATGCCACCGGTCGCGGCGAGCGGCGGGTCACACCTGGCAGCTCGGGCACCACCAGGTGGTGCGCCCGCCGCTGCGCTGCTTCGTCACCGTCTGGCGGCAGCGCCGGCAGGGCTCGCCGTCGCGGCCCCACACCTGCAGCTCCTCCTGGAAGCTGCCCTCCTTGCCCTGCAGGTCGGTGAAGGGGTGGTCGGGCAGCGAGGTGCCGTGGTGCTTCGTCGCCTCGTGGAGGATCTCGACGAGCGACCGGTAGAGCCGCCGGATCTCCATGGTCGACAGCGTCGAGACCTCGCGGTCGGGCCGCAGGCCGGCGTCGTGGAGGATCTCGTCGGCGTAGAGGCCGCCGAGGCCGACGACGAAGGTCGGGTCGAGCAGCAGCGGCTTGAGCTTCTCGGTGCGCCGGCTGACCAGGGCCTGGGCGAAGGCCGTCCAGGAGACCGGGGCGGCGACCGGGTCGAGGCCGAGCTCGGCGAGCTCGGGCACCTCCTCGGGCAGCAGGTCGGGCGTGACGACGAAGGCCTCGGCCGTGCCCTCGGGGTCGCCCAGGCGCAGCTGGCCGCCCTGGGTGAAGGTGATGATCACCTGCGTGTCCTTCGCCACCTCGTCCTTGGCCGAGGCCCGCCGCAGGTAGCCGGTGGCGCCGACGTCGATGACCAGGAGCTGGCTGTTGTCGAGGGTGAACACCAGCAGGAGGCCCCGCCGGTCGACGCCCTTGATCTTCGTGCCTTCGAGCTGCGCCTGGAACGCCTTGCGGGACCCGTTGCGGTGCACGGCCTTCGCCACCGGCACCTCGACCGACTTGACCCGACGCCCCACGGTGTCACGCTCGAGACCTCGTCGGATGGTCTCGATCTCGGGCAGCTCAGGCATCGCCGTCCTTGTCGTCGTCCTTCTTCGTCTCCAACTCGGCCATCAGGGAGGTGTAGGCGTCACGGGCGGCGACCTGCTCGGCCTGCTTCTTGGACCGGCCGTCCCCCGTCCCCCGGGAGACGCCGCCGACCTCGACCGTGACGCGGAACCGGCGGGCGTGGTCGGGCCCCTCCGCGATCGTCTCGTAGCGCGGGGCCTCGTCGAAGTGCCGGGCCGCCAGCTCCTGCAGCCGGCTCTTGAAGTCCTGGCCGCCCGGCCCGCCGGCGTGGGCCTCGGCGACCCGGCTGCCGAGCAGCCGCATGACGAGGGCGTGGGCCTCCTCCATCCCGGCGGCCACGTAGACGGCGCCGAGCACCGCCTCGAGGGCGTCGGCGAGGATCGAGGGCTTCTCCCGACCGCCCGACTGCTCCTCCCCCTTGCCGAGCAGCAGGTACTCGCCGAGGCCGAGCTCGTCGGCCACCTCGGCGAGCGTCACCGCGTTGACGACCGCCTTGCGGACGTCGGTGAGCTCGCCCTCGCTGAGGTCGGGGTAGGCGTGGAAGGCGTGGTCGGTGATGATCAGCCCGAGGACGGCGTCGCCGAGGAACTCGAGGCGCTCGTTCGACTCGTGGCCGGGGTTCTCGGCGCACCACGAGCGGTGCACCAGGGCAGGCGCCAGCACCTCGGGGTCATCGAGCTCGACCCCGAGGCGTCGGGCCAGTTCGTCGAGGCGGTCGACCGGGAGTCGGATGGCCGTGCCTCACAGTCGCGCGAGGACGTAGTCCACGGCGTCCCGCACGGTCTTGATGTCCTCGAGGTCCTCGTCCTCGATCCGGAAGCCGACGCTGCGCTCGCCGATCTCCTCCTCGAGGGCCTCGGCCAGCTCGATGAGGGCGAGCGAGTCGGCCTCGAGATCGTCGGTGAACGAGTCACCCTCGCTGATCGTCGAGGGGTCGATCTCGAGGATGTCGGCCAGTCGATCGCGGATCAGGTCGAAGACCTGCTGGCGATCCATGGGGCTGCGCTCGACGTGGGTCTCGGCGGGCACTCGAAGCTCTCCTCGTACGGACCGGACGGCGCGCAGTGTAGCGACGCCGCCCTTTGTGCGCTTGTGAACACGGGGCGGATCACCCCGTGCCGACGGCCGCACGCAGGCGGTCGACGACGCCGGCCGCCACCATGTCGGCGGCGACCCGCACGGCGTTGACGATCGCCGTCGCGGACGACGACCCGTGGCTGATGATGCACACGCCGTCGACGCCCAGCAACATCGCGCCACCGGTGGTGTCGGGGTCGAGCGCGCCGTACAGCGGCATCAGCGCCTCGATGGCCTCGTCGGCCACCGACGTGGCGCCGAGCGCGTCGACGACGCTGCGGACCAGGGCCCGCATGCCGCCCTCGAGGGTCTTCAGGGCGACGTTGCCGGTGAAGCCGTCGGTCACGACCACGTCGACGTCCGCGGTCATGAGGTCGCGCCCCTCGACGTTGCCGAGGAAGCGGGCGCCCGAGCGCCCCAGCGCGCCGGGCTCGGCGAGCAGGGCGTGGGTCGCCTTGACCAGGTCGTTGCCCTTCGTCGGCTCCTCGCCGATCGAGAGCAGCCCCACCCGGGGCTCGTCGATGCCGTAGCGCTCGCGCGCGAACACGGCCCCCATCTGCGCGAACTGCACGAGCCAGGCCGGCTGGCACTCCGCGTTGGCCCCGGCGTCGAGGAGCACGGTCGGCGTCGAGCCCGGCACCGGGATGGGGGTGGCGATGGCCGGGCGGGCGACGCCCTTGATGCGGCCCATGCGCAGCAGCGCCGAGGCCATGGTCGCGCCGGTGTTGCCGGCCGAGACCATGGCCGAGGCCTTGCCGTCGCGCACGGCCTCCGCCGCCCGCACCAGCGACGAGTCCTTCATCGTGCGGACGCTGGCGCCGGGGTCGTCGTCCATGGCGATGACCTGCGACGCCTCGATGACGTCGAGGTCGCCCCGGATCGACGCCAGCACGTCCGGCCGGCCCACCAGCACGACGGGCACGCCGAGCTCGGCGGCCGCCCGCCGGGCGCCCTCGACGATGGCGTCGGGGGCGTGGTCGCCCCCCATCGCGTCGACGGCGACCGGCAGTCCGGGGCGGGGGACGTCGGCGGTGGGGCCGGCGACGGCCGAGTCGCTCACCGCGCGCCGACGGTCAGTCGACCTCGACGGCCACCCGGCCGCCGTACCAACCGCAGTTCCCGCAGACGACGTGCGGCCGCTTGACCGCGTCGCACCGGGGGCAGACGCTGCGCGCCGGCCGGTCGAGGCGCCAGGCGCTGGCCCGGCGGCTGCGGCTCTTGGCCTTGGAGGTCTTCTTCTTGGGGACGGCCATCGGGGACTTCCTGCGACGTCTCGGTGGCGGCCCGGGCACGGGCACGCGCGACCGCCGGGCGGCGGACGCAAGGGGGAGAGACTAGCGGCCGGGCGGCGGAACCGTCGAAACCGGGCGCCGGCCCGCGCCCCTCAGTCGAACCTCAGGGCGTCGAGCGCCGCCCACCGGGGGTCGACCGGTCGCCGGTCCTCGCCCTCGTCGTCGCCCTCGACGGTGACCGGGTGGACGTCGGGCGCCGGGCCGGCGCACGCCTCGTCGCACAGGGGCGCGAGCGGCAGGGCCAGGGCCACCGCCTCCCGCAGGGCGGGCTCGAGGTCGACCTCGTCGGCGCCGAGCGGGTAGGTCTCGCCCTCGGTCGGGTTCGGCTCGAAGACCTCGCGGAAGGCGACCCGCACCTCGCCGCCGGTCTCCTCGAGGCAGCGGCGGCACTCGCCGGCCCACCGGCCGGTGATCGTGCCCGAGGCCATCACGCTGTCGCCCTGGGCCTCGAGCACCAGCTCCGCGACGACCTCGTCGGCCGTGAGGCGGGACGAGGACAGCTCGATGCCCGCCAGCACGCCCCGGAGGGTGACGGGATGCCGGACGCCCCGGTGGCGGAACAGGTCGCCCGTGGGGACCAGGAAGGAGGGAGCCACGCCCCCAGGCTAGGGCCCGTCCCCGCCGGGTTCGACGGGGCGCCCCGCCGGCCCCGGGTCAGGCCTGGTCCTGGTCGAAGAAGACCGGCGCCGAGCGGTCGCGCTCGCCGTCGTGGCCGTTCACCGCCCGCAGCGGCGGCGAGCCGCCGAGCGTGCCCGTCGGGGGCAGGCCCTCGCCGGCCGGCCCCCGCAGCTTCGCCCGGCCCGACGCGATGACCGACAGCGTCTTCTCGAGGATCGTCTCCAACTGCGCCAGCCGCTTGTCGCAGAAGTCGTCGGCCTCGTTGCGCTGCCGGCTGGCCTCGGCCCGGGCGTTCTCGATGATGCGGCGGGCCTTCGCCTCGGCGGCCTTCATGACCTCGGACCGCTGCACCATGCGCTCGGCCTGCCCCCGGGCGGCGGCCAGGATGTCGTCCGCCTCCCGCTGGGTGCGGGCGAGGAACTCCTCGCGGTCCTTGAGCAGCCAGCGCGACGCCCGCACCTCGTCGGGCAGGCGCTCGATCGCCTGGTCGAGCAGGTCGAGCACCTCGTCGCGGTCGATCTTCACCTGGGTCGACAGCGGCGCGGGCCGGGCGGTGGCGATGATGTCGTGGATCTGGCGCAGGATCGCCTCGACGTCGCCCCCCGGCACGCGCTCCGCCACCCGGGCGTCGAAGTCGTGCTCGAAGGAGTGGTCGTCGTCGTTCATCGCTGTCCCCCGCCTCCGTCGCCTCCGTTGCGGTACTTCTCGACCAGCAGCTTCGCCACGGCGGGCGGCACCATCGAGCTGATGTCGCCCCCGTAGCGGGCGATCTCGCGGATGAGCTTCGACGCGAGGTACGAGTGCGACGACCCCGACGGGATGAACAGGGTGTCGACACCCGAGACGCGCTTGTTCATCTGGGCCATCATCAGCTCGGACTCGAAGTCGGACACGACCCGCAGGCCCTTGACGATGAAGTCGGCGCCCACCTCGCGGGCGAGGTCGACGACCAGGCTGGAGAACGTCGTGACCCGTACGTTGCCGAGGTGCGACGTCGCGTCGGCGATGAGCCCCTTGCGCTCCTCGAGCGTGAAGAGCGGCTCACCCTTCTGGGGGTTGCGCACTGCCGCGACGACCACGTCGTCGAACAACCGCGACGCCACCTCGATGATCTCGATGTGGCCGTTGTGGATCGGGTCGAACGACCCGGGGTACAGCACGGTGGTCACTGATCGGGGCTCCTGTCACGGGACGACGAACGCCGTGAGCGAACACTGCCACGGTAATCGACGCCACCCACCGGGACGCCGACCCCGGTCGCCGGTCCGCCCCGCTCAGCCGGGCCGATCGGCGTCGGGCGCGAGGAAGCCGACCCACGTGCCGCCGTAGCGGGCGGACCGCTCGACCCGCCAGCCCGGCGGCGCGGCCACCGGGGCCGCCGCCTCGACGACGACCAGGTCGGCGGGGAGCGCGGGGAGCAGGTCGGCCCAGCCGTCGAAGGCGTAGGGCGGGTCGCAGAACACGACGTCGAAGCGGACCTCGGCTGGGAGCGCGGCCAGCCACGCCTCGACCGGCCGGTCGACGACGGTCGCCCGCCCGCCGAAGCCGCAGGCCTCGAGGTTGCGCCGGATCGCCGCCAGCGCCCGGCGGTCGCGCTCGACGAACGTGGCGTGGTCCGCGCCGCGCGACAGCGCCTCGATGCCCATGGCGCCGCTCCCTGCGAAGAGGTCGGCCACGCGCGCGCCCGCCAGCACGCCCCGGCTCCACAGGGCGTTGAAGACGGCCTCGCGCACCCGGTCGCTGGTGGGCCGGGTGCGGTCGCCGGGGGGCGCCACCAGCGGGCGGCCGCGGGCGATGCCTGCCACCACTCGCATCGCCGGCACGGTACCGGGTGGCATGCTCGGGCCATGGCCGACCCCGTGCGCGTCATCTCCATCGACCAGCCGAAGGTCCGCAACGCCATCGACTCGCGGACCGCGCAGCGGCTCCACGACGCCTTCGTGGCCTTCGAGTACGACGAGGAGGCGAAGGTGGCGGTGCTGACCGGCGACGAGGAGGCGTTCTGCGCGGGGGCCAACCTGCGCTCCCTCCCCCGGCTGCGGGAGAGCGGGCCGCTCGGCCCCACGCGGCTCACCCTCTCGAAGCCGGTCATCGCCGCCATCGAGGGCTGGTGCGTCGCCGGCGGGATGGAGCTGGCCGCCTGGTGCGACCTGCGGGTGGCCGGCGAGGGCGCCCGGTTCGGCTGCCTCGAGCGCCGCTGGGGCGTGCCGCTGGTCGACGGCGGCACCTACCGCCTGCCCCGCATCGTCGGGCTGGGGCGGGCGCTCGACCTCATCCTCACGGGGCGCGAGATCGACGCGGCCGAGGCGGAGCGCATCGGGTTCGTCGACCGCCTCGTGCCCACCGGCACGGCGCTGGAGGCGGCGATCGAGCTCGCCCGCCAGATCGCGTCGTTCCCGTGGCGGTGCGTGGTGAGCGACCGGCGGGCCGTCTACGACGGCCTGGGCCTCGGCCTCACCGAGGCGCTCGCCAACGAGGACCGGCTGGGGCGCGAGGTGATCTTCGCCGACGACTTCGCCGCCAACGTCGAGCGGTTCACCACCCGCGACCGGGGCTGACCGCCACGGCGGGCCACCCGCACCCCGGGCGGGGGACCCGGCGCCTCCACCGCCACCGCCGGCCGGCGGCGCCGAGTAGCGTGCGCCCGCCGGGCCGCCCGGCCGGGCGGCCCACCCCATCCGGGGCGCCCCCCACCGGGGGAAAGCCCCCATGACCCCGTGGCCAGCCGCGTGGTCTGGTGCACGGGACACACCGATCCACAGACGGAGAGACCTGTCGATGCACACCACCCGCCCGACCTCGACCGCCCGCCGGCTGCTCGCCGGCCTGGCCGTCCCGGCCCTCGCGCTCGCCCTCGCCGCCTGCGGCGACGACGACGAGTCCAGCGCCAGCTCCGAGTCGTTCTGCGACGCGGCGCGCGAGATCGAGGAGCGCTTCAGCAACATCGACCCCAGCACGCCCGAGGAGTTCGAGGAGGCGATCGCCGCGATCAACGAGCTCGATCCCCCGGCCGAGATCGCCGACGACTGGGAGACGATGATGAACGCCTTCGAGAGCCTCACCGACATCGACCTGACGGACCCGAACGCCTTCGACGAGAGCGCCTTCAGCGACGCCGAGGCCGCGTCGGAGCGGGTCGGCGAGTACATGGAGGAGGAGTGCGGCATCACGGGCTGATGCCCGGCACCCACGCCTGACACCCACGCCTGACCGACCGGTGCCCACCCCGCGGGGTGGGCACCGCCGCGCCCGGGGCGCTCGGCCGGCGGCGTGTCGCCGGCCGCCCCACCCGTTAGCGTCGGCCCCGGTGGAGGTCGACGAGGTCATCACGTGCATCGACTGCGGCGGGCGCGCCCACCTCGTGTCGTACCCGCCCGCCGAGCGCGGGTGGGCGCCGGGGGACGTCCTCGTCTACCGGTGCGAGGACTGCCTCGACCGCTGGGACCTGCTCGTCCCGGACGACGCCGGCACGGACCCCTGAGCGGCACCACCGCCCGCCCGACCGACACCGCACCGTCCAGGGAGGGACCGATGCCGACCAGCCGCCCGACCCCGCTGCGCCGCCTCGGCGCCCTCGCCCTGGCCCTGCCGGCGCTCGTTGCGGCCGCCTGCGGCGACGACGGGGGCGGCGCCTTCTGCGCCGAGATGCGCGAGGTCGACGCCGAGCTGCGGGAGGTCGACCCGACGTCGGCCGAGGGCGTCGAGCGGGCGCTCGACCGCCTGCGGGAGGTCGACCCGCCGGCCGAGATCGAGGAGGCGTGGACGACGTTCCTGGACACCTACCAGGCGCTGGCCGACGTCGACGTGTCGGACCCCGAGGCGATCGGGTCGCTGGACGCCGAGCGGCTCGAGCGCGCCGACGAGGCGTGGGACGAGATCGCCGACCACCTGCGCGAGGAGTGCGGGATCGACGTGTGACCGGGGTGGCGCTCACCCCTTGAGCAGGAACTCCTGGTCCTCCTCGTCGAGGAACAGCGCGACCTCGGCCAGCAGGTCGGGGTGGGCGCCGAGCCCGCCGCCCTCCGCGCCCCGGGGCGGCGCGGGCACGTCGAGGTCGTCGGTGCCGTCGACGATGGCGAAGGCCACGGCCCGGGCCCGCTCGACCCACTCGCGGTCGCGCCGCAGCGAGGCGAGCTTGAGGTCGCTGCGCCCCTTCTGCCGCTCGCCCATGATCGTCCCCTCGCCCCGCAGCTCGAGGTCGATCTCCGCCAGCTCGAAGCCGTCCGTCGTCTTGACCAGCGCCTCGAGGCGGGCCTCGGCCTCGTCGCCCTCGGCGCTGCTGACGAGGTAGCACCACGACCGGTCGCTCCCCCGGCCGACCCGGCCCCGGAGCTGGTGCAGCTGGGCGATGCCGAACCGGTCGGCGTCGAGGATCACCATCACCGTGGCGTTGGGGACGTCGACGCCCACCTCGATGACCGTCGTGGCCACGAGCACGTCGAGCCGGCCGGCCCGGAACTGGTGCATCGTGGCCTCCTTGTCGGCCGGCGGCATGCGCCCGTGCAGCAGGCCGAGGCGGAGGCCCGCCAGCTCGCCGGCGGCCAGGCGGGCGTGGGTCTCCTCCGCCGAGCGCGCCTCGAGCTTGTCGGACTCCTCGATGAGCGGGGTCACGACGTAGGCCTGGCGCCCCGCCTCGACCTCGCGCCGCACGGCCGCCCACACCTCGGCCTCGTCCTCCGGCGTGCGGGCCCAGGTCGTGACGACGGGCTGGCGGCCGGCCGGCCGCGACCGGATGACGGTGACGTCGAGGTCGCCGTAGACGGTCATCGCCGCCGTGCGGGGGATGGGCGTGGCCGTCATCACCAGCACGTCGGGCACCGGCCCGCCGCCCGCCTTGTCCCGCAGCGCCGCCCGCTGCTCGACCCCGAAGCGGTGCTGCTCGTCGATGACCGCCACGCCCAGCGACCGGAAGGCGACGTCCTCCTGGATGAGCGCGTGGGTTCCGATGACGACGTCGACCTCGCCGCTCGCCAGGTCGGCGAGGATGCGGCGGCGGTCGGCGGCGCCGACCTTGTTGGTCAGCAGCTCGACCCGCAGCGGCCGGGCGCCGAACAGCGACGTGCCGTCGTCGGGGACCTCGACCCCGTCGAGCAGCTCGCGGATGCCCTGGGCGTGCTGCTCGGCCAGGACCTCGGTGGGCGCCATGAACGCCGCCTGGTGGCCGCCCTGCACGGCGGCGAGCAGCGTCCAGACGGCGACGACGGTCTTGCCCGCGCCCACGTCGCCCTGCAGCAGGCGGTGCATTGGCCGGGGCGCGGCGAGGTCGCGGGCGATCTCGACCACGGCGGCCCGCTGGTCGTCGGTCATCTCGAAGGGCAGCCGCCGGACGAAGGCGTCGAGCAGCGGACCCTCGGTGGCGTGGGCGATGCCCCGGGCCGTGCGCTCGACCAGCCGCTTGCGCTGCACGAGGGCCAGCTGGACCCGCAGCAGCTCGTCGAGCACGAGGCGGGTGCGGGCCGCCTGCATGTGGGCCATCGACGTCGGGGCGTGGATGCCGTGGAAGGCCTCCTCCCGGGTGACCAGGTCGAACCGGTCGAGCACCCACTCGGGCACCGGGTCGGCGATGCCCCGGGGCCGGGATCGCCGGAGCGCCTCGGCCACCCAGTCGGAGATGGCCCAGGTCGACAGCCCCGCCTTGTCGGACTGCGGGTAGATCGGCACGATCCGCCCGGTGCGGTTGCCGATGAGGTCGACGACCGGGTTGGTCATCTGCCGGCGCCCGGCGTACACCTCGAGCTTGCCGAACAGCGCCACCGTCGTGCCCGGTGTGAGCTGCCGCTCCCGCCAGGCCTGGTTGAAGAAGGTGACCCGCAGCCGGCCGCTCTCGTCGCGCACGTCGCAGGTCACCAGCGTGCGGGGCGGCCGACCCCGGGTGCGGCGCGACGAGGTCCGCTCCACGGTGACGATGACCAGCGCCTCCTCGCCGACCTGCAGGTCGCGGATGCGGGCCTCCCGCGTCCGGTCGACGTAGCGGCGCGGGTAGTAGGTCAGCAGGTCGAGGATCGAGGTGACGCCCACCTGGGCCAGCGCCTGGGCCGAGCGCTCGCCGACCCCCTTCAGCCGGGTGACCGGCATCGCCGCCAGCTCGGTGAAGGTGATGGGCCCCTCAGGCATGCCGGGCCGCCGGCTACTCGATGCCGAACAGGTAGGGGTAGAGCGGCTGGCCGCCGTGGTGGACCTCGGGCGACACCCCCGGCCGGTGCTCGGCCAGCCACTCGGTCACCGCGCGGGTGTCGGCCGCGGTGGCGCCCTCGCCCTCGATGATCGTGACGATCTCGTGCTCGTCGGTGACCAGCGCGTCGAGCAGCTTGCAGGCGGCGTCGGCCGCCGTGCGCTCGACCGCTTTGATGCCGTCCCGGGCGATGCCCAGGTAGTCGCCCTCGGCGATCGGACCGAGCTCGCAGGTCGAGTCGCGCACCGCGCGCGTGACCTCGCCGGCCACGACGTTGGCGGCCAACGACGCCATCTCCTTGGCGTTCTCGTCGGCGGGCGCCTCGGGGTCGTAGCCCATGAGGGCGGCGAAGCCCTCGGCGACGCCCCGGGTGGGCACGACCCTCACCGTGCGGCTCGTGTGGGCGTCGACCTGCTCGGCGACCGGGATGATGTTCTTGTTGTTGGGCAGGATGACGACCTGCTCGGCCGGCACCGACTCGACGGCGGCCAGCAGGTCGGCCGTCGACGGGTTCATCGACTGGCCGCCGGTGACGATGCCCTGCACGCCGAGGCTGTAGAAGATGCGCTTGATGCCGTCGCCGGTGGCGACGGCGACGACCGCGGTGGTGACCGGCTCGGTGACGTGCGGCGGGACCTCGACGATGTCCTCCGGCGAGGCCTCCCGCACCCACCGCTCCTCCTCGACCTGCTCCATGAGGTCGGTGACGCGGATCTGCCGGGGGCGCCCGCAGTCGATGCCCGCCTCGATGGCCGCCCCGATGTCGTCGGTGTGGATGTGGCAGTTCCAGATGCCGTCGCCGCCCACGACGACGATCGAGTCGCCGATGCCGGCCCACACGTCCTTGAACCCGGGGATGGCCTCGTCCGGCGCCTCCAGCAGGTACATGACCTCGTAGCGCAGGTCGGAGACGCTGTCGTGCGGCTGGTCGCCACCGGGCTCGACCAGGTGGGCGTCGCTGCGGACGACGCCCTCGCCGGGCTCGGGCTCGGGCACCGGCCGGCCGTCGATGACGTGCAGCAGGGCGTCGAGCAGCAGCAGGAAGCCGGTGCCCCCGGCGTCGACGACCCCCGCCTCGGCCAGCACGGGCAGCAGCTCGGGCGTGCGGGCCAGGGCGGCGGCGCCGGCCTCGCGGGCCGCCTCGACGACGGTCACGAGGCTGGCGTCGGGCCGGTCGGCCACGGTGGCCTCGGCCGCCTCGGCGGCCTCGCGCACCACCGTGAGGATCGTCCCCTCCACGGGGCGCATGACCGCCTGGTAGGCGGCGTCGGCGGCGGCCCGCAGGCCGGCGGCGAAGGTCGGGCCGTCGCACGACCCGTTCTCGCCGATGACCGACACGAGCCCCCGCAGGACCTGGGACAGGATGACGCCGGAGTTGCCCCGGGCGCCCATGAGCGACCCGTGGCTGATGGCCCGGCACACCTCCGCCAGGTCGTCGTCCACGACGCCCTCGAGGTCGTCGCACACCGACGCGAGGGTCAACGACATGTTCGTGCCGGTGTCGCCGTCCGGCACCGGGTAGACGTTGAGCCGGTTGATCGGCTCCCGGTGCGCGGCCAACGCCTCCTTGTAGGCGTGCACCACCGCCCGCAGGTCGGAGGCCACCAGCTGGTCGAGCACTGTCACGAGGACCGATGGTAGGTGACGCGCCGGGGCCGTCCGGCGGTGGGCGCCGCGGAGTTGTCGCCGCCGCCGGGGCGCCAGTAGAGTCGCCCGGTCCTGTCCGAGCTCGACCACCGAGGTGACCCGTCATGGCAGCCGTCTGCGAGGTGTGCGGCAAGCGCCCGTCGTGGGGCATGAGCGTCAGCCACTCGCACCGGCGTACCAAGCGCCGGTGGAACCCCAACATCCAGCGCGTGCGGGCCCTCGTCGACGGCGCCCCCCGGCGGCTCCACGTCTGCACCGGCTGCATCAAGGCGGGGAAGGTCACCAAGCTCGTCCACTGATCGCCGGCGCGGCGCCCGCCCCCGGGCCCGCCGCACCGATCCGACCCTCCCGAGGGCGCCCCGGAGCGGGCGCCCTCGGCGCGCCCGGGCCCGTCGTTGCGTGTCCGGTCTTACCGTCCGGTACGGTGGCAGAACCCCATCCGCGAGCAAGCGAGCAGGAGTCCCGTACGGTGCAAGGCGTCATCAAAGCGTACGATCCCGTCGCCCGGGACGGGATCGTGGTGCGTGACACCGACCTGGCCGAGTTCGATCTCGCGCCGGACGCGCTCGAGGGCTCGGTGTTCCGCATGCTCCGTCAAGGACAGCGCGTGATCTTCGACCTCGACGACGAGGGTCGGGCCACGCGCCTGCGGCTGGGTTCGGAGGTCGACATGGGCACGCCGGTGCTCGACCCCGAGGGTGCTCCGCGGGGAGACCGACCGACCTCCGCGTGATCACGTTCGCCACAGGACCACCGACCGGAGGATCATGGCTGCGACGACCACCAACCAGAAGCTCAAGGACTGGGTCGATCACTGGGCAGGGGTGCTCCAGCCGGATGCGGTCGAGTGGTGCGACGGCTCGGACGAGGAGTGGGACCGCCTCACCCAGCTGCTGATCGAGAAGGGCAGCCTCGAGCGCCTCAACCCCGAGCTGCGCCCCAACAGCTTCCTCGCGCTGTCCGACCCCAGCGACGTCGCCCGGGTCGAGGACCGCACCTTCATCTGCTCCGAGCGTGAGATCGACGCCGGCCCCACCAACAACTGGCGGGACCCGGCCGAGATGCGGGAGGAGCTGCTCGGCTTCTTCACCGGCGCCATGCGGGGCCGCACCATGTACGTGGTGCCGTTCTCGATGGGCCCGCTCGGCTCGCCGATCGCGCACATCGGCGTGCAGCTCACCGACTCGGCCTACGTGGCGATCAGCATGCGGATCATGACCCGCATGGGGCAGGCGGCGCTCGACGTGCTCGGCCCCGACGGCGACTTCGTGCCGTGCGTGCACTCGGTCGGCTACCCGCTCGTCGACGAGGACGGCAACCGGCGCGACGACGTCCCGTGGCCGTGCGACCCGGACAACAAGTACATCGTCCACTTCCCCGAGACGCGGGAGATCTGGTCGTACGGCTCGGGCTACGGCGGCAACGCGCTGCTGGGCAAGAAGTGCTTCGCCCTCCGCATCGCGTCGACCATGGCCCGCGACGAGGGCTGGCTCGCCGAGCACATGCTCATCCTCGGGGTGACGCCCCCGAACGGCGAGAAGCGCTACATCGCCGCGGCGTTCCCGTCGGCCTGCGGCAAGACGAACATGGCGATGATGATCCCCACCCTGCCGGGGTGGAAGGTCGAGACGATCGGCGACGACATCGCCTGGATGAAGTTCGGCGAGGACGGCCGGCTGTACGCCATCAACCCCGAGGCCGGGTTCTTCGGGGTGGCCCCCGGCACCGGCGCCGACACCAACCCCAACGCCGTCGCGACGTTCCGGGCCAACTCGATCTTCACCAACGTGGCCAAGACCGACGACGGCGACGTGTGGTGGGAGGGCCTCTCCGAGCCGCCCGCCCACGCCATCGACTGGCGGGGCAACGACTGGACGCCCGACTCCGACACCCCCGCCGCGCACCCGAACGCCCGGTTCACGACGCCGGCGTCGCAGTGCCCGTCGATCGCCCCCGAGTGGGACGACCCGAAGGGCGTGCCGATCTCGGCGATCCTCTTCGGCGGCCGCCGGGCCACGAACGTGCCGCTCGTGACCGAGTCGTTCGACTGGGAGCACGGTGTGTTCCTCGGCTCGACGATGGCGTCGGAGACCACCGCGGCCCAGGCCGGCGCCGTCGGCAAGCTGCGCTTCGACCCCTTCGCGATGCTGCCGTTCTGCGGCTACAACATGGGCGACTACTTCGCCCACTGGCTGGAGATCGGCAAGGCGACCGACCCCGACAAGCTGCCGCGGCTGTACCTCGTCAACTGGTTCCGGCGCGACGAGGACGGCTCGTTCCTCTGGCCGGGCTTCGGCGAGAACAGCCGGGTGCTGAAGTGGATCATCGAGCGCCTCGAGGGGACGGCCGAGGCGGTCGACACGCCGATCGGCCGGGTGCCGGCGCCCGGGGCGATCGACACGAGCGGCCTCGACGTCGACGAGGAGACGATGGCCAAGCTGCTCGAGGTCGACCCCGAGTCGTGGCGCGCCGAGCTGCCGCAGATCGAGGAGCACTACCGCTTCATCGGCGACACGGTGCCCGCCGAGCTGCGCCAGCAGCTCACCGAGCTCGAGAAGCGCCTGGCGGCGGCCGGCTGACCCCGCCGCCCTCCCGACGCCGGGACGTCACGGTGCCGCCCTCCGGGGCGGCACCGCCGCGCCCGGGCCCGGTCAGCCGGCGCCGTAGGCCGCCATCTGGGCCAGCAGCGACGGGGGGTCGGCGGCGACGTCGTGGCCGAGGTCGCGGTAGACGGCGACGACGTTGGCCACGAAGCGCTCGCGCTCACCGAGGTCCTCGTACTCGCCGAGGTCGATGTCGCGGGCCGCGTCCAGCGGCGACATGCCGGCCTCGGCCCGGGCCCCGGCCTCGCGCTGGACGAACCGCAGGTAGTCCCGCAGGCGGGCCACCTCGTCGGTCGTGCACACCGCGCCGTGGCCGGGCACGACCGTGTCGGGGGCCAGCTCGACGATGCGGTCGCAGGCGGCGACCCAGTTGTCGACCGGGCCGGCCCACACGATGGGGTGGCCGCCGTTGAACAGGATGTCGCCGGTGAAGACGACGCCGTCGGCCGGCAGGTGCACGACGACGTCGCCCCGGGTGTGGGCGGGGCCGACCTCGAGCAGGCGCACCTCGCGGTCGCCGACCCGGAGGGTCAGCTCGCCCTCGAAGGTCTCGGTCGGCGGCACCAGCTCGATGCCCCGGAAGTCGAACGCGCCGAACATGCGCTGCAGCAGCTCGCCGGTCGGGCCCTCCGGCGGCGCGGCCACGAGGTCGGCCAGCAGGGCGGGCGGCAGCTCGAGCATCTCCTCGGCGCAGGCCCGGGAGGCGACGATGCGGGCGTCCCGCACGAGCTGGTTGCCCCAGCAGTGGTCGCCGTTGGCGTGGGTGTTGACGAGCGTGTCGATCGTCGCCGCCGCGGGGGTGGCCCGGCGCATCGCGTCGAGCATCTCGCCGGTCGTGCGGAGGTCGTAGAGGGTGTCGACGAGCAGCGAGGCCTCGCCGTCGACGACGAGGCCGGCGTTGCTCCACCCCCAGCTGCCGTCGGGCTGCAGCCAGGCGAAGACGCCGTCGCCGACCTCGTGCAGGCCACGGGTGTAGGGCGGTGCCGCCATGGCGACATGGTCCCACCTCCGCCGGCCGGCGCAAGTGCCCCGGTTCTCGACCCGGACGTCCCAGCCACTACGATCCGTGGCCGCAACCGCATGAGGGGAGACCGAGGATGACGGTCAGCGCATACATCCTCATCCAGACCGAGGTGGGCAAGGCGGCCCAGGTCGCGGAGGAGGTCCGGGGCATCCAGGGCGTCGTCTCCGCCGACGACGTCACCGGCCCCTACGACGTGGTGGCCAAGGCCGAGTCCGAGACGGTCGACGACCTCGGCAAGATGGTCGTCAGCCGGGTGCAGATGATCGAGGGCATCACCCGGACGCTCACCTGCCCCGTCGTCCACCTCTGACGGCGGGCCGGCCGCTCAGCGGGTCGGGCCGATCACCATGGCCCGGATGGCCAGGCCCATCAGGAAGAGGCCGCCCAGGCCGTAGAGCAGGTAGCGGCGCGCCGCCAGCTGCTGGCGGTAGCTGTAGATGATGCCGACCGACGCCAGGGCCACGAACCCGTAGAAGGCGTGGAAGTCGGGGACCTCGCGGTCCTCGACGGTGACGAGCAGCACGCCGAGCACCACCTGGGCGGCGATCGTGAGCTCGGCGGCGACGGTGAACCACCACAGCTCCCGCCGCCGCAGCGCCTCGACCCAGTGGGCCCCCAGCGCCCACAGCCCGGCCAGCGCGTTGCTGACCACGACCACCCACGCGACGAGCGCGTGGACGTCCCGCAGCTCCACCCGGGGCGTCTCGCCTCAGCCCTGGCCGGGCGAGCCGGTCGCCACCTCGAACGACCACAGCTCGCTCGACACCGCCACCGGGCCGCCCTGGGGGTGCGGCGCGTCGGCGCCCTGGTGCCCGTGCGCGAAGGCGGGGCTGTCCACCCAGGCCTGGAACGCCTCCTCGTCGCGCCAGCGGGTCACGACGAGCCAGGTGTTGCGGCCGTCGGTCGGGCGGAGCAGCTCGAAGCCCTCGAAGCCGTCCTGGTCGTCGACGGCGCCCGCCCGCGCCGCGAAGCGCCGCGCGAGCTCGTCGCCCGAGCCCTCGGGCACGGTGATGGCGTTGATCTTGATGACGGTCACGTCCGCCATCATGCCCGCGCCACCCCCCTCGCCCACCAATGCGCCGGCCGCGGGTGCCGCGGCCCGGTGGTCCGCCGGCCGACGGCTCAGCCGACGAGCTGCTCGCCGAGCCAGGACAGCACCGTGAGCGACCCGACCACGGCGATGAGGAGGCACAGCCACAGCGAGGTGAGCGTGCGGGCGAGGACCTGGGGGTCGACGGGGTGCACCAGCTCCTCGGCCCGCTCCCGCAGCGGGACCGCCCGGAAGGCGGCGCGGACCTGCCGCAGCGCCCGCCACGCGGTCACCAGGCGCCGGACGCCCCGGCCCCGGGGCGCCTCGATCGCCGCCAGCCGGGACCGCATGTCGGTGATGGCGCCGGGCACGGCGAGCAGCACGTCGTGGACCCGGGCCGGGTCGCCGAAGGCCGCGCCGAGCCGGCGGCCGTAGCGGGCCACCCGCACGGGCGGGCCGACGACCACGAAGCCGAGGGCCAGCGCGACCAGCCCGCCCCACGCCCCCCGCTCGGCGAGCGGCGGCAACAGGACCAGGAACGCGGCCACGCCGATCGCCAGCACGGCCAAGCCGACCCGCACGAACAACCACTCGATCGCCCGTGCGACCCGGGCCAGGTGCTCGAGCGGACCGCTCGTCCCCGTCAACGCCACACCGCTCCTCCCGTTCCGTCGCCGACGCCGGGCGAACGTAGCCGAGCCGGCCCCGCGCCACGGCATCGGGCGGTCCCGCCGCGGCGCGCGGGCGTCAGCCCTCCCGGCCGTCGAGGCCCGCGAAGACGTCGTCGTCCCGGTGGCCCGGCGGGGCGCCCCGGCGGATGAAGTGCTCCGTGCCCATCGCCTCCCGGAACACCTCCGGCGGCAGGGCGAGGAGGGGCCCCAGGTCGCCGACCTGGCTCTCGTGGGCCGCCATGGCGGCCCGCTTCCGCTCCGCCCAGGGGCGCACGTCGACGCGGGTCGTGATGAGCGCGTCGGGCGTGCCGAAGGGCTGGTCGGGGTCGTCGACGTCGGGAACGTCCTCCGCGGCCACCTCGCCGCTGGCCACGGCCTGCGCCAGGAAGTCGCGCGCCGCCTCGCGGCTCATCGTGGCCTCGAGCACCTGGGGCGTGCCGGCCAGGGCGGCCGCGGCCACGCCGACCCGGTGGACCTGGACATGGTCGGGGTGGCCGTAGTTGCCGTGCTCGTCGTAGACGAGCAGCACGTCGGCCGCCTCCTCCCGCAGGAGGGCGGCCAGCCGCTCGGCCGCGGCGCCCACGTCCGCCCGGCAGAACGCGTCCGGGTGGTCGTTGTCCGGCGTGCCCGCCATGCCCGAGTCCCGGTAGCCGAGGAACTCGACCCGGTGGGCGCCCAGGACCTCGGCGGCCCGGGTGACCTCGGCGACCCGCCGGTCGACCAGGCGCTCCCCGGGGGCGAGCAGGCCCTCGGGGGCCTCCCCCACCTCGCCGCGGGTGGCGTAGACGAGCACGACGCGGTGGCCCTCGTCGGCCGCCTTGGCCAGCGTGCCGCCGGTGGTGATGCACTCGTCGTCGGGGTGGGCGTGGAAGGCGACCAGCGTCGGCACGGCGCCCGTCCTAGCACGCGGGCCCGGCCGGCGGCGGGCGCGACCCGCTGCTTGCACGTGCAAGCTTCCCCTCGGGGGCCGGTAGGGTGCCCGGCATGGCCGCCCGGGTGCTGCACACCTTCCCCCTGTCGACGCCGTGGCAGACGCTCGACCCGTTCCTCTTCGTCATGCACCACCGCGACGCCTACCCGAGGGGGAACGCCGAGCTGGGCCCCGACGCGCCCCTTGCCGGCCGCACCCTCGGCAACGACTTCAGCGGGGCCGGCGGCTGGAGCATGTACCACGGCACGACCGTGCCCGGGTTCCCCGGGCACCCGCACCGGGGCTTCGAGACCATCACCTACGTGCGCGCCGGGCTCGTCGACCACGCCGACTCGCTCGGCGCCGCCGCCCGCTACGGGCGGGGCGACACGCAGTGGTTGACCGCCGGGGCCGGCGTCGTCCACGCCGAGATGTTCCCGCTGCTCGAGCGCGACCGGCCCAACCCGCTCGAGCTGTTCCAGATCTGGCTGAACCTGCCGGCGGCCGACAAGCTGGCCGAACCCCACTTCACGATGCTGTGGGCCGAGGAGACGCCCCGGCTGGTCACGGCCGACGAGGAAGGCCGCACGACCGAGGTCGTCGTGATCGCCGGCGAGCTGGCCGGGCACCGCCCGCCGCCGCCCCCGCCCCGGTCGTGGGCCTCGCGCCCCGAGGCCGACGTGGCGCTGTGGCACCTCACGCTCGACGCCGGGGCCCGCTGGACGCTGCCCCCGGCGGCCGGCCCGGCCACCCGCCGGGTGCTCTACGTCTTCGCGGGCTCGTGGCTGTCGGTCGACGGGCAGGAGGTCGGTGCCGGCCACGGGGCGCTGGTCGAGCCCACGGCCCCGCTCGACCTCGCCGGCGGCGACGGCGGCGTCCAGGCGCTGCTGCTGCAGGGCCGGCCCATCGGCGAGCCGGTGGCCCGGTACGGGCCGTTCGTCATGAACGACGAGGCCGGCATCCGGCAGGCGTTCGCCGACTACCGGCGCACCCGGTTCGGCGGCTGGCCGTGGGACCGCGACGACCCTGTCCACGATCCCGCCGAGCCGCGCTTCGCCCGCCACGCCGACGGCCGCGTCGACCGCCGCGGCCGCACGCCGGCGCCCGCCCCGGCGACGCCGCTGCCCGCCTGAGCGGGCCGACGGCCCCGGCCGTGACACCCGGCCCGGTCCCCCGGGGAGCCCGGCGCGTGGGGCACGATCGGGTGGTGGTCGACGCGGTGGTCTTCGACCTCGACGGCGTGCTCCTCGACTCCGAGCAGGCCTGGGACGAGGCCCGGCGCGCCCTGGTGCGCGAGCGGGGCGGCCGGTGGCGGCCCGAGGCCCAGCGGGCGATGATGGGCATGAGCTCCCCGGAGTGGTCGCGCTACCTGCGCGACGAGCTGGGCGTCGACATGGCGCCCGAGGACATCTCCCGGGCGGTGGTCGAGCGGCTCGTGGCCGGCTACCGGCGGCACCTCCCGCTGCTGCCCGGCGCGGTCGAGGCCGTGCGGGCGCTGGCGGCCCGATGGCCGCTGGGCCTGGCCTCGTCGTCGAACCGGCCGGTCATCGACCTGGTGCTCGAGCTCGCCGGCCTGGCCGGGGCCTTCGCGGCCACCGTGTCGTCCGAGGAGGTGGCGCGGGGCAAGCCGGCACCCGACGTCTACCTGGAGGCGGCGCGGCGGCTGGGGGTCGCCCCCGAGGCCTGCGTCGCCGTCGAGGACTCCACCAACGGGCTGCGGTCGGCGGCCGCCGCGGGCATGCGGGTGGTCGCCCTGCCCAACCGCGACTATCCGCCGGCGGCGGACGCGCTGGCCCTGGCCGCGGTGCGGCTGGGCTCGCTCGACGAGCTGCGGCCCGAGCTGATCGAGCGGCTCGACCGGCCGGGCGCCTAGGCCACGGCCCCGGCGGCCCGCAGCTTGGCGATGCCGTCGTCGTCGTAGCCGGCCTCGCGCAGCACCTCGTCGGTGTGCTGGCCCGGGTGTGCCGGGGGCCGCCGGATCTGGCCGGGGGTCCGGCTGAACCGGGGCGCCGGCCCGGGCTGCACGATGCCCGCCACCTCGACGAACGTGCCGCGGGCCTTGTTGTGCGGGTGCTCGATCGCCTCGGGGATGGACAGCACCGGGGCGAAGCACACGTCGGTGCCCTCCATCAGCTCGCACCACTCGTCCCGGGTCTTGGTGCGGAAGATCTCGGCGAAGCGCTCCTTCATGGCCGGCCACTGCGACCGGTCCTGCTGCCAGGGCAGGTCCTCGTCCTCGAGGCCGAGGATGCGCAGGAGCTCGGCGTAGAACTGCGGCTCGATCGAGCCGATCGAGACGTACTTGCCGTCGGCCGTCTCGTAGACGTCGTAGTAGTGGGCGCCGGTGTCGAGCATGTTGGTGCCCCGCTCGTCGTTCCAGATGCCCATGGCCCGGAAGGCGTGGGTCATGGTCATGAGCGCGGCGGCACCGTCGACCATGGCGGCGTCGATGACCTGGCCCTTCCCAGACCGCTGGGCCTCGAGCAGCCCGCAGACGATGCCGAAGGCCAGCAGCATGCCGCCGCCGCCGAAGTCACCCACGAGGTTGAGCGGCGGCACCGGGGCCTCGCCCCGCCGCCCGATCGGCTCGAGCGCGCCCGCCAGGGCGATGTAGTTGATGTCGTGCCCGGCGGCGGAGGCCAGGGGGCCGTCCTGCCCCCAGCCGGTCATGCGGCCGTAGACGAGGCGGGGGTTGCGGGCCAGGCAGGCGTCGGGGCCGATGCCCAGCCGCTCGGTGACGCCCGGCCGGAACCCCTCGATCAGCGCGTCGGCCCGCTCGACGAGGCGCAGCACGACCTCGACCCCTTCCGGGGTCTTGAGGTCGACGCCGATGGACCGGCGGCCCCGGGCCAGCAGGTCGGCCGGCGGCCGCTCGGGGTCGCCGCCCTGCACCGAGCCGGCCCGGTCGATGCGGATGACGTCGGCCCCCATGTCCGCCAGCATCATCCCGCAGAAGGGCCCCGGGCCGATGCCCGCGATCTCGATGACGGTGATTCCGGCGAGAGGTCCCATCGTGCTCCTGTGGTCGTCGCGGCCCGGTGCGGGCCTCAGGGGTGCTCGGTGGCGTGGGCCACGAACGCGTCGACGATCCGCCCCCACAGCGGCGGGGGCAGGTCGTGGCCCATGCCCTCGATCATCAGCAGCTTGGCGTCCGGCACGACCTCGGCGGTGCGCTCGCCGCCCGACGGCTGCACGAGCTTGTCGGCGGTGCCGTGGATGACCAGCGTGGGCACGTCCACGGTGGCCAGCCCGGCGGACCGGCTGCCCGAGGCGAGGATGGCGGCCAGCTGGCGGGCGGTGCCCGCCGGGTCGTAGCCCCGGTCCCACTTCCGGCCCGCGACCTCGCGCAGGCGGGCCTCGTCGTAGAGGCCGGGGCTCCCCCACACGCCGGCGTTGCGGACGGCGGCGTCCTGCAGCTCCTCCCGGGTCTGCGGCGGGGGCGACAGCAGCGTCGACATCGCCTCGCCGGTGGGCATGCCGACGTCGGGGTCGCCGGTCGTCGACATGATCGAGGTCATCGACCGCAGCCGGGCGCCGTGCTCGATCGCCATGGTCTGGACGATCATGCCGCCCATCGAGACACCGAGGACGTGGGCCCGGTCGACGCCGAGGTGGTCCAGCAGGCCGACGGCGTCGGCCGCCATGTCGGACAGCAGGTAGGGCACCTCCGGCACCTCGCCGGCGGCGACCGCGGCGATGACGCCCATGACGTCGACGGGCTGGTCGAAGCGGGTGGACTCGCCCACGTCGCGGTTGTCGAACCGCACGACGTGGAAGCCGCGGTCCACGATCGCGCGGCAGAGCTCGTCGTCCCACTCGATGAGCTGGCAGCCCAGCCCGTGCACCAGCAGCACCGTCGGGTCGGCGGGGTCGCCGAGGGTCTCGTAGGCGATGTCGATGCCGTTGGCCCGCGCGATCGGCATGGCGGTCATGCTGTTCGGTCTTGACCGTACGGTCAAGCGCCTCGGGGCGCGGCCGGGCCGCACCGGACCTGCCCGCCGCGACGCCGCCCGCTACCTTGCGCCCCCGCGCACCGGCCGCCCGACGCAGCGACCACGCGACACCCGAGCCCATGCCCGTGCACGACGTCCGCACCGACGAGCTCTCCGGCGCCACCGTCGTCGTGGCCGCCGGCCGCCAGCACCGGCCCAACCGGCCGGCCGACGAGTGCCCCTTCTGCGTGGGGGGCGTCGAGGCGCCCGAGCCCTACGACGTCAAGGCCTTCCCCAACCGCTGGCCGGCGATGCCCGACGGCCGCTGCGAGGTCGTGCTCTACACGCCCGACCACGACGCGACCTTCCCCGACCTCGGCCTCGACGGCGCCCGCAAGGTGGTCGACCTGTGGGCCGAGCGCACCGGCGCGCTCGGCGACCGGCCGGACGTGGGCTACGTCCTCGTCTTCGAGAACCGCGGCCCGGAGGTCGGGGCCACCATCGACCACCCCCACGGGCAGATCTACGCCTACGACCGCGTGCCCGACGTCCCACTGACCGAGCTGCGCCGGGCCGGGCGGCACGGCTGCCCGCTCTGCCCGGCCCCCGACCCCGCGCTGCTCGTCGCCACCGCGCCGGGGTGGCGGGCCTGGGTCCCCCACGCCAGCGCGTGGCCCTACGCGCTGCTGCTCGCCCCCGACGTGCACCGGCCCGACCTCCCCGCCCTCGACGGCCCCCAGCGCGACGGCCTGGCCGCGCTGCTCGTCGACGTGCTCGGCCGGCTCGACCGGTTGTTCGGCGCGCCGCTCCCCTACATGCTCTGGGTCCACCAGCGGCCGACCGACGGGGCGCCGTGGCCCGAGGCCCACCTGCACGTCCACGTCGTCTCCCCGATGCGGGGGCCGGGCGTGCAACGCTACGTCGCCGCGGCCGAGCTGGGCAGCGGCCAGTACACGAACCCGGTCGTCCCCGAGGACGCCGCGTCGGCACTGCGAGGAGCGTGAATGGGACTGCGAGCTTGGGCGCCCGGGCGGGTCAACCTCATCGGCGACCACACCGACTACATGGGCGGGCTCGTGCTGCCCATGGCCATCGGGCTCGGCATCGAGATCACCGGTGACCGCGGCGGCAACTGGGTCATGCTCGGCTCCGACCGCTTCGAGGGCGTCGCCGAGGTGCCGGTGTCCGGCGTGCCCGACCCCTCGACGGTCGAGCCCACCTGGGGGCGCTACGTCGCCGCCGTCGTCGACGAGGTGCGGCCCGACGACGGGCTCGTCGGCATGGTCCACTCGACGCTGCCGCCCGGCAGCGGGCTCGCCTCCTCCGCCGCGCTCGAGGTGGCGGTGGCGACGGCGCTCGGCGCCGACCGGCTCGACCCCGTGGCGGCGGCCAAGGCCTGCCAGCGGGCCGAGCAGCGGGCCGTCGGCGTGCCCTGCGGGATCATGGACCAGCTCGTCGCGCTGGCCGCGGTCGAGGGCATGGCGTTGCGCATCGACTGCGACACGCTGGCCATCGAGCACGTGCCGTTCCCCGAGGACGCCGAGATCGTCGTCATCCAGTCGGGGCAGCACCGCGAGCTGGCCGGGTCGGCCTACGCCCAGCGCCGCAAGGAGTGCGAGGCGGCCGAGCGCATCCTCGGCCGTCGCCTGCGGGACTGCTCGCCGATCGACGCCGAGGCCATCGAGGACCCGGTGCTGCGCCGCCGCGCCCGCCACGTCATCACCGAGAACGAGCGGGTCGACGCCGTGGCCCGGGCGCTGGCCACCGGGCAGCTGTCGTACGCGGGCGAGCTGCTGGTGGCGAGCCACGCGAGCATGCGCGACGACTTCGAGGTGAGCACGCCCGCGCTCGACGAGATCGTGGCCGCCGCCCGGGGCGTGCCCGGCGTCTACGGCGCCCGGGTGACCGGCGCCGGGTTCGGCGGCTGCGTCATCGTCCTCTGCCGGCCGAAGACCCGCCTGAGCGGCCCGATCGTCTGGCGGGGGCGTCCGGCGGCGGGGGCGTCGCTGACGACCGACTGACCCGGGCCGATGGCGGCTCAGCCGCCGGGGTCGATGGCGGTGAGCTGGTCGGCGAGGCGGCGCAGCGCGCCCGGGGTCCGGACGCCCCACCAGAACAGGTCGCGCCCGTCGATCAGCACGACGGGCGCGACCTCGGCGAGCAGCGGGACGTGGCGCTCGCCGAACGGGTAGGGCTCGCTGGGCGCCAGCACGACGTCCGGGCGCCGCTCCCGCACCTCGTCCAGCGTGACCGTCGGGTACCGCTCCTCGGCGTCGGCGTAGACGTTGTGCACGCCGATGGCGGCGAGCAGCGACGACCCGTAGGTGCCGCCCGACAGCGTCATCCACGGCCGCTTCCAGATCGGGACGAAGGCCCGCAGCGGGCGGCCGCCCCGCACGGCCCCGGGGCCGGCCAGCTCGCCGGCGGCCAGGGCGTCGAGGCGGTCGAGGTCGTCGGCCGGCGGGGTGGCGCCGACGAGCGCCGCCAGCATCCGCAGGGCGGGGCCGACGTCGGCGACGCCGTCGATCGACAGCGCGGCCGTGCGGACCCCCGCCTCGGCCAGCGCGTCGGCGTCCTCGCGCCGGTTCTCCTCGACGCACATGACGACCAGGTCGGGCGCGAGATCGGCGATGGCGGCGACGTCGGGGTCCTTGGTGCCGCCGACGTGCGGCAGGTCGGGCTGCTCGCAGAACCGGGTGCAGGCGACCGGCGTGACGCCCCAGGCCAGCAGCGTCTCGGTGACCGAGGGGACGAGGCTGACGACCCGGGCCGGCACCGGCGGCGCGCTCACATGCGGTCGAGCAGCTGGCGCTTCTTCGCCGCGAACTCGGCCTCGGTCAGGAGCCCCTGCTTGCGGAGCTCGTCGAGCTCGCGGATCTGGGCCGGGATCGACGCCCTCGGGTCGTCGGGCCCGCCCATCGAGGCGCCCACCCGGTCGTACTTGCGGTTCTCGTTGGCCTCGATCTGCAGGTAGATCTCGTTCTGCACGGCGTTGGGCCGGCGCACGTCGCTGAACGCCTGGCGCCCGGTCTCGCTGGCCGACTCGATGACCAGGTCACCCGAGCCGATGATCCGCTCGAACAGCGACTGGCGGAAGAACACGGTGTTGACCCGGTCGAGCGGGATCTCGATGCCGTGCTTGCTGAGCACGCCGTGCCGGTAGATCAGCCGGTCGGTGGTGACGACGAAGTTGGTCGTGACCCACCTGGCGTAGCGGACGCCGAACCAGAGCAGGCAGACGAGGATGAGGATGCCGACCGGGATCTGCGCCCACGCGGCATCGGTCATGGCCATGACCACGCCGCCGAGGACGACCGACGCCAGCAGCGCGGCCAGCTGCGGCACCAGGTACCACCAGTGGGGATGGAGGTCGAGGACCAGCTCCTCCTCGTCGTGGAGGAGCTTCCTGGGGAACGGCACACCCGCAGCGTACCGCTGCCCGGGCGGGCCGGGCGGGCCCTCCCCTAGGCCCAGCCCAGCTCGTGGAGGCGGTCGTCGTCGATGCCGAAGTGGTGGGCGACCTCGTGCACGACGGTGATCCGCACCTGCTCGACCACCTCCTCCTCGGTCGAGCACACCGCGCAGATCGGCCGCCGGAAGATCGTGATGCGGTCCGGGAGGGTCAGCCCGCCGGTGCCGTACCAGGTGTCGCGCTCGGTCAGCGGCACGCCCTCGTAGCGGCCGAGGAGCTCGCCGTCGGGGTGGCCGTCCTCGACGACGACGGCCACGTTGTCCATCCGGCGGGCCAGCGGCTCGGGGATGCTGTCCAGCGCGTCGGCCACCAGCTCCTCGAACCGGGCGGGGTCCAGGTCGATCACGTCGGCGATCGTAGGTGCCGGAATACCCTCTTCCTCGTTGGCTGCGGATCACCTGCTCGACGACCTCGACGAGATGCAGCGCCGGGCGGTGACCTCGCCCGCCCGCCCGCTCGCCATCCTGGCCCCGGCCGGGTCGGGCAAGACCCGCGTGCTGACCCGGCGGATCGCCTGGCGGGTGGCGACCGGGGACGCGGACGAGAGCCACGTGCTGGCGCTGACCTTCACCCGGCGGGCCGCGGGCGAGCTGCGGGAGCGGCTCCGGGCGCTCGGGCTCCGGGACGGCGTCGCCGCGGGCACCTTCCACGGGGTGGCCTACGCCCAGCTGCGCGGCTGGTGGGCCGACGCCGGGCGGCGGCCGCCCGCCCTGCTCGCCCGCAAGTCCCGCCTGCTCGGCCCCCTGGTCGAGGGCACCCGGGTGAGCGTCGCCCAGCTGGCGGGCGAGATCGAGTGGGCCAAGGCCCGCCTGGTCGGGCCGGACGACTACCCGGGCGCGGCCGCCGGCGCCCGCCGGCGCACGCCCGGCCCCGCCGAGCAGATCGCCGAGCTGTACCGGGCCTACGAGGAGGAGAAGCGGCGGGCCCGCGTGGTCGACTTCGACGACCTCCTGCGGCTGTGCGCCCACCTGCTGGAGACCGACGCCGCCTTCGCCGCCGCCCAGCGGTGGCGGTTCCGCCACCTGTTCGTCGACGAGTTCCAGGACGTCAACCCGCTGCAGCTGCGCCTCCTCGACGCCTGGCGGGGGTCGAGCCTCGACCTGTGCGTCGTCGGCGACCCGCACCAGGCCATCTACGGCTGGAACGGCGCCGACGCCGGCTTCCTCGAGCGCTTCCGCGAGCTCCACCCGACGGCCGAGGTCATCTCGCTGGCGGGCAACTACCGCTCGACCCCCGAGATCCTGGCCGCGGCCGGCGACGTCCTCCGCCGGGCGGGCGTGCCCGACCGCCCGGTCCGGGCGACGCGCCCCGGCGGGCCGCCCGTGCGCCTCGAGCGCCACCCGACCGACCGGGACGAGGCGGTGGCGATCGCCCGGGCCGTGCGCGACTGCCGCCGGCCCCGCTCGCCCTGGTCGTGCCAGGCGGTGCTCGTCCGCACCCACGCGCAGATCCCGCTCGTCGCCGAGGCGCTGCGGGCCGCCGGCATCCCCCACCGGGTGCGGGGCGACGCGGCCCTGCTCGACCGCGCCGGCGGCCGGGCCGCGCTCGACCTGCTGCGCCGGGCCGACCGCCCGCTGTCGAGCTGTCTCCCCGACCTCGAGGCGCTGGCCGCCGAGCTCGACCGGCCCGGCGACGGCGCCGCCGCGACCGACGTCGCCACCGTGGCCCAGCTGGCCGGCGACCACCTGCGGCTCGACCCGTCGGCCACGACCGGGGCCTTCGTGTCGTGGCTGGTGGCCACGCTGCAGGCGGAGGGCGGCGACGAGCCCCGCGACGCGGTCACGATCGCGACCTTCCACGCCGCCAAGGGCCTCGAGTGGCCGGTCGTGCACCTCGCCGGCCTGGAGGACGGCCTCGTCCCGATCGCCCACGCCCGCAGCCGGGCGCAGCGGGCCGAGGAGGCCCGCCTGCTCTACGTGGCGATGACCCGGGCCGAGGACGAGCTGCGCTGCACGTGGGCGGTCAGCCGGGTGGTGGGGGGGCGGCCGGTCGAGCGCCGGCTGACGCCGTGGCTGGCCGGCCTGGCCGAGCGCCGGCGCGACCGCCGACCCGACGCCCCGGCCGCGCCGCCGGGCGACTGGCGGGCCCGCCTGGCCGAGCAGCGGGCGGCGCTGGCCCGGCAGCGGACGACGCCGGCGTCGCCGGTGCTGGCCGCGCTGCGGGCCTGGCGGGACGAGCACGCCCGCGCCGCCCGGGTCGAGCCGGCCGCCGTCGTCGACGACCGGCTCCTGGAGCGCATCGCCGAGCGGCGGCCCCGGTCGCACGAGGAGCTGGTCGAGCTGGGCATGGGGCCGCTGGTGGCCCGCCGGCTCGGCGACGGGCTGCTCGCGGCCCTGCGCGACCCGGTCACCGAGCCGGGCTGAGCCGGGGCCGCTCAGCCCTCGGGCTCGGGCGGCGGCGTCGGGCCGAAGGCCCGGTCGCGGACCTCCTGCATCTCGGCCACCTTGCGGAAGTCGATGGCGACGAACAGCGCCTCGCTCTCGGCGCACAGCGTGTCGCCGGCGTGGAGGGTGCCGTAGGTGAAGGTCTTGCGGCCGGACACCTCGGTGATCCGGCCCTCGAAGATCAGCTCGGTGTGCAGCGGCGTCGGGCTGCGGTAGTTGACGGTCAGCCGGGCGGTCATGCCCGGGCGGCCGGCGAGGGACTGGGTCGAGCCGAGCACCTCGTCGAAGGCGGCGGCGACGTAGCCGCCGTGGACGCAGCCGGGCGGCCCCTCGTACGCGGCGCCGAAGGTCACCCGCCCCCGCATGACGTCGCCCTCGGCCCACAGCTCGATGGGCGGGGCGAGGGGGTTGGCCCGGCCGAGCATCGGGCTGTGGTCGAAGAAGGCGTGGGGGTCGGGGCCGGCGAGGGGCGACTCGCTGAAGCCCTCGTAGAGCGACCCGCCGGGGAAGGCGTCGAGCCGCCGGGCCAGCTCCTCGAGCTCGTCGGCCGCGGCCGCCAGCTCCTCGGCGGGCGCGGGGCTCGCGTGCAGGCGGTGGATGATCCGCCGCAGCGCGTTCGCCGTGCGGTGCAGCTCGGCCCGCCGCGGCGACGGCACGCTCGACGAGTAGCGGTCGAGCAGCTCGGGCCACCGCGCGGAGCCCGGCCCGGCGAGCCGGTCGAGGTCCGGCGGCAGCTCGCCGGCGTCGTCGGCGGGCCGCTGGGTGCTGTCGGTGGGGTCGGGGGAGCCGTCGGACATGGTGCCGTCCTAGCCTCGGGCGTCACCGCCGTGCGAGACGGCGGAGAGGTCGACGTCGACGAAGACGGGGGCGTGGTCGCTCGGCTTGCGCCCCTTGCGGGCGTTGCGGTCGATGAGCGCGCACCGGGCCTGGTCGGCCAGCCGGGGCGACAGCAGCACCAGGTCGATGCGCATGCCCTGGTGCTTGTGGAAGGCGCCCGCCCGGTAGTCCCACCAGCTGAACAGCTTCGGCGCCCCCGGGTGCTGCTCCCGGAACGCGTCCCGCAGCCCCGTCGCCATGACCTCGGCCAGCGCCGCCCGCTCCTCGGGCGTGACGTGCGTCGCGCCCTCGAACGCGGCCGGGTCCCAGAGGTCGATGTCCTCGGGGGCGACGTTGAAGTCGCCGCAGACGGCCCGCAGGCCGCCGCCGGGTCCGTCGGGGTCGGGCAGCCAGCCCGTGCCCTCGGGCCGGACGTCGGCGAGCACGTGGGCCCGCAGCCGGGCCAGCCACCGCAGCTTGTGGTGGTACTGCTCGTGGCCGACGGCCCGGCCGTTGGGCACGTAGACCGACGACACCCGCACGCCGCCGCAGGTGGCCGTCACGAGCCGGGCCTCGGGGTCGGGCGGGCCGCCGTCGGCGAAGCCGGCGACGGGGTCGTCGAGGCCGACCCGGCTGAGGATGGCCACGCCGTTCCAGCGGCCCTGGCCGTGGTGGACGCTGTCGTAGCCGTGGGCGTGGAAGTCGAGGGCCGGGAAGGCGTCGTCGCTGACCTTGGTCTCCTGCAGGCAGAGCACGTGGGGCCGCGCCATGTCGAGCCAGGCGAGGACCCGCTCGATGCGCTCGCCGGTGAGCGCGTTGACGTTCCAGGTGGCGATGCGCACGCCGCGGAACCTACAGGGCCGTCGTGCCGATGCCGCCCGGGGTGGCGGGCCCCACCGGGTCCCCCACGACGGGCGGCCGGCCGTCGCCGTCGGAGGCCGCCGCACCGCCGGCGCCCGACGTCTCCTCGGTCCCGGTCGCGGCCGCCGCACCGCCGTCGCCGGGCGCCTCCGGTGCCGGGTCCGGCTCCGCCGGGCCGGCCGGTGCCGTCGCGGTCGCGGCCGCCGTCGCGGCCGACCCCCGGCCTCGGGCCCTGCTCGCGGTCGACCGCTTCCTCGTCGTCTTCTTCGCCGTCGAGCGCGCCCCGGTCGTGCCGTCCTCGCCCTCCGTCGAACCCGGGGCCTCGGCCGGAGGCGCGGCGCGCTCACCGCCGGCGCCCTCCCCCGCCGACCTCCTCACCGTCCGCTTCGCCGCCGCCTTCCGCGCCGCCGCCTTCTTCGCCGTCGCCTTCTCGGCGGCCTTCGCCGTCGTCCTCCCCGAACCGGCCTTCGTCGCCGGTGCCTTCTCCGCCGGGGCCGGCGCCGGTTCGTCGCCGGCCTCCGGCGCCCCGGCCGTCGCCTCGGCCCCGGGCGCCTCGTCCGCGGCCGTCTCCTCGGCGGCCGACCTGGCCGCCGCCCTCCGGCCCGACGTCCTCGAGCGGGCCGTCTTCGCCGCCGCCTTCGTCGAGCCGGCCTTCTTCGCCGTCGCCGTCGTCGCCGGCGCCTCGGCCGGCCCCTCGTCGGTGCCGGCGTCGGCCGCCTTCGTCGACCGCTCGGCGGCCTTGTTCGTGGTCTTCGCGGCCTTCTTCGCCGTCGCCTTCCCCGAGCCGGCCTTCTTCGCCGTCGCCGACTCCGCCGTCGCCGTCTCGGCGGACTTCTTCGCAGCCTTCGTGGCCTTCTTCGCGGACCTCGTGGCCGCCTTCTTCGCCGCGGCCTTCCCGGCCCCCGCCGGCGCCTCGGGCTCCTCGGCCTCCGCCGGTGCCGCCTCCTCGACGGGCGTGGCCTGCTCCCCGCCCGACCCGGCGGTCCGGCGACGAGCCCGCTTGACCGCGGCCCGCCGGGTGCCGGGCGGCTCGGCGGCGCTGGCGGCGTCGGCGACCGCCTCCAGCTCGGCGTCCCCGACCGGGACCGGGGCGGGCACGTCGACGACGCCCGGGATCGCCAGGTCGATGCCCCGGCGGGGCGGGTCGATCGACACCACGACGAACCGCCGGCTCTCGCCGAGCGACAGCACCTCCTTGGCGCTGCGGGGCGGTGGGTCGGCGAGGTTGCGCAGCGGCACGTAGGCCCGGGTGTCACCGACCATGACGTAGGCGCCGTGGGAGCTGAACCGCTCGACCACGGCCTCGACCTCGCTGCCGACCGGGTACTGCCCGACGAACTCGATGAAGGGCAGCGCCTCGTTGTAGGGGGCCGGCTGCTTCTTCGACGTCTTGGACGTCGCCGTCGACCTGGCGGGTGCCCGCCGGCCGTCGCCCGACTCGGCGGCCTCGCCGGCCGGCGCGCCGACGCGGGCCTCGTCGGCGCCGTCGGGCTCGGCGGTGGCCGCAGCGGCCACGGCCGCCCCCGCCGCCTCGGCGGCCTTCGCCGACTTGCGGGCCTCGTTGACCGCCCGGCGGCTCGTCGGCCCCCGCACCGGCGCCCGCTCGATGAACACCCAGCCCACGTGCGGGACCGGCTTCCCGCCGATCAGCCGCCCCTTCTCGAACAGCCAGGGGAACTCCCCGTGGAACTCCTGGAACGAGTCGTTGGACAGGATGACGGCGTTGGCCCGCTTGGCGATCTGCAGGATGAAGGCGTCGCCCCGGCCGATCGCCCCCGCCGGCGGGGTGATGAGCTCGCCGGCCGCCACCGCCTCCTCGTACTTCTTCCGCTCCTTGCGGTCGATGCGGTTGGGGAAGGTGGCGTCGACGACGACCGTCACGTACTTGGGCTTGTACTCCTCGACGAAGGCCCGCACCGCCTCGTCGAGCTGGGCGAGGCTGGGCGTGTCACGCCCCTCGGTGGCGATGTTGGATCCGTCGACGACGACGTGGTGGACCGTCATGGCATGCCTGGCGTTCGGGTGGGGGACCCCGCAGCGGCGTCGCCCTCGGCGGAGGCGGACCGCCGGGATCGCCGATCTGCCGCGACACCGCCGGCGCACTGCGCGTTGCCAGGACGGCACTGCCGGACGGGGGTGCGGGCCCGCACGAGGGCCCGACCGCAGGTTACTTCGCAGGCCGCCGAGTTGACATGGTGTGCTCGCGCTGTCGCGGCGCGTGTCAGTCGGGATCGAACCCGGCCACCATCTCGTCGGCCATGGCCCGCTGCTCGTCGAGGGTGTGGCTCCAGAACGTGAGGATCCACACGGTGTCGCTGCCGGTGGCCACGTAGCGGACGCCCTGGACGTCGAACGCCGCCAGGTCGATCTCGACCCAGCCGATCTCCCCGCTGGTGCCCTCCATGGTGCCCCGGGCGCCGACGACGCCCTCGTCCACGGGCGCCGCGAGGTCGAGCAGCCGCTCCGTGCCGAACGCCGTCAGCGAGGGGCTGGCGATGCCGTCGACGACGAGCAGGTCGGGCAGCCGTTCGAGGTCGCCGAGCCCCGCCGGGTCGAGCGCCACCATCCGGGTGTCGGGCGCGACCAGCGCCGCCTCGACGAGGGCGATGTGGTCGGCGTCGTCGGGCCGGTCGGGCACCATCTGATCGGCGAGCGGGGCGCCCTGCGCGTTCGGGTAGCCGACGACCCACGACCCGGGGACCTCGATGCGGAACCCGCCGCCGGGCGGGGCGACGGCCACGCTGGTGGGCGGGGGCACCGTCGTCGAGGCGGCGCCGCCCGGGTCGTCGGCCGACCGCTCCTGCCGGCCCGCCGCCTCCGGCGACCCGCCGTCGTCGCCGCGGGACACGACCACGGCGACCGCCACCACCACGGCGGCGACGGCCAGCGCCACCGCCACGACCACCGCCCGGCGACGGCGCCGCGGGGCCGGTCGCCCGGGCGCCGGCGGCCCCGGCGGTCGTGCGGCCCCGGGGTCCCCGCGGCCGCCGCCCGGGGCCGGCGCGGGTCGCTCGGCACCCCCGCCGCCGTCGGCGACCTGCGCACCCGGTGGGACCCACTCGTCCGCACCCATAGGCTGCGCAGCCTATGCCAGTGCGCGCCGTCATCTTCGACTTCGGCGGGGTGATCACGAGCAGCCCCTTCGAGGCCTTCGCCCGCTACGAGGCCGACAACGGCCTGCCGCCCGGGTTCATCCGCCGCCTCAACGCCACGAACCCCGACGACAACGCCTGGGCCCGGCTGGAGCGCAGCGAGGTCGACCTCGACGGCTTCGTCGAGCTGTTCGAGGCCGAGGCCGAGGCCGCCGGCCACCGGGTCGACGGCCGGGCGGTGCTGGGCCTGCTGGCCGGCGAGGTCCGCCCGCAGATGGTCGAGGCGCTCCGCCGCTGCCACGAGCGGCTCCGCACCGCGATCGTGACCAACAACTTCCTCGTCGGCGACGCGGCCGCCGGCGAGGGCCGGCGCTCCGGGCCGATGGCCGCGGTCCTCGACCACGTCGACGTGCTGGTCGAGTCCAGCCGGGTGGGCCTCCGCAAGCCGGACCCGGCCATCTACCGGCTCGTCTGCGACGAGCTGGGCGTCGAGCCGGCCGAGGCGGTCTTCCTCGACGACCTCGGGGTGAACCTCAAGCCCGCCCGGGCCATGGGCATGACCACGATCAAGGTCGTCGACCCCGACGAGGCGCTGGCCGAGCTCGAGCGGGTCGTCGGCTTCCCGGTGCGGGCCGACGTCGGCTCCGCCCCGGCGGCGCCGGGCAGCTGACGGCGGCACCGCCGGCGCCCCGGCGCGCGACGGCCCGCGCCGTGCGGCGCGGGCCGTCCCCAGCGCTCGTCCTCGCGGGCGTCAGCCGGTGGCCTGCAGCGACTCGTACTCGCTGCCGGTGTCCTGCCAGTCCTCGAACTGGATGACGCCCATCTCGGTGAACTTCTTGCGGAGCCAGCCGTCACCGGCGTCCAGCAGCCCCAGCTTCTTGCAGTTGGGCACGATCTTCGAGAACAGCATCTGCTGGAACATGCTGCGGCCCACGTCCTGCACGACCAGCGGCAGGATCTCCTTGGGCTTGATGCCCATGCGCTCCCACACCTCCTGCTGGAGGAAGCGGTCCCGCATGCGCACCGCCGCCTCGAAGGCGAACTCCTGGCGCTCGCGCAGCTCCGCGTCGGTCAGCTCGGCGTAGTACTCCTTCAGCGACAGCACGCCGAAGGCCACGTGCCGGGCCTCGTCGGACATGACGTAGCGCAGCAGCTGCTTGAGCAGCGGGTCCGGCGTCATCTGCTGCATGAAGCCGAACGCCGCGAGGGCGAGGCCCTCGACCATGATCTGCATGCCCAGGTAGGTCATGTCCCAGCGGCTGTCGTTGATGATGTCGTCGAGCAGCAGCCGCAGGTGGGCGTTGATCGGGTAGTAGTTCTGCTGCTTCTCCTGCAGGTACTTGGCGAAGACCTCGACGTGGCGGGCCTCGTCCATCACCTGGGTGGCGGCGTAGTACTTGGCGTCGATCCAGGGCACGGTCTCGACGATCTTCGCCGTGCAGATCAGGGCGCCCTGCTCGC
>PKRH01000176.1 GCA_017577565.1 Thermoanaerobacterales bacterium | reverse complement strand
AGCGGGGCCCGGCTCGACCCCAGCGCGGCGGCGACGTCGTCCCGGCTCGCGGTGAGGGCGTCGGGGCCGAGGCGGTCCTCGTCGGGGTCGAGCGACACGCCGCCGAGCCGCCGCGGGTCGCGCACCCGCAGCTCGGTGCCGTCCGCGAAGCGCAGGGCGAAGCGGTCCCACGCCGGGTCGTTCCGCCCGCTCGAGTACTCGAGGCGCTCGATCGCCGCCGACCCGTCGACGATCAGGCGGCCGGTCATCCCGAAGTGCAACCCGAGGCGGACCGCCGGCGGCTCCGCCTCCCCGGCGGCCGGGTCGGCGAGGTCGAGCACGAGAAGCTTGCCCCGCCGCCGGGCGGCGGCCACGCACCGCCCCACCACGGCGGCGACGACCTCCTCGGGCTCGGCGCCCTTGACGAACCACGCGTCGGGCGCCTCGGCGGCCGCGATGCGGCGCCCGACCACCCGCTCGGCCTGGCGGCGGTAGGTCTCGACCTCCAGCAGCTCGGGCACGGCGGCAGGCTAGGCCGCGCCGTCCGGCCCCGGCCCGGCGCGCCGCGGCGCGGTCGCCGTGCGGTCGGCCGTCAGCCGGCGCCGGCGGCCTCGGCCCGGGCCAGCGCCTGGTCGAGGTCGGCGATCAGGTCGTCGACGTGCTCGAGGCCGACCGAGATGCGGACCAGGCCGTCCGAGATCCCCAGCTCCGCCCGCTCGGCCGGGGTCAGCTGCCGCCCGACCGTCGAGGCGGGGTGCACGACCAGCGTCTCCGGGCCACCGAGCGACAGCGCCATGCGGGCGACGCGGGTCGACTCGCAGAACGTCGTGGCCGCGGCCAGCCCACCGGCCAGCTCGACGGCGACGATCGTCCCGCCCGCCGCCATCTGCCGCTTGGCCAGGTCGCGCTGGGGGTGCGAGTCGAGCCCCGGGTACGACACCCGGGCGACCGCGGGGTGGCGCTCCAGGTGCTCGGCGACCGCCAGGGCGGTCTCGCACTGCTGGCGCACCCGGGCCGACAGCGTGCGGATGCCGCGCAGGCCGTTCCAGGCGTCGAACGGCGAGGCCTGGCCGCCCTGCACGACGTGCCACGCCCAGATGGCGTCGATGAGGTCGCGGCTGCCGGCCACGACGCCCAGCAGGGCGTCGTTGTGCCCGGCCAGGCCCTTGGTCGCCGCGTGGACGACGAGGTCGGCGCCCAGCGCCAGGGGCTGCTGCAGCACCGGGGTGGCGAAGGTCGAGTCGATGACCGTGAACGGGCCGGGGATGGCGGCGATCGCCTCGATGTCGGTCAGCGCCAGGGCCGGGTTGGCCGGCGTCTCGGCGAAGACGAGCTGCGTGCGGCCCGGCCGCACCGCGTCGGCGAACTGCTGGGGGTCGGTCCCGTCGACGAAGGTCACCTCGATGCCGAAGCGCGGCAGGTGGTAGGTGAACAGCGCCGAGGTCACCGAGAAGACCTGGCGCTGGGCGACGACGTGGTCGCCGGCCGAGCACAGGCCGAGGACGACCCCCGTGATCGCCGCCATGCCCGACGCCGAGGCCAGGGCCGCCTCGGCGCCCTCGAGCTCGGCGACGGCCTGCTCGAACTCGTGCACCGTCGGGCTGCCGAACCGGGAGTAGTAGTGGGTCGAGCGCGGCTCGCCGGCCATGCGCCGGTGGTCCTCGACCGAGCCCACCTCGTAGGTGGTGGCCGGGAACAGCACGGGGGCGAGCGAGTCGCGGCTGAAGCGGCGACCGGCGCGGATGGCGCGCGTCTCGGGGTGCCAGCGGGCGTCGATCTCCGCCGTCGCCTCCGGGACGGCGCCGTCGGGCGGACAGGAGCCGGGCGTGTCAGTCATGGTCGTCCTCGAGGCTGGCCAGGAACTCACGGATCACCGCACCGAGCTGCTCCGTCTCGATGAGGAAGGCGTCGTGCCCGTGCGGGCTGTCGAGCTCGGCGTAGCGGGCCGGGACGCCGGCCTCCCGGGCCAGCTCGGCGATCTCCCGCGACTGGTGCGGCGGGTAGAGGATGTCGCTGCTGATGCCCACCGACAGCACCGGCGCCCGCAGGCGGGCGAAGGCCGGGCGCAGCCCGTTGCGGCCCCGGCCGAGGTCGTGCAGGTCCATGGCCTTGGTGAGCAGCAGGTAGCTGTTGGCGTCGAAGCGCCGGACCAGCTTGTCGCCCTGGTACTCCAGGTAGCGCTCGACCTGGAACCGCTGCCACAGCGAGTAGCCCTCGACCGGCTCGACGACCTGGCGCCCGAACCGCTGCGTGAACACGTCGTCGCTGCGGAAGGTCATCATCGAGATCATCCGGGCGATGGCCAGGCCCTCGTGGGGGCCGTCGCCGGGCTCGGCGTCGTAGTACTCGCCGCCCCGCCAGCGGGGGTCCATGGCGATGGCCCGCCGGCCGCTGCTCCACCACCCGATCTGCTGGGCGCTGGCGGCGGCCGCCGTGGCGATGGGCAGCAGCGCCCGCACCCGCTCGGGGTACATCACGCCCCACTCGAGCACCTGCATGCCGCCCATCGAGCCGCCGGCGACGAGCGCCCACCGCTCGATGCCCAAGTGGTCGGCGACGGCGGCCTGGGTGCGCACCATGTCGCGGATCGTGACGACCGGGAACCGCGAGGCCCACGGCCGGCCGTCGTCGGGGTGCGGCGACGCCGGCCCGGTCGTGCCCTGGCACCCGCCGAGGACGTTGACGCAGACGACGAACCACCGCTCGGTGTCGATGGCGGCGCCCGGGCCGACGATGCCGTTCCACCAGCCGGGCGTGGGGTGGCCGGCCTCGATGCGCCCGTGGGCGTGGCTGTCGCCGGTCAGCGCGTGGCACACGAGGACGGCGTTGTCGCGCTCGGGCGACAGCTCGCCCCAGGTCTCGTAGGCGAGCACGACCCCGCGCAGCAGCCCGCCACCCTCGAGCGCGAACGGCCGGTCGGGGGGCAGCTCGAGGAACTTGCGCCGGCCGGGCGGGTCACCGGGACGCCACGCGCCGGTGACCGGCAGCGCGCTCGGGTGGGCCCGCCGGAAGCCCAGGCCGTCGTCGGTCACCATCGGCCGCGGGTGCGGCACGCCGCCGTCGCCGTTGCCGCTGGGCTCCGGCGCGAGCGGGTCACCGGCGGGCGCCGGGCGGGTCGGCTGTCGAGATCGGGCCATCTGATCTGTCCGCGTGGAGCTGTCGGGGCCCGGACAGCCGTGAAGAACTCGGGAGACGGACACTTGGTTGCTCCTGACGAGCCGCATCCCCGGTTGCCCGGGATGGCACCTTGGCTGTCCGAACCAGGTTGCCGGGCCGGCCCGGGAGGGCCGAGCCGCTCTTGATGTCGAGGGACACGCTAGCCGTCCGTCGGACGGATGCGCACGGCCGGGCCCGCCCGATCCCGCCACCACGTGGTCACGGCGTCGTCGACCTCGTAGGCGGCGGCCGCCGCGGCCAGGTAGCGGTCGAGCGCGACGGTGGTCGGGCGGCCGGCGAAACACCGGAGGGCCGACGCCGCCTCCCGCCACGCCGCCTCCCGGCGCGGCAGCGGCAGGGCCGCCAGGTCGGGCCCCGACACCTTGATCCCGTGGCGGTCGAGCGCCGTCCCCGCGCTGCGCCGGGCCAGCCAGGCGGTCGCCGCCGGCGACAGCACCGCGGCGGCCACCAGCCACAGGTCGGCCGGGTCGGCCGGCAGCACGGCGAGGGCCGGGACCGACGGCACCCAGCTCCCCTCCTCGTCGACGGCCGCCTCGACGACCCGCGTCTGCGAGGCGACGACGAGCTTCGGCCCGCGGCTGCGCTCCACCCAGCGCCGGGCGGCGGCCGGGGCCCCGGCGAGGAGGTCCGGGTCGACGACCGGCGCCCGCCAGCGGCGCTTCGCGAACCGCACGGGCCGCTCGCCCCAGCTCGTGCCGGCCCAGTCGACGGCGCCGCTGGTCACCAGGCGGGCCGGCGCGGCCCGGTCCCCGGGGGCGCCGTCGCCGCCCTCGCCGTCGTGCTCCCGCACGGCGCCGACCAGCCCGTAGTACTCGTCCCGGAAGCCGGCGACGACGGCCGCCAGGTCGCCCAGCACCGGGCCCGGGCCGAGGTCCACCGGCGGGACGGCCGCCTGCTCGGCCAGCGGGCGACGCCAGTCCCCGTCGTCGCGCCGGTCGCCGGGACGGATCGCCCGCCGGCGCTCCAGCACCGGGGCGCAGACCGCCACCGCGGCGCCGAAGGCCCGCCGCTCGTCGAGCCACAGGTCGACCAGCGCGGCCCGCTGCCCGACGGCGGCCCGCACCGCCGCCGCGTCGCGGGCGGCCACGACCGACCGCGGCTGCACGAGGACGACCCGGCCGCCCGGCCGGACCAGCTCGCAGCCGGCGAGGAGGAACAGCCAGGCCGTGTCCGTGTAGGCCCGGACCGCGGGACCGTAGCGCGCCCGGAGCCGCCGCCGCTCGGCGGCGCCGCGGGCCGTCGCGCGGTCGAGCTGGCACTGGAAGGGCGGGTTGCCGACCACGGCGCCGAAGCCGCCCGCCGGCGGGTCGGCCCACACCGCCGCCCCCGCGTGCAGGGGGTCGCCGACCACCAGCCGGCCCGGGGGTGGCACCTCGCCCGCCCAGAGCGCGAGCGCCGCCTCGGCCGCGGCCAGCCCGACCGGGTCGATGTCCGCGCCCCAGACGAGGTCGCGCACGACCGCCCGCCGGGGCACGCCGAGGCGGTGGAGGTGGCGGGCCGCGGCCAGCAGCACGGCGCCGCCGCCGCAGGCGGGGTCGCACACCGTCGGCCAGGGCCCGTGGGCCGCGACCGCACCGGGCGCCGCCGGCAGCGCCCGGTCGGCCAGCAGCTCGGCCAGCCACCGGGGCGTGACGTGCAGCCCCTGGGCCCGGCGGCGCCGGCCGTCGGTCGCGGCCTCGAGCGCCGGCGCGAGCCGGTCGGCGGCCGCCTCGGCGTCGAGCGGCCCGTCGTCCGGCCCGGCCTCGGGGCGGCCGCCGGCGAGCGCCCAGACCCGCAGGCCGTCGAGGCGGACGCCCACCGCCCGCTCGCCGCGGGCGACGAGGCGGGCCACGGCCGCGGCCCGCCGCCGGTCGTCCGGGCCGGCGGGGTGGACGGGCCCGCGCGGAGCGGGGCGGCGTGGGCGCCGGTGGACGCCTGCAGCTTGCCGACCGCGGAGCGGCCGCTGCGCGAGGCCGAGTTC
>PKRH01000175.1 GCA_017577565.1 Thermoanaerobacterales bacterium | reverse complement strand
CACGCGTAGCAGCGCGACACCCTCGTGCGTAGGCAGTTCGTTCGCTATGAGCGCTCACTCTAGGACAGGTGCCACATGACGTGGCAGAGTTGCTGCAATGCGTGGCGACCAGCGTTCGATCGCGCAAGCGGGGGGCAAGCCGGTCGGCGGGGGCGTCGAGGCGGTGGCAAGGGAGGCGACGCCGGGCGCGAACAGGGTTCCGGTGCTCCGGCCGTCGCCGGTGCTCGCCCTGCTCTTCGTCGTCGTGACCTCGTACGCGGCCCTCGGCAAGGGGTTCGCGTACGCCGGCGTGCCTCCCGTGTTCGTCGGCGAGGTCGCCTTGGTCGTGGTCGGTGTCGCCGTGGTCGTCCAGCCGATGCCGCTGCCACGGAACGCGGCAGCGGCAACCGCCGCGGGCGTCGCTGCGCTCGCGGCCGTCCAGCTCGTCGTGGATCGGCTCGGCGCGACGGTGCCGGTGGTCGAGTCGCTGCGGGGCCTCGCTCCGATCTACTACGCCGCCTTCGCGTTCGCGACCTACGCGCTGCTCCGGCGCCAGGAGGAGCGTGACGGTCGGGTGGCGGTGGCTGCGCTGGTCGACAGCGCGGTCGCCCGAGCGGCGCCCTGGGTGGTGGCCGCGCTCGCCCTGTTGGCTGCTCTGCTGCTGGCCGAGCCGGACGGGTTGCCGACTTGGCCGATGTCGGGTACCCCGGTGCTTGCGTCGAAGCCTGGCGACATCGCGGTCGCGCTGGTCCTGACGCTGCCCTTCACGTTCGGGTGCGGCGTCGCCTCGCGCGCCAGGACGATCGGCGCCGTGGTGCCGCTGCTGTGGAGCCTCGCGGCAGTGCTGGTGACCTTCCGCAGCCGCGGTGCGCTGCTGGCTCTCGCCATCGGGGTGCTGGCCGTGCGCCCGCGCGCCACTCGGGTGCTGAGGGGTGCGATGGCAGCTCTGGCCGTCGTGCTCTCCCTCTACGTGTCGGGTGTGTCCGTCGAGGTCCGGCGTGGTCGGGAGGTGAGCTACCAGGCATTGGCCGATGCGGCAGCGTCGTTGCTCGGCACGCAGCCCGACGACGAGATCGAGGGCAGCTACGTCGGCACCGCCAGATGGCGGGCCGAATGGTGGCGAGCCATCTGGGACGATGTGACCGGCGAGCGCATGGTGCTGCACGGCCACGGGTGGGGCGACAACCTCGCCGTCCGCTACGGCGTCGTCGACCCCGGCACCCTCCCGGACGGCCAGCCGATCCTCCGCCTCCCGCACAACGTCTTCTTCTCCCTCGCCGGCCGCGCCGGGGTTCTGGTGGCCGTGGCGTTCCTGGCGGTGCCGGTCCTGTCGGTCGTGCGTTCGTTCACGTCGCCGGCTGTCCGGCGTGGCCCGCCGCGGCTCGTGCAGGGGGCGCGTGGCGCCGCCGTCGCCGCGCTGGTCACCGGCATGGTCGACGTCTACCTGGAGTCGCCGCAGGGCGGCATCCTCCTGTGGACGCTCGTCGGCTACCTGTGGTGGGCCACCGCGATGCCGCTGCGGACGGCGGCCGCGACCGACAGCCCCCGACCCGGGGTGGCCGCGTGAGCGCCGTCCACGTCGACGTCCTCGGCGTCCGGGTCGACGCCCAGACGCTGGAGGAGGCGGTCGACCGGATCGCGGGGTGGATCGAGCGGCGGGAGCCCACCTACGTGTGCGTCAGCGGCGTCCACGGCGTGATCGAGAGCCAGGACGACGACGAGCTGCGCCGGATCCACAACGCCGCCGGCATGGTGACGACCGACGGGATGCCGCTCGTGTGGCTGAGCCGCCGGCGGGTGCCGGCCGGCACGCCCGTCGAGCGGGTGTACGGGCCCGACCTCATGCTGGCCGCCTTCGCCCGCTCGGAGGTCACCGGGTGGCGCCACGTCCTCTACGGCTCGACACCGGAGACCCTCGAGCGCCTCCGCGCCAACCTGGAGGCCCGCTTCCCGCGGGCCTGCATCGCCGGCGCCATCAGCCCGCCGTTCCGCCCGCTGAGCGAGGAGGAGGACGCGGGGATCGCCCGGTCCATCGCCGCCGCCCGCCCCGACATCGTCTGGGTCGGGATGAGCACGCCGAAGCAGGAGCGGTGGATGGCCGCCCACGTCGGCCGGGTCGGCGCGCCGGTGCTCGTCGGCGTCGGGGCGGCCTTCGACTTCCACGCCGGGGTGAAGCGCCAGGCCCCCCGGTGGGTGCAGCGGTGCGGGCTCGAGTGGGCGTTCCGCATGGCGACCGAGCCGCGGCGGCTCGCCGGCCGGTACCTGCGCAACAACCCCCGGTTCGTCTGGCTGCTGCTGCGGGAGGCCATGGTGCCACGCTTCGCGTCAGCTCGGGCGACAGATCGCCGCACCGCGTGAGATCGAGACGCGACAGCGAACACTTGGCAACGCGATCTCGACGTGGAAGAGTGGCGACGACCACAGTAGGTGGCGGGCTGACCACAGCAGGAGGTTGGCTCCACCATGGCGTCATGCGTCGTCACCGGCGCCGGGGGCTTCATCGGGGGCCACCTGGTCGCCGAGCTCGTCGACCGTGGCGTCGACGTGCGGGCCGTCGACGTCAAGCCGCTCGACGCGTGGTACCAGGTCCACCCGGCGGCCGAGGCCGCCGTCCTCGACCTGACCGACCGCGACGCCTGCCGGCGGGCGGTCGAGGGCGCGGACCGCGTCTTCAACCTGGCCGCCGACATGGGCGGCATCGGCTTCATCGAGGGCAACAAGGCCGCCTGCATGCTGAGCGTGCTGATCAACACGCACCTGCTCATGGCGGCCCGGGACGAGGGGGTCGAGCGCTACTTCTACGCGTCGTCGGCCTGCGTCTACGCCGCCGACAAGCAGGACCGGCCCGACGTCGACGGGCTCGCCGAGGAGGACGCCTACCCGGCCATGCCCGAGGACGGCTACGGGTGGGAGAAGCTGTTCTCCGAGCGGATGTGCCGGCACTTCGCCGAGGACTTCGGCATCGCCACCCGCGTCGCGCGCTACCACAACGTCTACGGCCCCCACGGCGCCTACGACGGCGGGCGGGAGAAGGCGCCGGCGGCGATCTGCCGCAAGGTCGCCGCCGCCAAGCTGACCGGCGGCGACACGATCGAGATCTGGGGCGACGGCAACCAGACCCGGAGCTTCACCTACATCGACGACTGCGTCACCGGGACGCTGCTCATCGCCGACAGCGACGTCGCCGAGCCCCTCAACCTCGGCAGCAGCGAGATGGTGACGATCAACCAGCTCGTCGACCTCGTCGAGGAGGTCGCCGGCGTGCGGCTGCGGCGCCGCTACCTGCTCGACGCCCCCCAGGGGGTGCGGGGGCGGAGCAGCGACAACACCCGCATCCGGTCGCTGCTCGGCTGGGAGCCGACCACCCCGCTGGCGGAGGGCATCGAGGCGACCTACCGGTGGATCCACGACGACATGGTCGCCCGGGGGTGGGGCCGGGGGTCCTCGCCGGCCGCCGCCCTGGGCACCACCGCGTGATGGCCGTCGCCACCGACGCCGTCGTCCCCGCCGCCGGACGGCCCGCCACCCGGCCCGGATTCGGCATCGTCGCACCGCCGTGGCGCCGCACCGTCCCGGCCGTCGTGGCCGCGGTCGACCTCGGCGTCGCCGTGGTGGCCGTGCTGCTCGCGCTCCGGATCCGCTTCGGCGCGGACGTCCCCGACCTCTACGTCGCCCACGGCGCGGTCGGGCACGTGGCGGCGGCGCTCGTCGTGGCGGCGGCCTGGCCGGGCGTGCTGTTCGCGCACGGCGCCTACCGCACCGTCGTCATCGGCAGCGGGGTGGAGGAGGCCGGGCGCGTCGTCGAGGCCGGCCTGACGCTGTTCGCCGCCGTCGCCGTGCTCCACCTGCTGCTGTCGACCAGCCTCTCGGCGCGGCTGGTCGCCCTGGCCACGGGGCTCCTCGTCGCCCTCACCCTCGCGGTGCGCCTCGTCGTGGGCCGGGTCCTGCGGCGCGCCCGCCTCGAGGGCCGGTGGCGCCACCGGGCCGTGATCTACGGCACGACCGCCGAGGCCGCGGCGCTGGCCCGCCAGCTCGACCGACCGGGGCTGGGCGTGGAGGTCGTCGGCACGTGCCTCGTCGACGGGGACGATCGCCGGGCCGGGACCGGTGTGGTGGCCCGCGCGGCGGGGGCCCGCGCGGCCGGGGCCGGCGTGGCGGGGCCGGGCGACGGGTCGGGGACGGCGCGGTCGGGGCCGGTGGGCACCGCGGTGCTGGAGGCGATGACGGCGACGGGGGCCGACGTGCTCGCCGTGGCCGGCGGCACCTCGCCCCCCGAGGTCCGGTCCCTCGCCTGGGCGCTGGAGGGCACCGGCGCCGAGCTGATGATCGCCCCGGCGGTGCCCGACCTGGCCCAGCAGAGCGTGACCGTCGAGCCGGTCGGCGGCGCCGTCCTGCTGCGGGTGCAGGAGTGCCGGCAGCGGCGGGGGCGGCTGTTCGTCAAGAGCGCCATCGACCGTGTCGGGGCGGCCCTGCTGCTGGTGCTGCTCGCCCCGGTGTTCGCCGTCGTGGCCGTCGCCGTGAAGCTGTCGAGCCCGGGCCCGGTGCTCTACCGGCAGGAGCGCGTCGGGCAGTACGGGCGGACCTTCGAGTTCCTGAAGTTCCGGACGATGGTCACCGAGGCCGACGCCCAGCTGGCGCAGCTGGCGGCCGCGAACGAGAGCGACGGGCTGCTGTTCAAGATCCGGGAGGACCCCCGGGTCACCCGCGTCGGCCGGTTCCTGCGGCGGACGTCGCTGGACGAGCTGCCGCAGCTGTGGAACGTGCTGCGGGGCGACATGTCGCTGGTCGGACCCCGCCCGCTGCCGGTGGACGCCGAGGAGTTCGAGGGCGACGCCCGGCGGCGGCTGCGGGTGCGCCCCGGCATCACCGGGCTGTGGCAGGTGAGCGGCCGCTCCGAGCTGGGCTGGGAGGAGACCGTGGCGCTCGACATGTACTACGTCGACCACTGGTCGCTCGCCATGGACCTGGCCATCCTGGCCCGCACCCCGCTCGCCGTCCTGCGGGGGACCGGTGCCTGGTGAGCGGCGGGGCGGCGGTCCCGCGACCGAGCCCAACCCGTTCGCCGTCGAGGACGGCGACGTCCGCGCCGCGGCGCCGGCCGGCCCGGTCGCCGGGACCCTGTCGGTGCGGCGGGCGGGCGGCGACGGCCACGACCGCTCGTCCCCTGCCCGGCGGCGGTCCCGCTCGTCGCGCCGCCACGGGGAGGCCCTCGCCACCCGGGCGGTGG
>PKRH01000174.1 GCA_017577565.1 Thermoanaerobacterales bacterium | reverse complement strand
CCTCCCTGGCACCCGCCCCGCCCCCCCCCCCCCCCCCTCCCGCCCCGCCCCCCCCCCCACCCCCCCCCCTGCCCCCCCCCCCCCCCCCCGGGCCCCCCGCCCCCCCCGCCCCCCCCCCCCCGCCCCCACACCACCGCAGCCCGGCAGCGGCCCCCCGGCTGGTGGCGGACCGGCGGGCCGTGCCGGGTCGCCCCCGGCCGCGCCGCCCGCCCCGAGGCCGTCCCCCGCGGCGACGCCGCCCGGCACCGGGCCGATCCCGCCCGCCCCGCCGGCCGGCGGCGCGGCGGGCGGGGGCACCGGACCGGTCGGCAGCGGTCCGGCGGCCGCCGGCACGGGTCCGGCCGCCGGCGGGCGCCCGGAGGGGCGGCTGTCCGTGACCATGAAGACGCGTGCGCCCCGCAGCCTGCTCCGCAGCCCGATCGGCGGTGTGTCCGACCGCCTCCGGCTGCGGCGCAACCGGCGGGAGCTGCACCGGATCATCGGGCAGGTCACGAGGAGCCGCGAGCGGTGGCCGTGAGCGCCGGCCGGGCCGCCCGGCTGGCCGTCGAGGCCGCGCGCCTGAAGCGCACCGTCCGCACGATCGCCGAGGCGACGGCGTCCCCGTGGACGACCGTCGCCAAGGTCGCCTGGCGCGCCGCCCGCCGGCACCCCTGGATCGCGGCGGTCGTCGCGCTGCTGAGCTGCATCCCGCTCTTCCTCGCGGCGATGACGGCGTACATCGTGTTCACGAGCGTCAGCGACGCAGCCAACGCCGCCCTCACGGCCGTGGCCGTGGCGTTCGGGGCCGAGGGCGAGCAGAACGCCGGCTACGGCAGCGTCGGGTGCCTGGCCGACCGGGGGAAGATGGCGGAGGCCACGGGTATCCCCGAGCTCGCGCTGTCGTCGTACTGCCTGGCGGCCGGGCGCGTCGGGGTCGACTGGGCCATCCTCGCCGGCATCGGCCACCGGGAGTGCGACCACGGCCGGAGCCGGATGGCCGGGTGCAACCCCGACATCCCGTCCGCCGTCGACCCGAGCGTCCCCGAGGTCAACGAGCGCGGGGCCCGGGGGCCGATGCAGTTCCTCGGCTCGACGTGGGACAGCTCGAAGGACGCCTTCGACCCCGACGTGGCGGGGCCCCCGATCCCCGAGGGGCAGGAGCACCGCGGCTACGCCAGCGACGGGGACGGCGACGGGGTCGCCGACCCGTGGAGCTTCCCCGACGCCGCCGTGGCGGCCGCCCGCCTGCTGAAGAACAACGGCGTCGACGCCGACGTCCGCCGGGCCCTCCACACCTACAACCCGTCGTGGAGCTACGTCGACGACGTCCTCGAGTCGGCCGAGCGCTACCGGGCCGACGTCGCGCCCCTGTTGCCGGTCGTCCCCGGCGAGGGCTACACGGGGCCGAAGGGCAGCACGGCGCTCTACTCCGAGCCGGGGTTGCCGCAGACCACCCGCCGGATGCTGGACGAGGTCATCCCGCGCTTCGGCCGGGGCTACGGCGTCGGCTGCCAGCGCAACGAGCCGGGGTCGGACCACCACGTCGGCCTCGCGTGCGACTTCATGATGGCGACCCCCGCCAACACCCTGCCGACCCCGGAGATGCAGGCCCACGGCAGCGCGATGGCCAACTACCTGATCGCCAACGCGGACCGGCTGCGGGTCAAGTACATCATCTGGTGGAAGCAGATCTGGCAGAACGGGCAGTGGCGCCCCTACACGCGCTACGACCCGGGCGGCTCGCTCACACAGAACCACTACGACCACGTCCACGTGTCGCTGTACGCGAGCTGACGAGCCGGTCCACCGGCGCGGGCGCACGCGCCGCGCAAACGCACCGCCCGGCGCGCATCCCCCGGGCATGCGACCACCGTGGCCGATGGACGAGTGGGCCATGTACCGGCGGGAGGTCCGGCGCGAGCAGCGGATCCGCCGGCTCGAGTGGAAGCTGCGCGACGACGAGCGCCGCCGGCGCGACCGGGAGCGCTGGCCGGCACCGCCGCCGCCCGCCGGCCCGCCCGGTCCCACCCCGGCCGGTCCGGCCGCACGGGGCGGCACCGAGCTCGACGACGCCGTGCTGCGCTGGGCGGCACCCGTCCTCGGGCTGGCCGCGCTGCCGCTGCTCGTCGGGCACCTGTCCGCCCTCCTGGTCAACGGCGGGGTCCCCCGCTACCCGCTGGCCGAGGCGCCCGGGATCATGGGCCGCCTCGTCGCCGACCCCGGTGACCCCGCCGCCGCCTGGGAGCCCGTCAACACCGGCACCGCCGTGCCCGGCCCCGTCGGCTACTGGTCCACCTTCGGGTTCGTCGTCGTCCTCGCCGGCCTCGTGACCCTGCTCGTCTTGGCGGCGCGGCAGCCCCCGGAGCGGGGCGACGGCCCCCGGTGGGCACCCGCCGCCAGCCTGCGGCCCCTCTGGCGCGGCAAGGGCGCCACCGACCTCGCCGTCGGCACCAGCGGCGGACGGGTCGTCGCCGTGCGGGACCGCCACGGCCTGCTCGTCGTCGGCCCCGCCCACTCGGGCAAGACGAGCGGCGTGGTCGTCCCGGCGATCCTGGAGTGGCCCGGGCCCGTCGTCGTGGCCGCGTCCAAGGGCCACGTCCTCGATGAGACGATCGGGTGGCGCAGCCACCAGGGTGACGTGCACGTCTACGACCCGGCGGGCATCACCCGCTACCACCGCTCGGGCTGGTCGCTGCTGGCGCGGTGCGACACCTGGGAGCGGGCCATCCGCACGGCCACCGACCTGACCCTCGCCGCCCTGGCCTCGTCGGGGGCGTCCAACCGCGACCGCCTGGTCGTCGAGGGGCGGGGCGACGTCTGGCGCAGCTCCATGGCGATGACGCTGGCGCCGTTCCTGCTGGCCGCCGCGGTGAGCGAGCGGTCGATCCGCACCGTCACCGAGTGGATCCAGAACGACGAGCGCGACGAGGTGCTCGCCGTCCTCGAGGGCGGGCACCGCCACGCCGCCCGCGCCCACCGCACGACCTTCGCCCGCGAGGACGACGTCCGGGAGCGCTTCTTCGTCGCCATGCACGAGGTGCTCAGCGTCTACGCCGACCCGGTGGTGGCGGCCTCGATGGACCGCAACGACATCGAGCCGGAGGAGCTGCTCGACGGCGGCGCCCACACGCTCTACCTGACCGCCCCCGAGCACGACCGCGACCGGCTGCGGCCGCTGTGCGCGGTCATCATGCGCCAGGTCCTCGCCGCGGCCTTCGAGGCGTCGGCCCGGCAGGGGCGGCCGCTCGACCCGCCGCTCCTCGTCGTCTTCGACGACCTGCCGGGGGTCGCCCCCGTCTACGACCTGGCCGGCCTGGCCTCGACCGCGCCCAGCCGGGGCGTGCAGGTCGTCAGCGTCTTCCAGGACCTCGACCGCATCGCCGAGCACTACGGCGACGACGCCGACCTCGTCGTCCGCAACCACCCCGCCCGCCTGGTCCTGCCGGCCGGGCCCGGCGGCGCCACCGGCGGGTTCGAGGACGTCCTGCCCCCGGCGCTCGTCGACACGCTCGGCGAGGGCGAGGCCGCCCTCCTCTACGGGAGCGGGGCGCCGGCCCGGGTGCGGCTGCGGCCGTGGTGGAGCGACCGCGAGCTGCGCCGGCGGGTGGAGACGCCCCAGGACGCCGTCCGGCCGGCCGACCCGGACGACGACCTCCAGGCCCGCGGCCCCGCCTTCCTGATCCACCAGGGGGAGGCGTGGCTCCGGCGGGGACGGCGGGACCGGGCGGAGGCGCCCGACCGGCCGGCCGACCCCACCATCCCGCTCGACCGCGACGACCCGGCCTTCGTCGAGGTGTTCGGCTCGGTCGACGAGGAGACCGTGCCCCAGAACGTCACGTCGCTGCTGGAGCCCCGGCGCCGCCGCCGGTGACGGCGGGGCCCGGGGGCGCGGGCCTCACGGCGCGCCCCAGCCGCCGCCCCCCGGCGTCCGCACGCGGACGACGTCGCCGGCCCGCAGGCGCAGGGTGCACTTGTCGGGCAGCCGCTCGGCCCGCGCCTCGTCCCCGCCCGGCAGCAGCCAGTTCTCGCCGGGCGCGCCCGGCTCGCCCCCGTGGAGCCCCCACGGGCGGGACACCCGCCGCTCGGTGATGAGCGACACCGTCACGTCCTCGAGCACGAGCAGGTCCCGCTCGATCCCCTCCCCGCCCGGGTGGCGCCCGGCGCCGCCGCTCCCCCGCCGCAGGCGCTGGCGCAGGACACGCAGGGGGAAGGCGCGCTCGAGCGCCTCGATGGGCGTGTTCCGCGTGTTGGTCATGCCGGTGTGCACGCCGCTCATGCCGGGAGCGCCCGGCCGCCCGCCCTGCCCGCCGGCCACCGTCTCGTAGTAGACCCAGCCGTCGCCCCCCACGAGCAGGTTGTTCATCGTCCCCTGGCCGGCGGCCGGCACCCGGGCGGCGCACGGCTCCGCCAGCGCGCCGAGCACCACGTCGGCCACCCGCTGGCTCACCTCGACGTTGCCGGCGCCGACGGCCGCCGGCGGGCGGGCGGCGACGATCGTGCCCGGTGGCGCCACGACCCGCACCGGCCGCATCGCCCCGCCGTTGGCCGGCAGGGTCGGGTCGATCGCCGACCGCAGGGCGAAGGAGACCGCCGAGAGCGTGACCGCCTCGACCGCGTTGACGTTCCCCCGGGCCTGCGGGTCGGTCCCGGTGAAGTCGACGGTCACCTCGTCGCCGGCCACGGTGACCGCGACCCGGATGCGGGCGGGGCGCTGCTGGTCGGGCGCGGCGCCGGTCGAGTCGAGCACGTCCTCGAACCGCCACGTGCCGTCGGGCAGGTCGCGCAGCGCCGCCCGCATGCGCCGCTCGCCGTAGTCGACGACCTCGTCCAGCGGCGCGCCACCGGCGACGACCTCGGCCAGGCGCTCGACCCCGACGACGTTGGCGCCGGTCTGGGCGGCGAGGTCGCCCAGGCGCTCCTCCGGCGTGCGGGAGTTGGCGACCAGCAGCCGGCGCACGCCGTCGTCGAGCAGCGTCGGCGGGATGCGCAACCCCTCCTGGTGGATCTCGACCGCGTCGGCGGGGATCGACCCCGGGGCGGCGCCGCCGACGTCGGCGTGGTGCGCCCGGTTGGCCGCCCACCCGACGAGCCGGCCGTCGACGAAGCACGGGGCGACGAGCGTGACGTCGTTGAGGTGCGTCCCCCCGGCGAAGGGGTCGTTGACCACCACCTGGTCGCCCGGCCGGACCCGGTCGCCGAAGGCGTCGATCGCCGCCCGCACGCTGGCCGGCATCGACCCGAGGTGCACGGGGATGTGCTCGGCCTGCACGAGCATCTCGCCCGCGGGCGTGAAC
>PKRH01000173.1 GCA_017577565.1 Thermoanaerobacterales bacterium | reverse complement strand
GTCGACCACCCCGAGGGGCAGGGCGCGGCGCCCGCCGCCAACCCCTACGACCAGTCGCAGCAGCAGTCGGGCCAGGGCTGGGGCGCCCAGCAGCAGGCGCAGCAGCCGCAGCAGCCGCAGCAGCAGCCCTCCGGCGAGGGGTGGCCCGCCGGTGGGCAGGCGCAGCAGCCGTACGGCCAGCAGCAGGCCTACGGGCAGCAGCAGGGCTACGGGCAGCCCAGCAGCGGCCAGTGGGGCGCGCAGCCCGGCTACGGCCAGCCCTACGGCCAGCCGGGGTACGGCTACGCCCCGCAGTCCGGCAGCTTCACGCCGACCGTCGGCCTGATCGTCGCCGGCGTCGGCGCGCTGCTCGTCTTCCTCTCGCTGTTCGCGCTCGACTTCCTGGAGGCCAGCGTCGGCTCGGGCGACTTCTCGTTCAGCGAGAGCGTGTCGCTCGGCGACGTCGGCGACGGCGCGCCAGCGGCGATCGACACGTACTCGAGCTTCGGCCGCATCCTGGCGCTGCTCGCCATCGCCTTCGCGATCCTGGCGATCCTGCGCCTGCCGGCGCTCCACCAGCTGAACAACATCCCCAACCTGCCGGTCATCGTCGCCGTCGTGTGCGGCGTGTTCGCGCTGTGGCACATCCTGGCGATGTTCACCAGCGCCGAGGGCGCCGACGTCTCGCCGACGATCGGCGCGTGGCTGGGCCTGATCGGGTGGATCGGCCTCGGCGCCGGCCCGTTCCTGAAGCAGCCGGTCGGCGGCAGCCGCTGACACCGCACCCACCCGGACACCGGGTCCACCGGGGCCCCGCACGGCGCGACGCCGGCGGGGCCCCCCCGCGCCCCGCGCCGGCGGCCTGCTCACCCGCCCCCGACCCACCGGGGCGACTACCGTCTGACACATCGTCAGGACGGTGCCCTGCGCCGCACGGAGGGGGATCGAGGTGGCCAGCACGCAGTTCAACCTGCCCGACGTCTTCGACACGGTCGCCGCGCAGCACCCCGACCGCGAGTGCCTGATCCGGGGCGACCGGCGACTGACCTTCTCGGAGGTGGTCGACCGCAGCACCCGGCTCGGCGCCTACCTGCGGTCGCGGGGGCTCGGGGCCCACGCCGAGCGGAGCGCTCTGGCCGGGCACGAGTCCGGCCAGGACCACCTCGGCATCTACCTCTACAACGGCAACGAGTACATCGAGGCCATGCTGGGCGCCTTCCGCGCCCGGGTGGCGCCGTTCAACGTCAACTACCGCTACGTCGCCGACGAGCTGCACTACCTGCTCGACAACAGCGGCTGCCGCGCCCTCGTCTACCACGCGTCCTTCGCGCCGGTGCTCGCCGAGGTGCTCGACCGGCTGCCCCGCCTCGAGGTGCTGCTGCAGGTGGCCGACGACTCCGGCCACGACCTCCTGCCCGGTGCCGTCGACTACGAGGAGGCCCTGGCCGCCTCGGCCCCGGAGATCGACGTCCGGCCGTCGCCCGACGACCTGTACATCCTCTACACGGGCGGCACGACCGGCATGCCCAAGGGCGTGCTCTGGCGCCAGCACGACATCTTCATGTCGGCCATGGGCGGGCGGAACATCCTGACCCAGGAGGCCGTCGAGACCTACGACGACGTGGCCGCCCAGGCCCGGGCCTTCGAGGAGGGCCTCCGGTTCCTCGTGCTGCCGCCGCTCATGCACGGCGCCGCCCAGTGGGTGAGCTTCATCGCCCTGAACAACGGCCACGCCGTCGTGCTGCCGCCCGACACCCGCCGGTTCGACCCGGTGCAGACGTGGCGGACGGTCGAGGCGGAGCGGTGCACGACGCTGACCGTCGTCGGCGACGCCATGGCCCGCCCGCTGGTCGACGAGCTCGAGGCCAACGACTACGACGTCGGCTCGCTCGTGAGCATCGGCAACGGCGGCGCCCCGCTGACGCCGACGATCAAGGAGCGCCTGCTGGCCAAGCTGCCCCACATCCTCCTGACCGACTCGGTCGGGTCGTCCGAGACCGGGGCGCAGATGAGCCACGTCTCGACCGCGAGCGGCGAGGTGGCGACCGGGCGCTTCACGCCCGGCCCCGGCACGGTCGTGGTGAGCGAGGACCTCGACAAGGTGCTCGAGCCGGGCCACGACGGCATCGGCTGGCTCGCCCAGTCCGGCTGGGTCCCCCTCGGCTACCTCGGCGACGCGGCGAAGACCGCCCGCACGTTCCCCGTCATCGACGGGGTCCGGTACTCGGTGCCGGGCGACCGGGCCCGCCACCTGGCCGACGGCGACATCGAGCTGCTCGGCCGGGACTCGGTGACGATCAACTCCGGTGGCGAGAAGATCTTCGCCGAGGAGGTGGAGCGGGCCATCGCCGGGCACCCGGCCGTCCACGACGTGGTCGTCGTCGGCCGGCCCAGCGAGCGCTGGGGCCAGGAGGTCGTCGCCCTCGTCCAGCTGGCGGAGGGGAGGACGGCGACCGCCGAGGAGATCGTCGAGCACGCCAGCGCCCACATCGCCCGCTACAAGCTGCCCAAGGACGTGCTCTTCCTGGACGAGATCGTCCGCAGCCCGGCGGGCAAGGCCGACTACCGCTGGGCCCGCGCCCAGGTGCAGCAGGCCGGGGGCTGAGGCCGGACGCGCCGGGACCCCGGCCGGAGCCGGGGTCCCGCAGCGATCCTGTGGCCGTCCGGGCGGCCCCGCCGTGGCCGCCTCCGGGCCTGGCCGGTCAGGAGTGCAGCGCGGCCGCCTTGCGCCGCTTGGCGGCGACGGCGGTGACGAGGCCGCCGAGGACCAGCAGGCCGAGGCCGAGCTTGGCCAGCGGCAGCGAGGTGTCGTCGCCGGTCCGGGGCAGGGCGCCGGACGAGTCGCCGCCGGCGTCGCCGGCACCACCCTCGCCGTCGGCCTGGACGACGGTGATCGTCGCCGAGAGCACGAGGGCGGAGCCGTCGGGCGCCTGGCCGGCGGCGGTGATGGTGTGCTGGCCGAGCGCGGTGTCGATCGGGATCGTCGCCTGCAGGGTGAAGACACCCTGGTCGTCGGCGACGGCCGTGCCGAGGGTGACCGGGTCGGACTCCATGGTGACGGTCACCGTGCTGCCGGCGGCGAAGGTGCGGCCCTCGATGGTGATGGTCTGGCCCGGCGTCGGGGTGGTGTCGCTGATCGTCAGGCTGTTGACGGCCGGCGGATACTGCTGCGCAGCAGCCGGAGCGGCCAGCAGCACGACGGCGAGCGCTGCGCACGCGAGCACACGCTTCACGATGGGTCCTCCTGACTTCCCGCCCAGAGGGAAAGGCCCCCCAGATCTGCCGCCCGAAGGTTAACACGTGCGCCCGGCGTCACAAGCTGGCACGCACGAGGGTGCGAGCAGCACGTACCGTGGTCGCCCCGTCCCCGGTCCAGGTGCCGGGCGGCGCGGTTATCGTGCACAGAGGTCCGGGGGTGTAGCTCAGCTGGCAGAGCGGCCGCCTTTTAAGCGGATGCGCGAGGGTTCGAGGCCCTCCACCCCCACGTCCCGCCCGGCTGCCTAGGCTCGGGCCCGTGGACGACGGTGACCGGCACGACGGCGAGGCCGCGGAGCTCGACCGGGTCGAGGCCGACCTGGCCGGGGTCGACGTGGCGCTCGAGCGCCTCGACGCCGGCACCTACGGCCGGTGCGAGGCCTGCGGCGAGCCGATCGCGGACGAGCGGCTGGCGGCCGACCCCACGACGCCGTTCTGCGAGCGCCACGCGCAGGTCGCCGCCGCCCTCGAGCGGGACGGCGCCCCCCGCCCGCCCGGCTGACGTCCCGACCGGCGCCGGCCGGGTCCGTCAGATCTGGTTGGGGACGGTCGTGTCCTGCGGCTCGGACAGCACCACGCGCTCGCCGAGGCGCACGGACCCCGGGCCGACCTCGACCCACCGGCCCTCGGTGTTGGCCATGCGCCGGAACTCCGCGCCCAGCGACTGCTCGACCGCGTAGACGAGGCCGCCGTGGGTCACCACCAGCACGTCGCCCCCCGGCACGGCGGCGGCGATGCGCCGCAGCGCTCGCATGGCCCGGGCCAGCAGGTGCTCGTCGGGCTCCCAGCTCGGCGGTCGGCGCCCGTCGGCCAGGTAGCCGGGGAAGCGCTCCTCGATCTCGGCCCGGGTCAGCCCGGAGAACTCGCCGGCGTCCCGCTCCCGGAGGTCGGGGTCGACGACCACCGGCCCCACCCCCAGCTCCTCGGCGATGATCTCGGCCGTGTCGCGGGCCCGCTGCAGGTCGGACGACCAGATGGCGTCGATCGCGCCGAGGGCCCGGGCCGCCTCGAGGGCCTGGCGCCGCCCGAGGTCGCTGAGCGGGGGGTCGGCCTGCCCCTGCCACCGCCCGACCGCGTTCCACTCCGACTGCCCGTGGCGGACGAGCAGGAGGCGGGCGGGGGGTGTCTCGGCGCTCATGGGCATGGGACGCTACCGGGTGCAGCCACTAGGCTCGTTCGGCGTTCCGCTGGGGAGCGCCGACCCGCACCGAGGAGACGTCCGACCGATGGCTCTGCCGCTCGACAAGCCGGGGAAGGCCCAGGTCCCCTCCGCGTCGGTCGCCCAGGGTCGCGCCCGGGGGCGGCAGGGGTAGGGCGGCGACCATGGCCGTCCTCCGGCTCTTCGCCCAGGCCCGCGAGGCCGCCGGCACCGGTCGCGACGTCGTCGACGGCGCCACCGTCGACGAGGTGCTCGCGGGCGCCCGGGCCCGCTACGCGCCGGCGTTCGCGGCCCTGCTCCCGAACTGCCGGGTGTGGTTGAACGGCGAGCCGGCCCGGGGCGACGAGCCCGTCGGCGACGACGACGAGGTCGCCGTGCTGCCGCCGGTGTCCGGAGGCGCCCGGTGACCGGACGGTCCGACACCGAGTGGTGGGCGGGCGAGGCGCCCGTGGGGGACGGGCGCAGCCGGCGGGACGAGGCCGGGCCCACCCACGGCAACGGCGCCGGCGCCAACGGCCGCGGCGTCGACGCGCCCGCGCCCGGCGACCGCCCGCCGGCGGCGCGGACGCCGCCGCCGGCCACCGGGCTGAAGCGGTCGCCCGTCCAGGTCTTCATCCCGCCGCCGGAGGAGCTGCCGCCCTTCGAGGAGGTCGTCGACCCGCTGCCCCCGCGCCGGCCCCGACCGCCGCGCGCCCCGGGGGGCGGCGTCGGGCGCGACGTCCCGGGGCGGTCGCCGGCCGGCCCGGCTGCGCCCGAGGTGCCGCCCGCGCCCGACCTCGGGGGACGCCCCGGCCCCGGCGCCGCCGCGCCGGCGGCGAGCACGAGGGCGAGCTGGTAGGCGAACCCGGCGACGAGCACGTTGGCCGCCGCGGCCGGCCGCCGGCGCAGGCGGTCGACGCCGAGGTGGACGGCGCCCACGAACCGCTGCCAGCCGGC